>NZ_JAGIRL010000036.1 GCF_019012925.1 Fusobacterium sp.
AATCCAAAGTTTTTGCCAGAGTATAAAAAGAGATTAGAAGATGGAAGTTTACCTTTTCTAAAAGGAGGCATTTATATCTTTGGAAGGGTGGAGAATGATGAAGATAGAGAGTGGTATAGGAAACAGATTTACGAATTTGTACAGTTTATGAAACAGACAGGAACTTTTGAATACGTCAGCTTAGAAATCTTTATAATAGATGAAAGAGTATTAAAAGATAATATGATAAACAATAATAAAGTTTTAACTATTTTAGAAAATAATAGAAAAAAATTAACAAGAAAAGAGTTCTTTAACTTAAGAAATGAACTTTTAGGAAAATATCCTACAAAAGATGTCATTAAAAGAAATATGTTACAAATAAATAAAGGAGCATATATAGAAAATGGCATTAGAGATATGTTTTATCAAGGAATTGTATTTTATAAAAAGCTCAATTCTCCAAAATATATTGAAAGTAATAATTTAGAAGGGAAGAAAAAATTAAATTATAATAACTTAGAAGAGTTACAGTTTGAGTGGGAAAAATTTTAAAATTAAAGGAGAAAATTATGAGTATAATAGATAAAGAATTGTTAGCAATTTGTAATTTATCAAATTTAAAAATGGAGTTTGCTAATCTAAAAAAAGATATAGAAACAACAGAAGATTCTCAAGGAGAAAATTACACAAATCATACAATCTATTCACTCTTAGAGCAAGAAAGAGAAGCTATATTAAATCCTGATAAAGGTAAAAGAGTTTTTATAGAAAAGAATGATATGGACGACGAAAATGAAGTAGGAGAAATAATATATAAAGATCTTCAAGAATTAAAAAAAAGAGCTGGAGTTGTATATGAATATTTTGAAGTTGCAAAAGAAAATAATCCAGAAGGGCAGTTTACAAAAGAATGGGAGATATTAGGTGGCTTTGATGGGTATGATTTAATAAGTAGCTATTTTGACCTTACAGCAGAATTAGGAGATAAAGGTGTTTTTTCAAGGTGTTGTATGAAGAATGCTCTTAAAAAATGTTCAGTTAACTATCCTAGAGATTGTCCTGAAAATTGTTCAAATAAAGATATCAGAAAAACCTTTATTTATTCTAATACTGATGGAAATATTCTTAAGGATATTTATGGAGTTGAAGAAAAAATTGAGATAACAGAGTTTGATACGACTATTGATGAAAGAGAATATTTTAATACATATATAAATAAACTGCGAGATAAAAAATTTTATCCTACAAGAGCAGAGATAAAAAATAAAAAAGAGATGATTAAAATATTTGAAAAAGTTGCTTATGCAGTTACTCTTGCTTCTATAATTATTCCAGCGCTTGGAAGTAAAGGAAGAAATGATATTATAGGTGGAATAAGAAAAGTAGGAAATCCGTTTAAAATATTAAAAAGTGAGTGGCATCTTAATTCTTCAGATGTTCACAAAGTATTAAGATTATATAAAAATGATAAAAAAAGAGCAAATGAAGAGCTTTTAAAATTGATCAAAAAAATGGCAGAAGAAGAAAAAGTAAGAGGAAAATGGATAAAAAATGAGATTGATAATATTTTAGTTAATTACTCTGAAAAAGATATAAAAAATCTAAAATACATTGTATCAGGAAAAGAGGTATCAAATTTAGACGAAATACTTACTTTAAAAAATATAAAAAGTATAACTTTAGAAATAAGTGGAAAAAAAGTTAAAATAACAGGGATTTCAAAAGGTGTTAAAAATTTCTTAAAAAGTAATTCAAGAGAGTATAAAGAGACATTGAAGGAGATAGAAAAGAATTTAAATAGTTATTTTGATAATTATTTAGAGGAGTATTTAACAAAATATTCAAAAGGAATGCTTTTAGGGTTAAAGGAAATAAAAGAATTTGTCATACCGACAAAAATATTTACAGAGGGATTTGAAGAATATATGAAGACAGTTTATTCAAATCTAGAGGGAAATTTTGTTACATTTTTTTTAGGACATTTAAGTTATGTTAATTCATCTGAATTTAGAACAAAGTTAACAAAAGACTTTATATCATCAGCAATAAAAAATATGAAAAATAATATAAAGATATTAGGTAAAGAGTTAGGAATAGGTAATTATATAGGGGCTTTTTTAATAGATTTACCATTTCTAACCTATAATTTGTTAAATTATGTAGTAGAAAATATTCAAGACTACATGACTTCAATAGAATTAGATAATATAGCCGAAGAAGAAAAAGAAAAATTAAATGTATTAGAAAATACAATGAAAAGTTTAGTAGAAAAAAAGAATAAGACAAAATTATATTTATTAGAAGAACATTTAAATATAGAATATGAAGGATTTAGAGTAATAGTATTGAGAAAAAAAGAAACAAAAGATATAGTATTCTGTTTTAGTAATGCACAAAAAGGAACAGAGGTTAGGAAAAATATAGAGAGTGAGAAAATTTTAAATGAAACAGTATTAATGACACTAGTAGATTCTTTGGTACTGGGAAAAATAATAACAACAATATCAGAACAAGGAGAAAAGATAGAAGATTATAAAATAACAGTAACAGGTTTTGGATATGGAGGCGATTTGGCAGACTTATATTATGTAAGTCAAGAGTATTTAGATATATTGGAGTTAAAAAAAGATATAAGAACATTTAAATATAGTTATAATACATTAATAAAGTCATTATATGAGTTTGAACCAAAAGATATAGCAATGTATTATAATATTACTGCAAATAGTATAGGACAAGTAATGAGGAATGAATTATCACTTGATAATCCAGCTGATATGACATTTATTGTTCTAGCACTACTTATAGAGATTGGATTTAATGGTTTTACATTTTTATTTGGAAGTGTAATAGTAAAGGTTATATTAAGTATAAATAGATGGGGAAATGAAATAAAAAATAATAGAGTTATAAACGAGTTATATGTAAAACTTTGTAAAAATCAAATTTTTACTTGTAATAATTATAATAACTGTTTAAATTGTAAAAGGTTGAATAATAATATGAACTCATATACAACTGATATAACGATTAAACCTATACAAGATGTACTAAAGATATTGAAAGATAATACAGAGAAGTACTCTATAAAATTAGAAAATGAAAACAATGTTTCCGATGATGATTATCAAGGAGCTATTTTTATTTATGAAGATATTAATTTATCTTTAGAAGACTATCTTGAATTGAAGCTTGAATTAGAATTGAAAAAAGAATTTAGTTTATTTGATTTTTTTACAACTAATGTAAAAAAAATTAAAATTGAAGGTAATGATAAAAACTGCATTTATAGAAGTAAAGAGTTAAGTTTTGGAGAAGCCAGTGAGAAGGCAATCGAAGATGAATATTCATTAGATAGGAGTGTAAAGGAGAATAAAAAAATTTTAGATGCTTTAAAAAATAGAAAGTTGGAAATTACGAAAGATTTTATGATCTATAATGGACCAGTTATTGAAAAAACATCAAAAAGCTTTTATTATGAGTTTTATCTAAAAGAAAATAGATATTGTATAGAAAAATATATGGTAGTAGAAAAATCATATAGTCAAGAACATTCGTGGACAGCTCCAACATCAGGAGGGAAAAAAATAGAAAATCTTTATACATATAAAGAAAAGCCAGTAATTTTAGAAAAGGAAACTAACAAATTTGTTTCTTTTTTAGAGATGAATAGAGAACAAAAAGAAAAAGTAAAAAAACTAGTAGAAGATAAGACGTGCTATTTATTATTGGGTAAAGAAACAAATGTAATAATAAAAAAGATTAAAAATTCGCTGAGCGTTCATGTAGAAGATGAAAGTGATTATAGCTATGAAAGTGAAAACTGTATTTTTCCTTTTTTGACAGACAATGGAAAAATTAATTTAGATCTATCAGGAACAAGTAATTATCTAAAATTAAATAAGAAGTATATAGGTAGTATACTTAGAAGTATACCGTCTAGTTATTATAAGGATTATTCTTTTTATACTTTACCAGAGTTTGAAAATCTAAAAATGCAATCATTGATTAAAACTTCAGAAAAGTTAAATTATTTAGGAAATTCAAATTATTCTCCAGTAGATTCAGAAGGAAATTTAAGATTATTAGGAAGGCATTTTTATATAGTTAAAGAAAATAAAGAGGTTGGTAAGTATTTTGAAATGGCTGAAACAATGGAAGATACGTATACACTAAAAGAAAATATAGCTGAACGTTTATTAAATAATCTAAAAAGATATACAAATAGAGATAAAGTATTAGCTTATCAACAGGTACGTGACTACATAAGACATATAATGTTAAATAGAGATTATTCATTATTTGATGAGTATATGAAAATAGAAGAAGTACAAATAAGTCAAGGACTTCAGAAGAAAATAATAATAGGTCATATGGAGAATAACAAATATAATGATAAAACAATTCAATATTTATACAACGATGATAATATTAAAAGAGGATTGTATGAGGAAATTCTTTATGTAAAGGCATTTAAAAAGGGTGAAATACAGCTAAAAGCAGAGTTGGATGAACTTGTAAGTGGAGCTAGTTTGAATTGTTCTTGTGGAGAAGGGGAGATCTATTTTTATCCTAAAAATAATAAGGGAATGGAGATAAATGGTAGAACTATAGCTTCAGAGATTGATACAAGTTTAGATTGTTTTGATTGTTCTAAAATGTATTGCCGAAAAATAAAAGGGAGATGTAGTCCTAATTTTCAAAAGAAATGGAATAATCCAGGAAAATGTCAAGGTAACAAAGGAGCTAAAAATTTAACAACAAGTAGCCAACTTAATTGTATAGGAAGAGGAAATGTCTCAGTAATAAGAAATGGTATAGAGAAATCTAAACAAACAAATTAATTGTAAGGAGAAAAAATATGAATGGCGAGAGATATGTAGAAGATACAAGATATACTATTGAAGATTTCGAAATAGCATATATGACAGGAGAGAATGATGTAAAAAAAACACAAATAAATAATAAAAATTATACTTTGACAAAATTTGAAATGAAATTTAAAGAAAATACTCATACAATTGTTAACTTAGAATTAAGAATAAAAAATGTTCCTCATGAGGAATGGATAGCTTTTTATGAACATAAAAAAGTTGTAGTAATTTCATTTAGAGGAAGAAAAATATTCAGAGGAGTTGTTGAAAAATATATTTGTGAAAATTATTATTCTGATGAATATATAATAAAACTTAATTTAAAATCATACAGTGAGATTTTAGACCGATATAAAAATTATAAAGTTTTTCAAAATTCCAACTTAACATATAATGATTTAGTTTTATTAATAGAAAAAACATATAAAAATATAAAAATATTAGGAACAGAAGATGGTAATCGGTTATTAACTGAACTTTTAACTCCAATATATAAAGGATTAGTAATACAATATGATGAAACAGATTGGGAATTTCTAATAAGAATAGTTTCTCATCTTCAATTAGCAGTATTTAATACTGAGAACGGAGGTATTACAATAGGACTTTCAAGAGAAACCTCAGTTTCAAAAATATGGAATGAAATTCAGAGCAATCTTTCAGAAGTAAGAGAAAATGAAGAAACCTATTATGTAGGAACAAATTTATCTTTTTATTTATGTGGGGAAAGAATTTTTCTAAAAAAAGACTCAATAGAAGAGGAAAAAAAGCTTTTGGGATATGTAACAGAAGGAGTTATTACATTAGAAAATTCTATATTTAAAGGGGAATATACAATAAAAAAAGAAGATTTTATTTTTCCAATACAATCTAATAAAAAAATAAAAGGGTGTGCAATTGAAGGAAGAGTTAGAAGAGTTCCACTTAAAAGTAAGAATAATATATCTTATTTAACAATTGATTTTACAGAAGGATTAGAAAAAATAAAAAGTATTCGAGAAGAAAAAGTAAGAAAAAAAGTAAATAGAGCAGATTATAACTATTTAATAAAAATAGCTGATAAGACCTCTATGATGTCAGAAGAGTTATCAGGGAGAAGAAGATTTTACTTTCCGTATGCGACTCCATACTCTAAAACTAAAACGGGATTGTTCTGTACACCTGAAATAGGGGATAAAGTTATTGCTTTTTTTCCAAGTGACGAAGAAAGTGAAGGGTATATATTAACTGCTATAAACAATGAAAATAGTATTAGATTTTCTAATCCTTTTGAAAGAAATTATACTGTTACAGAAGATGAAAAAGAATTATTAATTCAATTAACACAAGATATGAATGAAACATTAAATTATGTTAAAGATATGAGTACTATCAATTTTGAAGATAAAATTTTATATAATTTTAAGATTTTTAATGATGCAAGGAATTTAAGAGTTTATGTAAGAGATGGAATTTCAGAAGAAACAACAACTAAAGGACTTCTAACAACTAATATATTAGATATTGAAAGTAAAAATAAATATAGTTTAAAAACTAAAGAAGCAGAGGCAACTATAGTAGAAAAATCTATTGAAAAGGTAAAGGAGAGAATTAGTCAAATTGAAAAAGAGGAAATTTCAGGAAATTTAAGAGAAGAACATGTAAATGAGATAAAAATTATGGCTAATTCTCACAAAGTTGAAATAAAATAGGGTGCATAGAGAGGAAAGTATATGAAAATAGAGTTTTTAGATGATGGAGTAATAAATAGGTATATATTAAACTATGAAGAACAACTCATTTTGAAAAACAATGAAATATTAAATAATATTAGTTCTTTAGAACTTGACTTAGGGATGGATAAAAATACCTTAGAATTATATATATATACAGAAAAAAAGCAGAATGAAGCAACTTCGTTAACAGATTCTTTAGAACTTTTAAATACTGCTTTTGAAAAAATTCATTATGAGCTGAATTCAGATGGAACTGTTAAATCTGTTAATAATTATTTAGAAATATTAGATAAGTATTCTGTTCTTTATGAAATGATAAAAAATAGCACAGTAAGGGAGTCGTTATTTAGCTTGAGTGGTATTGTAAATAACTCAAGTAAATGTAATGAGTTATTAAAAAGATTTTCAATAATACCATATTTATGTATCGGGTATTGTAATCAAGAGTTAAAAGAAAGAATCCCTTTGATAAAAGAAGGGATGTTGTACAATATCTATGGGAATGAGGATATAGAAGTAAGGTATGAAATCTATGATGCTTCAAGTAAAGAAGATGAAAAGATGGTTTTAATTAAAGGAAAAGAAAGCCCCAATTTTGATAGGAAGAAATTTATATCAGAGATACATAATCTTTTTTCTGATATTCCATTATATCAAATTGGAATTTTTGATTTTACTTGTAATGGAAAGTATATTTATTCAATTGAGAATATACTAAAATATATGGAATTTTCAGTGAAGATTTTATTAAAAGGAATATTTGAATATAATGTAATTTTTAAATTAGTAATGAAAGAGGAAGAAAATGGAATTTAATATGTTTACTAAAGTTACATATATGAATTATTTAAAAGTTATAGATGTTATATCCACTACAAGTTATGAGAATTCTGATGAAAATATTGAAGAAAAAAAAACAGAGATTAATATTTTAATAGATAACTTAAGAAAAAATAATGAGCTTTTTTTCTATCCAGTTTTAGAAGCAGTATCGAGATTAAAAAATTATATAGATATAGAAGAAGAAAAAATAGAAGAGTATAAAATTGGATTAACAAAAGAAGAAGTAATAAAATTAAATAGATTTTCTACATTTAGATATATAAAAATAGAAGAATAAAAGATTTAAAATTGAACCGTTAAAAATAGTTTTGGCATTCTAGTTAGAATCAACATAGGTGTATTGTATTAGAAAATTTAAAAATTTTGAGTACTATATACCTTTTTTATTTTTTGCTAAAAATAAAAAAATATTACAGTATTATTATGATATAATAGAAGTAAAGATGAATAGATGTGGAGGAAAATATATGTCAAGTGGAAAACAAAGAGTTGAGTTACAATCTCAAATTTGGAAAATAGCAAATGAGCTTCATGGAGCTTGAGATGAAAGTTTGAAGTATTCAGAACTTAATGGTGAAATTATAACTGAAGAAATTAAAAAAGATGTAATCAAAACAAAAAGATATTTATAATCAAAATTAGAAAGAGGTTGAGATGCGAGTATTTAAGTTTGAAGAGATTGATTCTACAAATAAATATTTAAAATCTAGAAAAGAGTTAAAAAATTACGATTGTGTTATAGCTCAGACTCAAACTGCTGGAGTAGGACGACGAGGTAATATATGGGTTTCTAATATGGGAATGGCTCTTTTTTCTTTTGCTTTACAAGAGGATAGGAGCAAAGAGATAGAGGAGTACAAGAGACTTCCCTTAATAGTTGGAATATCTATTTTATCAGCTTTAAAAAAAATAGAGGATTTAGACTATAAGTTTAAATGGACAAATGATATATATTTAGAAGATAAGAAATTGAGTGGTGTTTTAGTAGAGAAAATAGATGATTTTTTTATAATTGGTATAGGTATCAATATTAATAATTTGGATTTTGGATATGCTCAAGAGAGTGCTATCTCTCTAAAAAAAGTTACAAATAGACACTATATTATTGATGATGTTATCTATTGCATAATAAATGAGTTTAAACTTTATTTGGAAAAAGAGTGGACAGAGATTTTAAAGGAGATAGAGCATTATGATTATCTGTTAAATAGACAGATAGAGGTAATAAACGATGGGAAATCTCTTGGAGTAGGTATTGCCACAGGAATAGATAGAGATGGAAAGCTTTCTGTTAATATAGCTGGAGAGAGTTTAAAATTTGATATAGGAGAGATACATATAAAAAAATAAAGAGGTGCTAATGGATAGAAATAGAGTAGTTATAGGTATGAGTGGTGGAATAGATTCCTCAGTATCTGTACATTTATTGTTACAGGAGGGATATGAGGTTATTGGGGTAACACTTAATCATAAAAAAGAGGATTCTTTGAAATATGAGATTCAAGCAGCACAAAAAGTTGCTGAATTTTTTAATATAAAGCATAGAGTTATAGATATAGAAGAGATTTTTCAAAAAGAGGTAATAGATGACTTTTTAAGAGGTTATTCTAGCGGGATAACACCCTCGCCTTGTGTTATATGTGATGAGAGAGTAAAGATGAAGATACTCTTTGATATAGCAGAGGAAGAGGGAGCTTACTACATAGCTACAGGTCACTATTGCTCAACAGAGTTTAATGATGAGTATAAAAGAGTACTATTAAAAAGAGCTGAGGATATAAAAAAAGACCAAAGCTATATGCTATATAGACTTACAGGAGAGAGGATAGAAAGACTTTTATTTCCTCTGTTTAAATATACAAAAAGTGAGATAAGAGAGATTGGTAAAAGTATAAATTTAGAGATACATGATAAAAAGGATAGTCAAGGAATTTGTTTTGCTAAGGCTGGATATATAGATTTTTTAAGAGCTAATTTGAAAGATGAGATAAAAAAGGGAGATTTTGTAGATAGCAGTGGTAAGAAGATGGGAGAACATCAAGGTTATCAACTCTATACAATTGGTCAGAGAAGAGGCTTAGATCTAAAATTACCAAGAGCCTATTTTATTACCCAGATAATACCAGAGAGAAATGAGATTGTTTTAGGTGAGTATGAGGAACTAGCCAAGAAGAGAGTTGAGCTAGTGGAGTGTAAATTTGCCGTTCCACTAGAAGAGTTAGTTGGAAAAGAGTTAACAGGTAGACCAAGATTTTCAAGTATAGGGGCTTTGGGAATGATAGTAGAAGAGGAAGGTAAAGTATATTTTGAATATAATGTAGATAATGTACAAAATGCCCCTGGTCAGCATTTAGTTATTTATTCTGGAGATTTTGTATTAGGTGGTGGAATGATAAAATATTAAAAAAATTTTTTCAAAAAAATATCTTGAGAAAATAATGTACTGTAATAGTTATTTGCTACAAAAATAATACACAAAATCCTTTACTTATTTTATGAAAAGGAATATAATGAGAATGTAAGGAAAAAAATCTAACTGGAGGAATGAAAATGGCAGATGTATATGAGAGAGCACTAGAACTACATGAACAAAATAAAGGTAAATTATCAGTAGTTTCTAAAGTTAAAGTAGAAAATAGAGAGGATTTAAGCTTAGCATACTCTCCAGGAGTAGCAGAACCTTGTAGAAAAATAGCAGCAAATAAAGAGGATGTATATAAATATACAGGAAAAGGAAATTTAGTAGCGGTAGTTACAGATGGAACTGCTGTATTAGGATTGGGAGATATTGGACCAGAGGCTGCACTTCCTGTAATGGAGGGAAAATGTGTGCTATTTAAAGAGTTTGGAGATGTTGATGCTATTCCAATTTGTTTAAATACTAAAGATCCTGAAGAGATAATAAGAACAGTTAAACTAATAGCACCAGGTCTAGGGGGAATAAATTTAGAGGATATTTCTGCCCCAAGATGTATTGAGATAGAGACAAGATTAAAAGCTGAATTAGATATACCTGTATTCCATGATGACCAACACGGAACAGCTATAGTTGTTGCAGCTGGAGTTATAAATGCCTTAAAAGTTGTAAATAAAAAGATTGAGGATATAAAAGTAGTTGTAAATGGAGCTGGAGCAGCTGGAAGTTCTATAATAAAATTGATAAAAAAATTAGGTGCAAAAGAGATAATAGCTGTAGATAGAGTTGGAATTTTAAGAAGAAGTGAAAAAGATAAGTATGACTTCTCTAAAAAAGAGTTGGCTGAGATTACAAACTCACAAGATATAAGTGGTGGACTTGCAGAAGCAATAGTAGGTGCAGATGTATTTGTAGGAGTATCAGCTCCAAATGTATTGACAAAAGATATGGTGAGAACTATGAATAGAGATGCTATCGTTTTTGCTATGGCAAATCCTACACCAGAAATTATGCCAGAGGATGCTTTAGAGGCTGGGGCAGCAATAGTAGGAACAGGAAGATCTGACTATCCAAACCAAATCAATAACGTTTTAGTATTCCCAGGATTATTTAAGGGTGCATTGAGAGCAAAATCTAAAAAAATAACTGAAGAGATGAAAATAGCTGCAGCTAAAGGTTTAGCATCATTGATAAAAGATGAGGAGTTAGAGAAAAACTATATTATTCCAGATCCTTTTGATAAAAGAGTTTCAGAAGCTGTTGCGAGTGCAGTAGAAAAACTAGCAAAAGAGCAAGGAATTTGTAGAGAGTAAAAAATTTGATAAATTATTAATAAAATACTACCAGTAAAAATAAAATTTATTGGTAGTTTTTTTTAATTAAAAATAAATATTATTTATTTAAATAGCGAGTATATAAAAAAAGAAAAATAAAAGAGAATAAATCTACATTTATTTTAATTTTCTTTAAACTGAAAACAACTAAGTTTTATTCACAAACAAATCAATATATATAAATAAATATATGCTAGTATAATAATTAATAAAATATATTTTAACTCTACAAAACAAAGAATTTTTTTTATAAAAAATAGTACGAAATTTGACTAAAATGAATTATAAGTTTATAATTATATTACAAAGCAAACTTATTCTTTGAGGAGGAGTAAAAATGACTGTAACTTTAGAAAGAATTAAAAAAGCAAAAGAAACGATAGAAAACTCAATAAAAAGAACACCTTTAATAGAGTGTCCAACATTAGAAGAAGAGTTTGGTGGAAAGGTATTTTTTAAATTAGAAAACCTACAAAAAACAGGATCTTTTAAAGTGAGAGGAGCTTTAAACAGAATAGCTAATTTGACTGAAGAGGAGAAAAAAAGAGGAGTAATAGCATCTTCAGCTGGAAATCATGCTCAAGGAATAGCTTTAGGAGCAACAGCTCAAGGAATAAAAGCCACAATTGTTATGCCTGAGACAGCACCAATAGCAAAAGTAGCAGCAACTAAAGGGTATGGTGGGCAAGTTGTATTACATGGAAGTGTTTATGATGATGCTTTTGCAAAAGCTTGTGAGATACAAAAAGAAACAGGTGCAGTATTTTTACACCCATTTGATGATGATGATGTAATAGCTGGACAGGGAACAATAGGACTTGAAATATTAGAAGATGCAAATGATATAGATACAGTATTAGTTCCAATAGGAGGAGGAGGTATCTTAGCTGGAATAGCAACAGCAGTGAAATCTCTTAATCCAAATATAAGAGTAATAGGTGTAGAGTCAGAAAATGCAGCTTCAATGACAGAAGCTCTTAACAAAGGTGAGTGTTGTGAAGTTTGTGCTCAACCTACAATTGCAGATGGAATAGCAGTAAAAAAAGTTGGTTGTAAAACATTAGAGTTAGTAAAAAAATATGTAGATAAAGTAGTTACAGTTTCAGAAGCTGAGATAGCAGAAGCAATACTATTCTTGATGGAGAAGAGTAAAGTTGTAGCAGAGGGAGCAGGAGCTACACCACTAGCAGCAATCTTAGCTGGAAAAATAGATTGTAAAAATAAAAAAACTTGTGCAGTTGTATCTGGAGGAAATATAGATATAAACTTAGTTGAAAGAGTTTTAAATAGAGCCTTGATAAATAAGGGTAGAAGATATCAATTCAAAGTAAAGGTACACGATAGATTTGGAGAGATAGAAAAACTTTTAGGACTACTTACAGCTAATAGAGCCAATGTGTTACATATAACTCAAAGTATGTATAATGGTGATTTAGGAATAACTATGCAAGAGGTAACATTGGTTATGGAGTGTAGTGATATCCAACATAGAGATAGAGTGTTAGAGAAGATAAGAGAAGCTGGTTATGAGATAAAATAGATTAGTAATAGAGAGTAGCTTAAGTAAAAACCTAAGCTACTCTAATTTCTATTTAAACTGTTGTTTGAGATGATTCTTTGATCTTTTTATACTCCTCTCTTTCCATTTTTGAAAAGACACAACCACAGTAATCTTGTCTATAGAGATTATACTCTTTAGAGATATTTACAGACTGGGCATAACGATTTTTCTTTTTAAAATCTCCATTTAAAAATTTAACTTGGTATTTTTCACCTAAACTTTCTCCAAGTTCATTTATCCATTGAGAGTTTTTCATAGGGCTGATACTAAGAGCTGTAGAAAAATAGTCAAATTCAAGCTCTTTAGCTTTTAAGGCAGTTTCTTCCAAACGCAGACCATAACAACTAAAACATCTTTCTCCTCCCTCTTTGGCTTTCTCTAATCCCTTGACTTTTTCAAAAAAATCCTCTCGAGGACTATACCTTCCCTCAATAACTTCAATAGGGTAGTTTCTCTCTTCTAGATATTTTTTTTGTTCCTCCAATCTTTTAGTATATTCATCTTCAAATGTAATGTTAGGATTATAGAAAAATATTGTAATATGGAAATATTTTAAAAGATACTCTATTACAGCACAACTACAAGGAGCACAACAAGAGTGCAGAAGAAGTTTTGGTTTTCTTTCCAATTTTTCTATTTTTTCTATCTCCTTTTCCATTAGTAAATCATAATTTTGCTTCAAGATTCCTCCTTAATCATACAATAATAATTAAACTCACATTTAGAACATTTATCATCAAATTTTCTTGGCGGAAAATTTTTCTTTAAAAGTTCAGATGCGATTATATCAAATTTTTCAACACTTTTTTCAATGTTAGAACTATCTAAATCAATCTCAATTTTAGAATTTTCCTCATCAATATAATAGAGAGATGCCTTAATGTTTTCTAAGGAGTATTTGTCCTTTAAAAGATAAGCATAGATCTCCAATTGATGTTTATAGATTTCAAATCTACTTTTATCAAATTTACCTGTTTTAAAATCAATAATCTCTATTCCCAAAGGAGTTTTTTTAACAAGATCCAAAGTACCAATCATAATATAGTTTTTTTCAATACTGTATGCTTCAAATTCAGTGGCAACGATATCTTCTAAATTGCTATTTTCAAGATAGTTACTAATATGGTATCTAACTTTTTCACGAATCTCTGCTGGGAAGTTGGTTTTAAGTTCTTTTTCTAAAGAGTTACCAATATCGTTGATAATCTCCTCTAAATTATTATCAAAAAGATTTGCTAGAAAATCTCTGTGAACCTTTTCAATTACCCTATGTACAAAAATTCCATAAAAAGTGTCCTTAGAATAGAAAGGTTTAAATTTAAAATCCTTAATAAATCTATATTTTAAAGGGCAAAAATCATAGAGAAGAATATGCCCAGTATAAGATAGAAGTGGTTTTATCTCAACTTTTTTTAAAGTTTCAACATTCAAGTTTTCCAATTTAAATTTTTCATCAGTAACATATGGAATTGATTCATAGATAGATCTAAAAGTTCGTGAAGGAAGTTCATTTTTTCCAGATCTATTCTCTATGCTAGTAAGAACTAGAAGATTTTGAGCACGAGAAAAGGCTGTATAGTATATTCTCCAAAAATCAAACTCACTCTTCTTATCTCTAGGTTCAAAATTATCATCTAATCTCAAAAGTTCAGATAGTACGTCCTCTTCAGTTCTCTCCTTGAAAGCTGGAGTTGAATCTAAAGAGCCTACAATAACAATGGGAAATTCAAGACCCTTAGCTTGATGAAAAGTTAAAAATGGAATTGCTCCTAAAGGAAACTCCTCTTTATTTTCATATTCATCAATTTTTTTATGGTAGAGATTTTTTAAATAAACATTGAAAAAGTATTTTATAACTTTTTCAACATCATCTTTTTGAATATCTTCAACCTTTGATAATCTTTCAAATTTTTCTAAGAGTTCAGAAAAAACTCCTAAGTTGTAAGTCTCTCTTCCCTCTTTTACATTGTTGATATCAATTTTAATAAAGTTTTTAAAAGTATCAAATTGGAGAAGAGAGTAAAATATTTTTCTAAAACTTGGAATAAAAAGAGTCGTTTCATATGAGTTCTCTTTTCTTTTTTCAACTAACCAACTATAGAGTTCTTCATCATTTTTTATAACTTTTTTAAGAAGAGTAAGACACTCTTTATAGTAATCAAAAATTCTATTTCCACGATTTTGTACCTCATCAAGTATTAGATATTTACAGTGTGGAAAATATACTAAAAGAGCCCCAATTACCAATTTTATCTCTGATCTATCAAAGAAATCTTTTGATCTAGGTGAGTATATAGGAATACCTAAACTTTCTAGATGTTTTTTTAGCTCTTTTACATTGGATGATTGAACACTTCTAAAAAGAAATGCTACTTGACTATAGTCTTCAATCTTATTTGTAGTTTTTAAATTTTTAATAAATTTATATATATTATCCTTCCATTTTTTTTCAGAGTCTCCACCTATTCTGACTACTCCACTATAGTCTGGAAAAGAGCTATCAGTAGGAGGGACAATGTCCTTTCTAAAACGGAACTCTCTCCAATTGATGAGATTTATCCACCTGTTACAAAGTCTAATAATATCTTCGTGTGAACGATAATTGATATCTAAATTTATTTTTTTACACACTCCCTGTTCAAATCTCTCAGGAAATTGGAGAATGTTTTTAATGGAAGCTCCTCTAAAACGATAAATTCCTTGATCATCATCACCTACAACACAGATATTTTTATATTTTTCACCAAGCAAAAAGATTATTTTTTCTTGGATACTATTGGTATCTTGATATTCATCTATCATTATGTAGTGCATTTTATTTTTTAATTTTTCGAGAACATCTTCATTGTGAAGTATTCTATACATCTCTCTTTGAATAGTTGTAAAATCTATGATATTCTCTTCTACTAGCATCTCGTGATATCTCTTATGAGCACTCTTTAAAAATAGGATTTTTTTATTTTCAGTTTTGAGATTATCTAATCTTCTTCCCTCTTCATTGATTTTATTTAACCAGAATAATATCTTTTGACTTCTCTCCCAACTGTTATTAGCAGGAATATCTCTAAAAAATTCACGATACCCCTCTAACTCACTAAAATTTTTAATTCTACTATATATAAAAAATTGTTGGTCAACATCATCTAATACTCTATACCCTGATCTAAAGAAAGAGTATTCAATATTTTCATCAATGAGTCTTAAAAATATTGAGTGTAGTGTTCCAATATACATCTCATATAGATTTATCTTGTGTCCCAACTCTTTCAATCGTTCGGATATTCTTGTAATCAATTCTCTAGCAGCCTTTTCTGTAAAGGTAGAGAGAAAAATATTTTCAGGTTTAACTTTTTTTTCAGTCAGAAGATATATAGTTCTTTCTACCAGTGTTCTAGTTTTTCCAGAACCAGGTCCAGAGATAAGAAGAAGTGGACCTTCTGTAGTAGTGACAGCTTCAAATTGTTTGGTATTTAAATTCATATACTATTCCTCCTCTCTCATTGAGAGTATTATACCATAGATCTATTTTTTTCTCATTTCTTTTTAAAAATAGAATTTTATGATAAGAGTATAATATATACTTGAAATTTTCTAAAAAAAAGGGTATGATTTCTTATGTATACCAATAATTTAGGGGGAAAAAATGAAGGTTTTACATAGACTTTTATTAAATTGGATCTATATGTTATGTTTTTTGGGGGGATTTATAAATACTATAAGTATTGCAAAGTATTCCTATACAGTTTCACATTTTACAGGGCATGTATCAAAAGCTGCTATCAATATAGGAGATGGGAATTTTTTAGAGGTATTTAAAATTATGTCCATTATAATAGCTTTTGTTTTTGGTTCTACTATCTCAGGATATTTGGTTGATGGAAGAGAGTTCAATCTAAAGAGACGTTATGGATATTCAATGTTTACATTGGGATGTGGATTATTACTACTCTATGCAACAGTAAAAGATACTTGGATCTTCTTTTACTATCTACCATTTATGATAGGAGTTCAAAATGGGCTCTTTATATCATATAAGGGAGTTGTTGTAAGAACAAGTCATATAAGTGGGAATCTAACAGATACTGGAGTGTATATAGGGCACTGTTTGAAGGGGAAAAAACAGGATAAATGGAAGGTTTACTTCTGTATAGTTACAGTGTTGGTATTTTTATTGGGAAGTTTTTTTGGGATAGAGTTCTATTATTTATTAAGGGATAAGGTGTTTATAATAGCTGGGTTTGGATATATACTCATAGCTTGTATATATTTTTCATTGAGACACAGATATAGACATGTTCTCCATCTAACTGATGAACACTATCATTTTCAATAGTTTTATAGATTGAAAGGGGAATTGATGAAGAGAAAGATATTGATAATAGAAGATGAAAAAAGTTTAATAAATGTTTTACAGGATAACTTTAAACAGGAAGGTTTTAGTGTTGTTGTAGCTTATAATGGAGAAGAGGGGATAGAAAAGTTTTATTTAGAGAGTCCTCAATTGGTTCTTTTGGATATAAATCTTCCTAAAAAGACAGGTTGGGAAGTTTGTAAAGAGATAAGAAAGGTTTCAACACTACCAATACTTATGATGACAGCTAGAGATTCAGATGAAGATGAGTATAGAGGACTTGATCTAGGAGCAGATGACTATATTACTAAGCCATTTAATTTGAAGATTTTAACTTTAAAAGTAAAAAAGCTGTTGAAGTTAGATGATGTAAGTATATATAAATTTGAAGATTTTTCATTTGATGCTAAAAAAGGTGAGATAATCATTGAAAATAGTAGTATTGAACTTACAAGGAGAGAGATACAATTTTTAGAGTATATGATAAAAAATAAGGGAATAATATTTTCAAGAGAGTATCTTTTGAATGAGGTATGGGGTTTTGACTTTGATGGAGATGATAGAGTAGTAGATACCTTGGTAAAGAGAGTTAGAAAAAAGATGGACAAGTATAGCTATCTGTTGAAAACAGTGAGAGGTATGGGGTATAGCTTTGATGAGAATAAGAATTAATCTATTTAGAAAAATATTTATTTTTTCAATATTTTTAGTTATATTTACAGTGACACTTAGTTATGTTTTTAGTGTTTTTGTGGCAGATTCATTTTATATAGCTAGAAAAAAGAGTGAGATAAAAAAGATAGTTCCAACAGTAAAAAGATTGATGATTGATGAAAAAATATTGGAAGACTATGTTGAAGATATTAGAAACACTCAAGGGATAGATATATATATTTCAAATAACAATTACTATGACTCTTTTTATGGAATAGAGTATAAGGATAATTTTGATGATATAAAAGATGGATTTCATATTAACAATCTTGAACAGGGACATGTAATGTTACTGGTATATAAGGAGAAATTATCTCCAGAGAAAACTCTGTTTTTAAGCACATCACTATCTGTTATGAGTATGCATAGACATGAGGTATATTTTCTAAATTTAATCACCTTAGTAATAACATTGATCTTAAGTATAATTATAAGTAGGATATTTGCAAAAAAGATCACAAAAAATATATATGAGTTAAATAGGGTTGCAAAAAAAATTACAAAGCTAGATTTTTCCGAAAAAGCAGTAGTCAATACAAGTGATGAATTGTTAGAGCTAAGTGAGAATATAAATACTATGTCAAGAAGTCTCTCATTATCAATAGATAACTTAAAATCCTTTGTTTCCAATGCTTCACATGAGTTAAAAACACCTATCTCTGTTATAAATTCTCATGCACAATATTTATTGAAAGGAAGTCTGAAGAGTGAGGAGGAGCAGAGGAGATATTACAAGGCTATATTAAAAGAGAGTAATAATATGAATGAACTAGTTCAATCACTACTTTTACTATCTAGGTTATCCTCTGTAGGTTTAAAAATAGATAAGGAGGATTTAGATTTAAAACTAATAATAAAAAATAGTATTGAGAAATATGAGTTTTTGGAGTTGCAAAAGGATATTCAATGGAATATAGAGTTAGAAAGCGTGATGTTAGAAGGGAATAAAAAGTTCATTCAGATAGCAATTGACAATATTGTTCAAAATGCTTTAAAATACTCACCAGAAGAGAGTGAGATAAAGATATATCAAGATGGAGATTGTGTTAGATTTGAAAATCTAACATTGATAAGGGAAAATCTAAGTGAGGAGAATCTATTACAACCGTTTGCCAGAGGAGAAAATGCTACTGAATTAAAGATTGATGGTCACGGATTGGGACTTTCACTTATTAAAAAAATCTTAGAGCTTCATAGTATTCCATTTGATATAAAAATAGAAGAAGAGAAATTTATTTTTAGTTTGACATATTTAAGTCATAAATAAAAGGTATACTTATTTCAAGAGGTGATAGATAGTGAAAAGATTATTAGGAATATTGATGATGATATTAACAATAAATGTAATAAGTTTTGCTAAAGATAATATTGTGGAAACTGAGAGAGAGATAATTCCAAGACATATACATAAAATGCAAAAGATGGGACACCATAGAAGTGATCCAGAAACAGTTGAAGCAAGAACAATTATAGAGACTAAGAAATTAGAGATAAGAAAAGAGTTATTAAATGAAAATCCAGATTGGGAAAAGATAGAGAAATTAAACATAGAGATGGCAACTGAAGAAGCTAAATTGAGAACAAAGAGAATGAAGTTAAACTTTAAAAAAGAGTGCAAACATTAATAATTTTATAGAAGAAAAGAGATACACTACACACTTTTGTACCTCTTTAGAGAGTGTAAATAATCTTGTGTATTTACTCTCTTGACTAGTAGAATTAAATAATTTATTGAGACTGAAGAATTTAGATATTTTTCAGTCTCTTTTTATATTTTAGTGCAAATTGTTCTCTAATTAAATACCAAGCTCTTGCATATTCCAATTTATTATAAATACAATATCTTCATTAATGCCATTTGTAAAGCTAAATAACCTGCCTCTTCGTTTGGCGAAAGGTGTTCAAAATAATAGATGGGTAGTTTATAATAATTATCAACTTAAATATAATAAAATTTATAAATTTGTTAATACTTTATGTTCTTAATAATAATAAAAAATTCTACTATTGAATAAATAGATTTTTAATAATATAATAAGATTAAAATTGATATTTAATATAAAAAATGGAGAGGGATATATGAGAATCTTTAATGAATTAAAAGTGGAGATATTATCTATATTGCAACAATAGCTATTTTATTAAAATAAAGGAGAAGAATTTACAATTTATTAGGGAAGAGGATTTGCAGAAATAAAAGGAGTAGGATTAGATATAGGAGATAACTATGGAGGTGTACTACTTAATGAATCAGCTAACAAGTTTTATGGCAAGAAGTTGAAAGAATTATTTAGAGAAAATGTATTACCAGTATTAAAAATTGAAAGGGAAATTATGAGGAAGTTTAGACGAATATTAATAGTTTCAATATTACTTTTATTAACAGCCTGTGGAAGAGTAACAGAGGAAGAAGCAAGACAAGCATTACACAATAATCTACTAAAGAGATATGGAGAAGAATTTAATATTGGCTATATGGGAAGACGTTCTAGAGGGGATAAAGAAT
>NZ_JAGIRL010000019.1 GCF_019012925.1 Fusobacterium sp.
TTTTTGTGCTGCCAAAATTTAAATTAAGAAATTAAAAACCTAGGAAATCAATTAAATGATTTCTATTTTTTTGCAAAAAAAGAAAAAGGCGTTGCAACTGATATTTAAAAACCATCAGTTTGCAACAGCCCCTTTTATTTTATAAAAAAAATTCGTAAATTTTTATAAAATATGGTAAAATAAAGGGTAAATTATAAAGGAATAGGTGATGTTATGTTTTTGCCTACTACAATGGAAGAGGTAAAAAAAATAGGATGGGAAGAATTAGATATAATATTAGTATCAGGGGATACATATATAGATAGCTCTTACAATGGAAGTGCTGTCATAGGAAAATGGTTAGTAAAAAATGGTTTTAGAGTTGGAATAATAGCTCAACCAGATATAAATAGTGATGTAGATATAAAGAGATTGGGACAACCTAGATTATATTGGGCAATATCAGGGGGTTGTGTAGATTCAATGGTGGCTAACTATACAGCTACTAAGAAGAAGAGAAAACAAGATGATTTTACTCCTGGTGGAGAGAATAATAGAAGACCAGACAGAGCAGTAATAGCTTATACAAATTTAGTAAAAAGATATTTCAAAAATTCAGATATACCAATTGTAATAAGTGGAATAGAGGCTAGTTTGAGAAGAATTACTCACTATGATTATTGGAGTAATAATTTGAGAAGACCTGTTATATTTGATGCTAAGGCAGATATTCTATCTTATGGAATGGGAGAGAAATCTATGTTAGCCCTAGCTAAAGCCTTAAAGGGTGGAAGAGAATGGAGAAATATAAAAGGGTTGTGTTATATAGCCAAAGATAAAAAGGATAGTTACTTACAACTACCAAGCCACGAAGAGTGTTTAGAAGATAAATTAAAATTTATAGAAGCTTTTAATATTTTTTATAGAAATTGTGATCCTATAACTGCTAAGGGAATTTATCAAAAATGTGGAGATAGATATTTGATTCAAAATCCACCGAGTGAAAACTTCTCTTCACAAGAGTTAGATGATATCTATTCAATGGAATTTGAAAGAGAGGTACACCCTTACTATAAAAAAATGGGTGATGTGAGAGCACTAGATACAATAAGAAACTCTGTAACAACTCATAGAGGTTGTTATGGTGAGTGTAATTTCTGTGCAATAGCAATTCACCAAGGTCGTACTGTAATCTCAAGAAGTGAGGATTCTATTGTCGAAGAGATAAAGAAAATATCAGGAGCACCAAAGTTTAAAGGATATATAGCAGATGTGGGAGGACCTACAGCTAATATGTATCAAGTGGAATGTAGTAAAAAACTGAAGTTAGGAGCTTGTCAGGATAGGAGATGCCTATATCCACAAAAATGTCCGGCATTAAAAATAGATCATAGTAAGCAAGTTGATCTGTTGAATAGATTAAAGAAAATAGATAAGATAAAGAAAATATTTATTGCATCTGGAATAAGATATGATATGATTTTAGATGATAAAAAATGTGGACAGTTGTATTTAGAGGATATAATAAAGGATCATGTATCTGGGCAGATGA
This sequence comes from Fusobacterium sp., assembly GCF_019012925.1. Lineage (GTDB taxonomy): Bacteria > Fusobacteriota > Fusobacteriia > Fusobacteriales > Fusobacteriaceae > Fusobacterium_A. Next base: position 1,532 of record NZ_JAGIRL010000019.1, read on the forward strand.
AAATAGCTCCAGAACACACTGAAGATAAGGTACTTTCTCTTATGGGAAAACAGGGGAAAACACTTTTAAAGGATTTTAAAGAGAGATTTTACAAGATTAATGAGAAGTATGGCTTGAAACAGTTTTTGACTTATTATCTAATAGCAGCACACCCAGGTTGTACAGAAAAAGATATGTTAGACTTAAAGAGATTTGCATCTGCAGAATTGAGAGTAAACCCTGAGCAGGTACAGATATTTACACCGACTCCTTCAACATACTCTACACTCATGTATTATACAGAGATAAATCCATTTACAATGAAAAAAATGTATGTTGAAAAGGATAATGGGAAGAAACAGAAGCAGAAAGATATAGTAGTTGTTCAAGAAAAAAGTTCGAAATTAAAAAATGGAAATACTAATAATAAAAATAAAAAAAATTATAATAGAAAGATAGGGAGGTAAAAAATGAAGCCTATTGTTGCAATAGTTGGAAGACCAAATGTTGGAAAATCAACATTATTTAATAATCTGGTAGGAGATAGAGTGGCTATAGTAGATGATATGCCAGGTGTAACAAGAGATAGACTGTATAGAGAGACAGAATGGAATGGGACAGAGTTTGTAGTAGTTGATACTGGAGGACTTGAGCCAAGAAATAATGATTTTATGATGACAAAGATAAAACAACAAGCTGAAGTTGCTATGAATGAAGCTGATGTAATTTTATTTGTTGTAGATGGAAAGTGTGGGGTAAATCCTTTAGATGAAGAGATTGCCTATATTTTAAGAAAGAAGAATAAACCAATCATCTTATGTGTAAATAAGATTGATAACTTCTTAGAGCAACAAGATGATGTTTATGATTTCTGGGCTCTAGGATTTGAACATCTAATACCTATTTCTGGGGGACACAAGGTAAACCTTGGAGATATGTTGGATATGGTAACTGACACAATTAAAAAAATTGATATTCCTGAAGATGAGGAAGATGTTTTAAAACTTGCTATTATAGGAAAACCTAATGCTGGAAAATCATCATTAGTAAACAGACTTTCTGGAGAAGAGAGAACAATAGTAAGTGATATTGCTGGTACAACAAGAGATGCAATAGATACAATTGTTGAGTTTGATGAGAAAAAATATATGATAATAGATACAGCTGGTATCAGAAGAAAATCAAAAGTTGAAGAGAGCTTAGAGTATTATTCAGTACTTAGAGCTATAAAAACAATAAAAAGAGCAGATGTTTGTTTACTTATGTTAGATGGAAAAGAGGGACTGAGTGAACAAGATAAGAGAATAGCAGGAATAGCTGCAGAAGAGTTAAAACCTATAATTATAGTTGTTAATAAATGGGATTTAGTCGATAAAAAAGGAAATACAATGGAGAAGATGAGAGAGAAACTTTATGCAGAACTTCCATTTTTATCATATGCTCCAATAGAGTTTGTATCAGCTTTAACAGGTCAAAGAACAACAAAATTATTAGAGATAGCAGATACAATCTTTGAAGAGTATAACAAGAGAATATCTACAGGTATCTTAAATACAGTATTAAAAGAAGCTGTACTTATGAATAACCCACCAACTAGAAAGGGAAGAGTAGTTAAAATTAACTATGCAACACAAGTATCAGTTGCTCCACCAAGATTTGCATTATTCTGTAACTATCCAGAACTGATACACTTCTCATATGCTAGATATATAGAGAATAAATTTAGAGAAGCTTTTGGATTTGATGGATCTCCAATATTAATTAGCTTTGAAAAGAAAAATGGTGAAGAATAATTTAATAATTTTGTAATAATTTTGACATAATTCTATGTTATTATTAATACATAATAAATCTTTCCCCAAAATATTTTATATATTAGATAACAAACAATAAGAAGCCATTAGATGATCTAATGGCTTCTTATTGTTTTATTTTAGTAAAATATTCCAATGAATTTTGATAGTTAAAAATTATTTACATAAATTTTACAAGAAATTATAACTATATTAACATTGGTAATATATTATTAAAGATAATATTGTATAGGAGGGAAAAAGATGGTACAAGGTGTAATAGATATTGGGTCAAATACAGTGAGACTCTCAATTTATAAATATGATAAGAGTTTGAATAAAATAAAATTGATAACAAATAAAAAAATAATATTAGGATTAGCAAGTTATATAAAAAAGGGAGAGTTATCAGCAATTGGAATAGATAGAGTATGTAGAGCTTTGAAAAAATTGAAAATAATTTTAGAGAGATTTGAATTAGAAGAATACTATGTTTTTGCTACTGCTTCACTTAGAAATATTTCAAATTCTGATGATGTATTAAAGGAAATTGAAAATACAACTGGTATGAAGCCAGAGATTATCTTGGGAGAAGAGGAGGCTAGATTAGATTTTGTAGGAGCAAATTCAGAATTAAAACTAGATAAAGGAATTTTAATAGATATTGGTGGAGGAAGTACTGAGATAGTAATTTTTAATGAAGGTAAGATAGAGTTACTAAAAAGTATCTCTATCGGAGCCTTAAATCTCCAAAATAAATTTGTTAAATCAATAGTTCCAGATGAAAAAGAAATAAAAAATATGAGAAAATATATAAGAGAAGCATTAGAAGAGATTGAATGGGAAAATGATAAAGATTATAAGTATCTGTTTGCAATAGGGGGAACAGCAAGAGCTTGTATGAATGTTATAAAAGAAACGAAATCACTTCCTTTAGATAATGGTTCTTTTTTTGTAGAAGACTTGTATGAAATGATGAGTATTTTAAAAAAAGAAAGTCATTGTAAAGAGAAAAAAGAGTTATATAAAATTATACCAGAACGAATCTTTTCATTTGCAGGTGGTGTAGTTATACTAAGAGAAATAATTGATAAATTTAGAATAGAAAAAGTTATTGTGAGTAAAAGTGGTGTGAGAGAGGGATACTTTATAGATAGAGTTGTAAACAAAGATAAAGAAGGGATAGAAATTGATTAAGCCAAATTATATAGAAAATAGAGAGATTTCATGGTTAAAATTTAATGAAAGAGTTTTAGAAGAGGCAATATCAAAAGAGAATCCTCTTCTTGAACAATTAAAATTTTTATCAATTTTTGAGAGCAATTTAGATGAATTTTTTATGATAAGAGTAGGAACAATGTTGGATTATGTAAAATATGTTCCAGAGTATAAAGATAGTAGAACTGGAATGACAGCACAAGAGCAATTGGAAGAGATATATAAAAAGGTAAGAGAACTTTATAAAGTAAAAGATAAAATTTATAAAGAGTTAATGGAAAATTTAAAAAAAGAGGGAATTAGAAAAGAAAAGATAAATAATCTTTCAAAAAAAGAGATTGATTATTTAGAAAAATATTTTTATGAAAATGTTTATCCATTTTTATCCCCATTGATAATAGATACGTGGCACCCCTTTCCTTTTATATTAAATAAAAAATTAAATATAATAGTGTATTTGGAGGTTAAAGAGTTAGAAGTTTTAGGAATGATACCAGTGCCAGAAAATATTGAAAGAATTATTATGCTTAATACAAAAGAAGGGAAGTATATTTTATTGGAAGAACTTATCCTTTATTTTACAAAAAATATTTTTTCAATGTATAGAATAAAAGAGAGTTCTATTATGAGAATTACAAGAAATATGGATATTGAAACAGATATGGAGAATTATGATGAGAATATTGATTATAGACAATATATGAAACAGATAATAAAAAGGAGAAATAAGTTAGAACCCTTGAGAATGGAAGTTCAATCACAGATAAGTGATAAATTTTTAAGTCCATTATTGAAAAGATTAAATTTAAGTAAAAAGCAGATATTTTTTTCTGAGTGTCCAATAGAATTGAGTTATTTATCTAATTTGAGTAATAATTTATCTCAGAAAAAAATTATAAAATTATCTTATAATCCTTTTTCCCCTATTGTTCACCCAATTGTAGAAAAAAGAAAAAGTGTAATAAATTATGTTAATAAAAAGGATCTTTTTCTTTTTTATCCTTTTGAAAGCATGAAACCATTTTTAAGTTTAGTAAAAGAGGCTTCAGAAAGAGAAGATATTCAATCTATAAAAATAACGCTTTATCGTATTTCTAAAAATTCTAAAATAGCTGAATATTTGATAAATGCTGTTGAAAATGGAAAAGAAGTGACAGTGTTGATGGAGCTTAGAGCAAGATTTGATGAATCAAATAATATAGAATGGGCACAAAAATTGGAAGAGGCAGGTTGTCGAGTTATATATGGAATGGAAGGATTTAAAGTTCATTCGAAAATCTGTTTGATAACATATAAAAAAGATAAAGAGATAAAATATATAACTCAGATAGGAACAGGAAATTATAATGAAAAAACTTCAATGCTTTATACTGATTACTCTCTAATAACATCAGATGAAGAGATAGGAAGAGATGCAGATGTATTTTTTAAAAATATGTCCTTAGGAAACTTAAGAGGGGTTTATAAAAAATTATGGGTAGCTCCTTCAAGTTTCAAACAGAATATTTTAAAAAATATTGATCAAGAAATAGAAAAAGTAAAAAACGGAGGAAAAGGAACTGTTGTTATAAAATGTAATTCATTTACAGATAACGAAATAATAAATAAAATGGTAGAAGCCTCTAATTTTGGTGTTAAGATAACTTTGATCATAAGAGGAATATGTTGCATAATACCAGGTATTGTTGGAAAAACAGAAAATATTAAGGTAATTAGCGTTGTAGGAAGATTTTTAGAACATTCCAGAATATATAGTTTTGGAGAATTAAATGAACAAGTTATATATATATCTTCAGGAGATATGATGACTAGAAATACAGAAAATAGAGTTGAGATAGGATGTCCTATTTTAGATAAAGAAGTAAGAGAGAGATTAAATTATCATATTGGTGTTATTTTACAAGATAATCAAAAAGCAAGAATTTTAGCTCCAGATGGAGAGTATAGGAAAAATTCTAACTCATCAAATAAAGCAGTAAATTCTCAGGAGGAATTTATAAGTAAGGTTGAATTAAATACATATGATCTTCTTGAGGAAGATGAAAAAGTTCAGAAAAAAAATATCTTTAAAAAAATATTTCATTTATAAGATAAGATAGTATAATAATTTTATTTATTTCACTCAAGGATAAATTTTTTTATCCTTGATTTTTCTATTTATTCTTTAATTCTCTTCCCCTAAAAGTCTATCCTCATACATTATTTGAAGTTCTCCATATATTTTCCCACAATTTCTTAAATTTGATGTCCATTTCTTTATCGCTTCAAAGGTTGCTAAATATAATGTCTTTAACAATGATGTATCACTTGGAAATACACTCCTCTGACTATTTAAACTGATATGATACCAATAAAGTACTCACATATATTATCAACAAATACTAATTTTAAGAAAGTTGGTAATATATGTCTAAAAAAGTTAAGGTTAGTCCTAATCTAAAAGAATTTCTTCTTTTTCTTTCCATAAAAAATAGTCTTCTATGATATATTTAAATTTTATCATAGAAAGCTATTAAAAAGAAATATTTATTTAATTTACAGAAATTTCTCTACACTCTCCCCTCACAATCTTTGAGATAAAAATAAAAAGTACTTTCAAAAGTACTTTTTATTTTATCTATTTTTTTAACGTGCTAGAACTTATTTATAGTTAGAGTTTTTCACACAAATCAAATATCAACTGTTCACGAATCTCTTTGTATCCTTGTAAAATAGAGATTTTCCAATTACTTCCATAAAGTTTAACTTCAAAACTATCAATCTCACTATCTAAATTTTTAGCTGTAACTTTTTTCTTATCGTAAATAAGGGCTCTTTTCTCCTCTTTACCCTCTATTGAGATTATTAGCATTCCCTTTGAAAATCCTTTGATAAGAACTTCAGTAGCTCTTTCAGTTTCAAATTTTTCAATAGCTCTCTCTTTTCTATTTTCAGCATTTTTTCTTTTATTTTCAGTAAGTCTTTTAAACTTTTTTTCCTCTTCTAGTCTTTTAGCTTTTTTCATCTTTTTATTGATGCTATATGTTTTTCCTTTCGGTTTATCTTTACTAATAATTTCCATAGTTCACTCCTTGATCAAAAATATTATACTATTTTATTATATCATATTTAATAGAAATGTAAAAATGTACTAGATTTTTTTTGAAAAAAATTATAGAATAAAAAATACATAAATTTAGATTTTGGAGGAAGAATGGGTAAGATACAAGTGAAATCATTAATGTCATTGACAATTCCTATTTTTTTTGAATTACTACTAGTAACAATAGTTGGAAATGTTGATACAATAATGTTAGGACACTATAGTGACAAAGCAGTAGGAGCAGTAGGTGGAATAAGTCAGGTTTTAAATATTCAAAATGTAATTTTCGGGTTTGTGAATTTAGCAACAGCTATTTTATGTGCTCAATTTATAGGGGCAAAAAATAAGAGAAGAGTACATGAAGTAATAACTGTTTCTTTAGTCGTAAATTTAATTTTAGGATTATTTATGGGAATTTTATACTTTACATTTTGGAATACAATACTTGAGAAGATAAAACTTCCACTTGAGTTGATAGAGGTTGGAAAGAACTATTTTAAATTAGTTGGAGGGTTATGTATCTTCCAAGGGATAACTCTAACTTGTGGTGCTATTATGAAGAGTCATGGAAAACCAAAACAGATGCTATATGTAAATATGGGAGTAAATTTATTAAATATCTTAGGAAATGGTATGTTTATTTTTGGTTGGTTTGGAGTACCTATATTGGGGCCAACTGGTGTGGGAATATCAACAGTAGTTTCACGTGCAATAGGTTGTATAGTTGGTTTTTTAGTAATGAGCCACAACTGTAATTTTAAATTTAGAAAGAAATTTCTACAACCCTTTCCCTTCCATGTTATAAAAAATATTCTATCTATAGGGATACCAACTGCAGGAGAGAATTTGGCTTGGAATATAGGACAGTTGATGATAATGTCAATGATAAATACCATGGGAACTACTATAATAGCTTCTAGAACTTATTTGATGTTGATTGCTAACTTTGTGATGACATTTTCAATAGCCTTAGGACATGGGACAGCTATACAGGTAGGGCAATTAGTAGGGGCAAAAGAGAGTGAAGAGGCTTATGGTAAATGCTTAAAAAGCTTAAAACTATCTATTGTATTGGCTTTTTCAGTAACTGTTTTAGCTTGGCTATTTAAAAATCAAATAATGGGAGTTTTTACAAAAGATAGAGCTATTTTAGAAGCTTCTTTAAAAATATTTCCATTGATGATAGTGTTAGAAGTAGGAAGAGTATTTAATATAGTGATAATAAACTCTCTACACGCAGCTGGAGATATAAAATTTCCTATGTTTATGGGAATAATCTTTATTTTTATTGTGGCAGTTCCTTTTTCATATATATTTGGTGTAAAACTAGGTTGGGGATTGGTTGGAATATGGATAGCTAATGCAGCTGACGAATGGTTTAGAGGGATAGCTATGTTGATAAGATGGAGAAATAAAAAGTGGATAACTAAAAGTTTTGTCTAGAATATTTTGGAGGAAGAGGATAAAACTAGGAGGTATTAACTGTGAAAAAAATTTTAATTGGCTTATTTTTAATTATTTCAGCTTTGGGAGTAGCAGATGATAAGTATGATTATGTAGAGGATAAACTAGAACTAAAATACGGTATTTTAAGTGACTTCCAGCAAAATAAACTAAAACTCGATGATATAGATGTCGGAATATTTAGAGATAAAATATATGTAAAATTAGAAGTTGAGTCATTAATAGGTGATGGTGGATGGAAAGAGTTTAATAAAAAAGAGTATGATAGACTAGCTACAGAGATAGCAGATAATACAAGAGAGATGCTAGGTGTAGGAGATCCTGTTGAAGTAACACTGGTTTTAGATAGAGAGATAGGAGAAAAAGAGGTACTATCAACTGGAATATACTAATTATAAGTGAATAATTACAAATTAAAGAAGTTGACTAACTTTATAGGTTAATCAACTTCTTTTTATAAATGTATTTTATTAAAATTATTAGTTAAATGATGGTAAAATCTCTTCTATCCAACTTTTAATTTTATCAGGAGTGTGATCTCCTTGGTTACCCTCATCAATTGCTAATCCTACAAATTGGTCACCAATTACAGCTTCAGACTCTTCATAGTGGTATCCCTCAGTAGATGTGAATCCAACCACTTTTCCACCATTATTAGTAACAACATCATAAAGTACTTTAATACTTCCTACAAATGATTCACCAAAAGCATATTGGTTTCCTAGACCAATAAGTCCAACTACTTTTCCAGAGAAATCTACTTTTGAAAATTCATCAAAAACATTTTCCCAATCAGCTTGTAATTCTCCAACTCCATAAGTAGGTGTAATTAAGATAAGATTCTCATAATCACCAATTGATGCTATTCCATCTGCCACATTGATAACATCATACTCCATTTTTTTTAGATAAAATTCAACTTCATCAACAATACCTAAAGTTGTTCCAGATGTTGAACCATAAAACACTCCTATTTTTTTCACTTCTATTCCTCCTATAAATTACAAATATCTTTAATAACTTCACTAGCAAGTATTAATCCAGCTGTTGATGGTACAAAAGATATACTTCCTACATTTACCTTTTTCTCTCTGCTTCCACTTAAATTTTCAGGCTTTTTAGGTTCCTCTTTTGAGTAAACTACCTTTAATTTTTTTATTCCTCTATTTTTTAGTTCTTTTCTAATAACTCTAGCTAGAGGACAAACAGATGTTTTATTGATATCAGCCACTTCTAACATTGTAGGATTAAGTTTATTTCCTGTTCCCATAGATGAGATAATAGGAATCTCTTTTTCCTTAGCAATAGATATTAGATCTAGTTTAGAACTAACTAAATCAATAGCATCAACTATATATGAATAAGTTTTATCTTTAAAAAATATATCTATATTATCTTTAGAAAATTTAATAGGATATTCGTGTATAATTAATTTGGGATTTATATCCAATAATCTTTTTTTCATAACTGTTGTTTTTAATAATCCAACTGTACTTTGAAGAGCAATTATCTGTCTATTAATATTTGTAATATCAACAGTATCAAAATCAACTATTGATATTTCACCAATCCCTGCCCGTACTAGAGCTTCTGTAGCAAAGCCACCTACACCACCAATACCGAAAACTATAATATGTGAATTTTTTAATCTATTCAGGTTTTCACTTCCTATTAAAAGTTCTGTTCTTTGAAATATCATGAATTACATCAACCTCTTAATTATTTACTAGATAAGTAAATAATACATTTTTTTTGAGAAAAAATCAATAGTTTTTATTAAAAAAGTGTAAAAAAATTTAAGAATTATTGACAAAGTATAAAAAATGTGATATAATCTCATTTAGATTACGCATGAAATAAGGTCATCAGCAACCCTATTCAGCGATTGTTAATACTTTTGGAGGTGTTAGAATGTACGCAGTTATAAAAACTGGTGGTAAACAATACAAAGTTACAGAAGGTGACGTATTAAGAGTAGAGAAGTTAAATGCTGAAGTTAACACAACTGTAGAATTAACTGAAGTTCTTTTAGTAGCTAATGGAGAAACTGTAAAAGTTGGAACTCCTGTAGTAGAGGGAGCTAAAGTAGTTGCAGAAGTAGTAGCTCAAGGTAAAGGAGCTAAAGTAGTTAACTTCAAATACAAGCCAAAAACAGGATACCACAGAAAAAAAGGTCATAGACAACAATTTACTGAAATTAAAGTTACTTCAATAAACGCTTAATTGTCTAGAATAATTGTCAATGACAAGAATAGAAATTTATAGAAAAAAAGGTAGAATTGTAGGATACAAAGCTACTGGACATTCAGGCTATGCTGAATATGGAGAAGATATAGTTTGTGCAGCACTTTCTATGGCGTTACAACTACCATTAGGTGGAATGCAAGATGTGTTGGATATTTATCCGAAATTTGAGATTGATTCTGATGGATACCTTAGTGTAGATATTAGAGAGGTTGATAAAAAGGGTAAAGATAGTGAACTAAATACTCTTTTAGAAAGCATGGTTATAATGATAAGAAGTTTATCAAAAGATTATCCTAAAAATATAAAGCTTGTTGAGAAGGAGGAAAAATAGATGCAATTTACTTTAAATATACAATTATTTGCACACAAAAAAGGACAAGGTTCTGTTAAAAACGGAAGAGATTCAAATCCTAAATATCTTGGAGTAAAAAAATATGATGGAGAAGTTGTAAAAGCTGGAAACATCATAGTTAGACAAAGAGGAACAGCTTTCCACCCAGGAAACAACATGGGAATGGGAAAAGACCATACTCTATTTGCTCTAATAGATGGATATGTAAAATTCGAAAGATTAGGAAAAGACAAGAAGCAAGTATCAGTATACGCTTCAAAATAGTTGAGTTAATCAGAGAGTGTAGAAGCCCCAAATTTCGGGGCTTTTTTTCTATTGTGTATAATAAATAGTGTTGATGGATTTCTCAAAGAGATCTTGATACACTATTTTTTCAAAAAAGTTGAGACAATGTAAAATTTCCTTTAAAATTAAATCAACCAAAACCTAACTATAAAGGAGTGATTACATTATCTCGAAATAATTTTATCAAAACTTTAATGAATATTCAAGAAGAAAATCTTCAATTTTCTACTGGTTGCACTTTTATTAGGAAAAAAGATATAATTATCAAAAGGCTTTATGCAACATTAAACTATAAAGATTTTCATTTATGTCCTTTGATATGATATTGATAAAGTACTCACATATATCATCAACAAATAGTAATTTTAAGAAAGTTGATAATATATGTCTAAAAAGTTAAGGTTAGTTCTAATCTAAAAGAATCTCTTGTTTTGAAATTTAGAAAATTAAATATCTCTTTATGACAATTTTGTAGGATTTATAATGTCGAAAGAACTACTATCATTAGATGGTCTATCAAATGTGAACTTGGTGGTAAAGAAACTATATCATTGTATGTAAAATTTTACACTGAAGAAAGGTTATAAAAAATTTAGGTGGGAAGAAATGAGGTCTAGAAATAAAGTTCAAGGTCCTTTTAATATAAATTAAGGAGGGGAAAATATGAGGAAAAAATTTAATTTAAGAAAATGGATATTTAATTATGTTTTTTATGGATATTTTATAGCATTATTAATAGTTATTATTTATAATTTAGTAAAATTTAAAGAATTTGGAATCAATTTTAAAATTTTAAAAGGAAACTTTATAGTTGCTTTTCTTATTATGCCATTAAGTTTAGGTTTTAAAAATTTGTATTATGAATATAAAGAGATATGGAAGACAGCCGAACTCGACAGGAAGATATTTATAATTTTAGGAATAATTTTTGTAGTTTATGGAGTTTATTATAGGGCGAAAATAAGTGGAACATTTAAATAGAGTCATAGAAGAGTTTTGGTGGGAAATAATTGTTCTCTCCAATTTTAGTACGAGGAAATTTAGGGGAGTGTGATTGTATGGAGATAGCAAAAGAGTTGGCAGAAAGCATAGTTAAAGAGATGAAAAAAATTATAGAAAAAGATCTGAATTTTATCAATTCAGAGGGGATAATAGTGGCTAGTACTGATGAAAAAAGGGTGAATACCTATCACGAAGGTGGAAAGGAGGTAATCAAGAGAGGAAGTATAGTCAGAATAAATAGAGATGGAGAGTATGTTGGAGCTAAAAAGGGGATAAACTTACCAGTAAAATTCAATGATGATATTATAGGGGTGATAGGGATATCAGGAGAGACAAAAGAGGTAGAGAGATATGGTAAGATAATAAAGAGAATGTCTGAAATTTTGATAAAAGAAGCTTATGTAAGCAAGAAAGAGGAAGAGGAGAATGAGAAAGAGCAACTTTTTTTAGAAAGTCTAATATCTCAAGATTTAATGTTGGAAAATCCCATTATATTTTCAGAATATGTAGAAGATATAGAAAAAAGAAGATATTACAGCATAATTGTCTGTAAGTTAAATGGTAAATATGAGTTGAATACTATTAAGAATATTTATAAGGAACTAAAAATAGCAGTAAAGAAAAAATCTGGATATATAATGCTTAAACAGAGTACTGTGTGCATATTGATTTTTGAAAAAAATCGTCAAGGAGTAGAGGAGTTTATTGAAAAAATTGATAAAAAAAGAGATATCAATATAGGAATTGGAGAGATAAAGATAGAGTTTGGAAGGATAAGGGAATCCTATGAAGAGGCTATAAATGCTCTTGAATGGGGGAGTAAAAATAAGAAAAGAGAGGTTTTTTACGAGGATCTAGATATAGAGTTGATAGTAAAAAATATAGATCTGAAAACTAAAAAAATCTATATAAAAAAGATTTTGGGGAATCTCTCTCAAAAAGAGATAGTTGAGTATAGAGAGATACTATATTTTTATGAAAAATATAATGGTTCATTGAATAAAATCTCTAAGGAACTCTTTATACATACGAATACTCTTCAATATAAGTTGAATAGATTGAAGGAAAAAATAGATTTAGATATGAGAAATTATGAGGATTTTACTAAGTTAAAATTAGCTTTTATGTTAAGTTAAATTAGTTGCTATACTAAAAAAATATCTAGAATATCACTATAAATTTAGTGTACATACTATTGTTAAAAAGCTATATATATTGTAATATAGATATATATGTATTGAAAATAAAAAAAATATATTAAAATAGGAGGAAGAATATGGTAACAGTATCAGCTTTAGGTGCGATTATAGGGTTAGTAGTAGCGATAGTATTGATAATTAAAAAAGTAAATCCAGTATACTCTCTAATATTAGGGTCTATTATAGGGGAACTTGTAGGAGGAGCAAATATAGGGCAGACTGTATCTTTGATGATATCAGGAGCACAGGGAATGATACCAGCAATTTTGAGAATAATAACTGCAGGAGTACTAGTAGGTGTACTTATCGAAACAGGTGCAGCTAGTAAGATTGCAGAGACAATAATAGATAAATTAGGAGAATCAAAGGCAATAATAGCAATTGTTTTATCTACAATGATATTGACTATGGTAGGAGTATTTATTGATGTGTCAGTAATAACAGTAGCTCCAATTGCAATGGCAATAGCTAAGAAAACAGGAATCTCAAGAACAGGAGCTTTACTTGCTATGATAGGTGGAGGAAAAGCAGGAAATATTATGTCACCAAATCCAAATGCAATAGCAGCAGCAGAAGCTTTTAAGGTTCCTTTGACATCTGTGATGATGGCAGGATTGATACCAGCAATTTTTGGTGTAGTTGCAAGTATAGTTGTAGCTAAATTGATTTCAAAAAGAGGAAGTCAGATAAGTGAGGGAGATTTAGGAGATAGAAAAGAGGAGAGCGGACCAAACTTTTTTGCTGCAATTTTAGGACCAATAGTGGCAATAGCTATATTGGCATTAAGACCATTAGCAGGAATTACAATAGATCCGTTGATAGCTTTACCAGTAGGAGGATTTATTGGTTGTCTAGCTATGGGAAAAGTAAGAAATTTCAACCAATATTGTGTTTTTGGTTTGGGAAAAATAGTAGGTGTAGCTATACTATTATTAGGAACAGGTACTCTTTCTGGAATCATTGCTAACTCTGGATTAAAAGATGCATTGACAACTCTACTGACAGCAACAGGAGCACCAGCTTACTTATTAGCACCATTCTCAGGAATATTAATGTGTGCAGCTACAGCTTCTACAACTTCAGGGACAGCAGTTGCTAGTCAGGTTTTTGGACCAACTATATTTAGTTTAGGTATCCAACCAGTTAATGCAGCAGCAATGATACATTCAGGGGCAACAGTTTTAGATCATCTACCTCATGGAAGTTTTTTCCATGCAACAGGTGGTAGTGTAAATATGGATATGAAAGAGAGATTAGCATTAATTCCATTTGAATCTTTAATTGGATTGGTACTAGCTTGTGTATCAACGATTATCTATGGAGTTTTATTTTAGAGAATAATAAGTTGTTTGGAGAGTGAAAAATGAAGATAATATTAGCACCAGATTCATTTAAAGAGAGTATGACTGCAAAGGAAGCTTGTGAAGTGATAGAGAGAGGAATGAAAAAAATTATTCCAGATTTAGAGTGTATCTCAGTTCCAATGGCAGATGGAGGAGAGGGAACTACACAATCATTGGTAGATGCAACAGGTGGAGAATTCTATACACAAAGAGTTTTAGGACCGTTAGGTGAGAGTGTAGAAGCAAGATTTGGAATATTGGGAGATGGTAAGACAGCTATATTAGAGATGGCTGCTACAAGTGGATTGGAGCTTGTTCCTAAGGAGAAAAGAGATGCCACAGTAACTACAACTTATGGTACTGGAGAACTTATTAGAGCAGCTTTGGATAAAAATGTTGAAACGATTCTTATTGGGATAGGTGGAAGTGCTACTAATGATGGTGGAGCTGGAATGATACAGGCTCTAGGAGGGAAATTATTAGATAGTTGTGGAAAAGAGATTGGATTTGGTGGTGGTCAATTATCAAACCTATCCAAAATAGATCTATCAAACTTAGATAAAAGATTGGAGAAAACTAAGATTATAGTAGCTTGTGATGTTCAAAATCCATTGACAGGAGTTAGTGGAGCCTCACACATTTTTGGAAAACAAAAGGGAGCTAATGAGGAACAAAGAGAACTATTGGATAAAAACTTAAAACACTATGCTGAAATTATAAGAAGAGATGTAGGAAAAGATGTAGAAAATATTCCAGGTGCTGGTGCGGCAGGAGGATTAGGAGCAGGACTTATGGCATTCTTATCAGCCGAATTAAAAAAGGGAATTGAGATAGTGATAGAGTATAGTAAGTTAGAAGAAAAGATGCAAGGGGCAGACTTGGTAATAACAGGCGAGGGAAGTATAGATGCCCAGACTAGATTTGGAAAGACTCCATACGGGGTAGCTATGACAGCTAAAAAATATGGTATTCCTGTAATAGCTCTAGCTGGCAATGTAGGTAAAGATATAGATGTGCTATATGAATATGGTTTTACTGCTGTATTTTCAATTTTACCAAGAGTAGAGAGCCTAGAAAAAGCTATATCAAATGGAAAAGAAAATCTACAATATATGAGTGAGAGTATTGCTAGAATGGTAAAGTATTATACAAAATAGTGGGAAGGTAAAGATATGAGCAATAAGAATAGTGAAATAATCTTTGAATATTTAAAAGAAAAAATAATGAATGGCGAATGGAAGGATGGGGAACAAATTACTCCAGAAATACAGTTATCAAAAGAATTTAAAGTTGGAAGAAATGCGGTAAGAGAAGCTATAGAAAAACTTGTTGGGATGAGAATTCTTGTGAAGAAAAGAGGAAAGGGAACATTTGTTCAATCAAAAGCAGTAGAATTAGAATTTAATAATATGCTGATAAATACTATAATAGATAAGGATGATTATTTAGATATTTTAGAATTTAGAAAAAGTTTTGAACCTGAAAATATAAAGTTATTTATAAAAAATGCAAGTGAAAAAGATTATGAGGAATTGAAAAAAATACATCAAGAAATGTTAGAAAATAGAGATGATAGAGATAAATTTTCGTATTATGATGCAATGTTTCATAATTTTATAGCTAAAGGTACAAAAAATAGCATAATAGTTAAGATAAGTGAAACATTAGTTAATATTATGATAGGACATCAAAAAAAATTAAATTTAATATTAGGGTCAGAAAATGGAATTAAAGAACATACTCTCATATTAGAAGCAATTTTAGAAAAAGATGAGGATATGGCATATTTATTTATGAGAAAACATATATTAAGAACAATTAAAGATGTTCTACAAGTTAAAAAAGAAAAAATAAAATAATAGTGTACTAAAGTAAAACTTTATATACTTTAAAATAAAAAGTCGATGTAATACAAACAAAAACATTGACTTTTTTTATTTTTATATTATAATAAAAGTATAAAAAAAATAAAGTTGTAGGACAAGTTGAAATTGGTTAGGAGGTAAAATGTTAAAAAGTCAAGAGTTGAGAAAAATAGCTCCAGAAGTAGATCCGCTTAGAATAGGAATGGGTTGGAAAAGAAATGATTTAGAAAAGCCACAAATAATAATAGAAAGTACATATGGTGATAGTCATCCAGGAAGTGCTCACTTATTAGAATTTGTAAAAGAAATAGAAAGAGGAATAAATGAGAATGGAGGAAAAGGAGCAAAATATTTTACAACAGATATTTGTGATGGACAAGCTCAAGGACATGATGGAATGAACTATTCGTTGGCCTCAAGAGAGTTTATAACTAATATGATAGAGATTCAGGCATGTACAACACCATTTGATGCAGGAGTTTTTGTCGCAAGTTGTGATAAAGGAATGCCAGCGAATTTAATGGCAGCAGCGAGATTAAATATTCCATCAATAGTTTTTACTGGTGGAATAATGGCAGCAGGACCAAATATGTTAACATTAGAACAATTAGGAACTTATAGTGCTAGATTTGAGAGAGGAGAGATTACACAAGAAGAGTTTTGTTATGCAAAGGAAAATGCATGCCCTTCATGTGGAGCATGTTCTTTTATGGGAACGGCTTCTACAATGCAAGTTATGGCAGAAGCATTGGGATTAGCTCTTCCTGGAACAGCATTACTTCCAGCTATATCTCCTGATTTAAAAAAGAAAGCATACGAAGTAGGAGTTAGAGCATTAGAGTTAGCTAAAGAAGGGATTTGTCCATCGGATATTTTAACGGAGAAAGCGTTTGAAAATGCTATAATGGTTCATGCTGCAATAGCAGGATCATCAAATTCTTTATTACATATTCCAGCAATAGCTCATGAAATTGGAATAGATCTAGATGCAGATAAATTTGATAAAATACATAGAAATATTCCATATATTTTAAATATAAGACCAAGTGGATTTTATCCAGGAGAATACTTTTATTATGCAGGAGGAGTTCCTGGAATAATGGAAGAAATTAAGGAATTTTTACATTTAGATGTTATGACAGTAACTGGAAAAACTTTAGGTGAAAACTTAGAAGAATTAAAAAGGAATGGATATTATGAGAGATGTTATAAAGAATTAGAGAAACGTAATATAAAAAAAGAAGATGTAATCAGAACTATTAAAAATCCAATCCAAAAGCAAGGATCTTTAGCAATATTAAAGGGAAATTTAGCACCAGAGGGAGCTGTAATAAAGCATTCAGCAGTGCCAAAAGAAATGCAAGATGCTATATTAAAAGCAAGACCATTTGATAGTGAGGAAGAAGCAATTAAAGCAGTTTTAACAGGAGTAATTAAACCGGGAGATGCGATTATAATAAGATATGAAGGACCAAAAGGAAGTGGAATGCCGGAGATGTTTTATACAACAGAAGCAATAGCTTCGGATCCTAAAATTTCTGCTTCAACAGCTTTAATAACTGATGGAAGATTCTCAGGTGCTACTCGTGGACCTGCAATAGGACATGTTTCTCCTGAAGCATCTGAGGGAGGACCTATAGCATTAATTGAAGAAGAAGATTTAATTAGAATAAATGTTGTTGAGAGAAAATTAGAGATAGTTGGAGTTAAGGGAGAGAGAAAGAATTCAGAGGAAATAGAGAAAATATTAAATGAAAGAAAATTAAACTGGAAAAAACCTGCACCTAAATATACAAAAGGACCATTAGGAATTTATACAAGATTTGCAGTTTCACCAATGAAAGGTGGATATATAGAGATCAAATAATTAGTGATATTAAAACAATAGTCTAAAAGTGGAGGTAATTAAAAATGTTAAGTAATGGAAAAACAAAAATAGTAAATCTATTAATTATATTATTATTAGTAGTAAGTAGTGTATACTTAGTAAATAATTATATGTCTTATTCAAGTTACTTTAATGAAACTGGAAAAGTACTGGGAGTTTATGGATTGACTTCGGTAGCGATTTTAGGAATAATGATATTATTGATATTAGTATTATATTTTAAAATTCATGCTTTTATAGCTTTGATTATAGGAAGTATAATGGTAGGAATTGGAACAGGAATGGATTTTAAAAGTATAATTATGGCTATTCAGAATGGGATGGGAAGTACATTAGGATCAGTAGCAACAATAGTAGGATTAGGAGCAATTTTTGGTGAAATGCTAGAGGCTTCAGGAGGAGCTCAAGCATTGTCAAAAAAATTGATTCAAACTTTTGGAAAGGAAAAGGCTTCGTGGGCATTGATGCTAACTGGTTTTTTAGTAGCTATTCCTGTTTTCTTTGATGTTGGATTTATAATTTTAATTCCATTGGTATATTCTTTAGCAAAAGAGAGTAAAAAATCTGTAATTTATTATGGAATACCTCTATTAGCAGGATTAGCTGTTACTCATACATTTATTCCACCTACTCCAGGACCAGTAGCAGTAGCTGCAATAATAGGAGCTGATTTAGGTTGGGTAATTTTTTTAGGAGCTATAGTAGGATTGCCAACAGCTATCATTTCAGGACCAGTTTGGGGAAGTATTATTGGAAAGAAAATCTATGTAAATCCTGAAGATTTTATAGAGGAAAATGAAGAGAAAGTTGAGAAAATTCCTTCATTTAAAAAAGTTATAACAGTAATAGCTGTACCATTGGTAATGATATTATTAAATACAGTTTTAACTACATTAGTAGGAAGTGGAATTATAGAAAAAAGTATAGTTACAGATTTTATAGAGTTTTTAGGAAATCCATTTGTTGCTTTAACAATATCTACTTTAATAGCATTTTATGTTTTAGGTATAAAAGAAGGATTTAGCAAAGAAATGATATTAAATCTTAGTAATAAAGCATTTGGACCAATTGGATTAGTTATTTTAGTAACTGGAGCTGGAGGAATATTTAAGCAGATACTTGTAGATTCAGGAATAGGAACTTTATTAGCAAATACTATGGCTAATTCAAACTTACCAATAATTGTTCTAGCTTTCTTAGTAGCAGGGATTGTAAGAGTGTCACAAGGGAGTGCAACTGTTGCGATGATAACAGCTGCAGGAATAGTTGCACCAATTTTGGATGTTGTTCAAGTTTCAGCTCCAGGAAAAGCATTACTTGTTATTTCTATTGCTTCAGGAGCTACAATTTTATCTCATGTAAATGATAGTGGGTTCTGGCTAGTGGGTAGATATTTTGGACTTGATGTAAAAGATACTTTTCGTTCATGGACTGTAATGGAAACTTTAGTTGGAGGTTGTGGATTTATTTTTTCATTAATTTTAAGTTTTATATTATAAAAATTATTTAGATTTAAAAGAAAAGGATTAATTTCTATATTTTATAGAAGTTAATCCTTTTAATTTTCTATAGACAAATGAGTTTTGGTATTTTTTCATCACATTTTCTTTAAAAAGTTATAATTTTGTTAGAAAAAATTTTATGATATAATACATATGAAGGGAGTTGAGTATGAGAAAAGTTTTAGTTATATTTTTTACAATGTTAATATCTATCTTTGCTTTTTCAATGAATGGCTATGTAGTAAAGGTATCAGATGGAGATAGTTTTGTTATGAGTAGCTATGGAAAGAGAGTAAGAGTTAGAATGTATGGGATAGATGCTCCAGAATTAAAGCAAAGCTATGGAGCAGAGAGTAAAAAATATTTAGAGAGTTTGATTTTACATAAGAAAGTAAAATTAAAAGTTTTGTATGAAGATAAATACAAAAGAAAGGTTGCTAAAGTCTACTGCAATGGTAAGCAGATAAATTTAGTGATGCTAGAGACAGGAAATGCTTGGTTTTATAAGTATCATGCAAGAAATGAAAAAGCTTATAGAAAAGCTTATGAAAAAGCAAAACAAGAGAAATTAGGTTTGTGGAAGCAGAGTAATCCTCAAAATCCAAGAGAGTTTAGATTGAAAAATCCAAGAAATAACTAATAGTTTAGAGGTGATAGAATGGAAGAAAAATTACTACTATTTAGAGAGAAAATTAAAGAGAAAAAGATAATAGAGGGAGCTTTAGAGGTACTTCAATGGGATTTGGAGACTAATACACCCAAAAAAGGAATGGACTATATAGCAGAGATAATAGGAAATCTAAGTATGAAAGAGTATGAGATTACAACATCTAAAGAGTTTCAAGAGTGTGTAGAGTTTTTAAAAGAGAGTAGTGAAAAACTAAATGAGATAGAGAGAAAAGAGATTGAGGAATTAAGTGAAACAATAGAGAAAATGAAGAAAATTCCTCCTAAAGAGTATCAAGAGTATTCAGAGCTAGTTGCTAAAACTCAAGGAGTATGGGAAGAGGCTAAGAGTGAAAATAACTATGGAAAATATAAAGAGAATTTGAAAAAAATCTTTGATTATACAATAAAATTTGCTAATTATCATAAGAAAGATGAGAAAAATCTATATGATGTACTTTTAAATGACTATGAAAAAGGAATGACTACCGAGAAATTAGATGAGTTTTTTACATTGTTAAAGAGTGAGATAGTTCCTCTATTGGAAAAAATTCAAGAAAAAGAGAGAAAGAATAAGAAACTTTTAGAAAAAGTAGATGTAAATAGACAAAGAGAGTTCAATAGATTTATCAGTAAATATGTTGGTTTTGATTTTGAAAGAGGAGTAATGGCAGAGAGTGAACATCCATTTACTATGAATATAAATAAAAATGATGTGAGATTTACAACTAAATATATAGAGGATAATCCTATATCAGCAATATTTAGCACTATACATGAATCTGGACATGGTATCTATGAGCAACAGATTGGAGATGAGTTGCAGGGGACTATTTTAGCAAGTGGTGGTTCTATGGGAATACATGAATCACAATCAAGATTTTATGAGAATATTATAGGTAGAGATATTCATTTTTGGAAAGGGTTATATAACAGAATGAGAGAGGAATACTCATTTTTAGAGAAAATATCATTAGAGGAGTTTTATGAGGAGATAAATTCAGTAGAGAGTTCTCTTATAAGGGTAGATGCAGATGAACTAACTTATTCATTACATATTATGGTGAGATATGAGATTGAAAAAGGAATTATATCTGGAGAGATAAATGTTGAGAATCTACCACAGATTTGGAATGAAAAGATGAAAGAGTATTTAGGAGTGGCACCAGAAATTGATAGTGATGGAGTAATGCAAGATGTACACTGGGCAGCAGGACTTATTGGATATTTTCCCTCTTATGCACTAGGAAGTGCTTATTCAGCTCAGATATATAACACTATGAAAAAAGAGTTAAATGTGGATGAAATCTTAGAAACTGGAGAGCTTTATAAGATAAGAGAGTGGTTAGGAGAGAAGATACATAGATTTGGAAAATTGAGAAGCACTACAGAGATAATTAAGGATGTCACAGGGGAAGAGTTGAATCCAAGATATTATATAGAGTATTTAAAAGAGAAATATGGTAAAATATATAATATCTAAATAGGAAAAGAGGTTAAAAATGGAGATATCGAGCAACATAATGCTATATATAATACTTGGTATAGCAACACTTTATATTCTGTACAAAAGTACAAGTATGATATTTAAGATAGGATTTATTCTATGTGTCACAGGATACTTGTATTATCAATATACTCAAGGATTGTTATAAAATACAGCACCATTATCTAAATAATTAAGATGATGGTGCTGTATTTTAATTTTCAAAAAGAGATATATAACTAATACTATTAGTATTATATTCAGCAAAAATAATAAATTCATTATCAAAGTATTCTAATTCATGTATTAATCTTAAATTTTGTAAGGATTTTAGAAAATGTGGATTTAATGTTAAATAGTTAAATTGTAAGTTTGCAAGTATTTTAAATAAATCTGAATGTAATTGAGCAAGAGAATCGTATTTTTTTTCTATATTTTCTATTTGTTTAAAAGTATCGTGAAAATTTTTAATTTTATTTTTAAAACGATTATCAAAATAATTTAAATTTAAAGCTTCAATCAGAAAATTAAAAAAATTATTTTTATCAAAATGTTCAAGTGTATACTGAATATTTTTTTTTATATATTCAAATCCCTTATCATCAATTAATTTGAAAATAAAAGACCAAATTTCTTGCTTATGACTTAAAGTAGGAATATCTTTTTCAATAATACTTATTAGTTTATTCGTTAAATATATTTTTTCTTCCTCATTGATATCTTTTATTTCTAAAAATAAACCAATTATTTTTGAGTTGCTTGAGTTTATATTTTTTATTTTTGTATATGTAATACTTTTTCCAGTAATATTTGTAATTTCATTAATTGCAGGTTTTAAAATAAGTTTTTCAAAATCAAAAAAGCGATCATATGAATTAGTTAGATTTAAAATAGTTTTTAATTTAGAGATAGATATCTCAATAGATTTATTCATAGAAATATTAAATTTTAATAAATTATATAGAGTTATTGCATGCTCATTTTGTAAGAAAAAAAGTATTTCAAAATCATTTTTTTGAAAGTAAGAATTTTTTTTAAATATTGAAATAAATTCTTCAGAAAATTTTAGTTTTATAGAATCCTTTTCAATATAATAAGAAGAAATAATTGCAAAACTACCTCGTTGTTCTAAAATATCTAGTTTATAAATTGAATAAATAATTTTTTTATCCATTAATTTTTGAATAAATTTTAAAATATTTTCTAATTCACCAAGAAAAAGTTTTTTTTTAATTTTTAAAATAGAAATAGAAATATTATTTTGAAGAAGATCTTCTTTATTTTTTATTAAAGAGTCTAAAAATAATTTTTCTTTTTTGGTAAATGATTTATTTAATCTAACGGAAATATCATTTTCATTTAAACTTATATAATTTTTTTCCATAAAATTCTCCTTTTTTTAAAAAATTTATATTGAAAATATATATTTTATGATTTTATCAACGATAAAAATAAATTTATTTTTTCGTTATACATATAATAACATATTATTTTACTAAATTAAAGTTTAAATAATAAAAAATATATAAAAAAATAACGACGAAAAATCAAAATTTGACAAAAAATATAAAAAGTAGTATAACTGATATTGAAAATAAAGTTTATATTTGATACGAAATGTTATATAATTTTATGAAGCGGCGGTGGTAAAAATGGAGTTAATACTGAAAAATGGAAAATTATTAGATATTAAGAATAATTTTCTTTATAAAAAATCGGATATTTTAGTTAAAGATGGTAGAATAGAAAGAATAGCTGAAGTAATTGATAAACCTGGAGTAAAAGAAATAGATTTAAGGGATAAAATTATTTCACCAGGATTTATAGATGTCCATGTGCATTGTTTTCCTAAAAATACTGTAATAAGTGCAATTCCTGATAGTATAGGTATAAAAATGGGAGTTACTTCCATAATAGATGCTGGAACTGCAGGGGCAGATACAATGGATGAATTTTATGAAGAGTTTGTATTAAAATCAAAAACAAGAATATTTTCTAATTTAAATATTTCAAGTTTAGGATTGAGAACTTTGAGTGAATTATCGAATTTAAATAATATCGAAAAAGAGAAAATAGAAAAAATTATAAGAAGATATAAAGGAGTAATAGTTGGATTAAAAGCTAGAGCCAGTGGATCGGTGGTCAAAGAACAAGGAATTGAACCTATAAAAAGAGCTAAGCAAATAGCAAGGGAATTAAAGTTACCTTTGGTTGTTCATATTGGGAATGCTCCACCAAAAGTAGAAGAAGTATTAAATTTATTAGAAAAGGGAGATGTAGTAACTCATTGTTATAATAATAAAAAAACTGGATTAATTAGAGAAGGAAATGTTATTCCAGAAGTCTTTAAAGCAAAGAAAAAAGGAGTGCTATTTGATGTGGGACATGGATCTGAAAGTTTTTCATTTGATACAGCAAAAATAGCATTAGAAAAAGATTTTGAAGCAGAGTTAATAGGTACAGATTTATATGAAAGAAATATACTAAAGCCAGTGCAAAGTTTAGAGACGACTATCAATAAAATGTGGAATCTAGGAGTACCACTAGAAAGATGTATAGAAAAGGTAACAAATATTCCTGCTCAAGTTTTTAAACTAAATAATTTAGGAGAATTAAAAAAAGGATCTTTTGCAGATTTTACTATTTTTGAAATAAAAAATGATAAAATTCAAGTAGAAGATAGTGTAGGAGTAAAATTAGAAATTAATAAATATATAAAAATTAAACTTGTGTATATAAAAGAAGAGTTGATAGAAATATAGGAGGAAATATGGAGTTATTATTAAAAGATGTACAAGAAAGATTAAAAATGGCAGATGAGGAGTTTCTATCTTATGATGCAGATATAAAACATATTACTCAAATTTTAAAAGACGAAGAAATAGAATTTCAGCCAGATTTTAAATTAGTTTTTTATGCACATATGGTAAGTCTAATGAAAAGATTAAAAGAAGATATTCCTTTAAATTGTGGAGAAGATTGCCCAGAAGAGGAAGTGGAAATAAGAGCGATTAAAGTTGCAGAAAAATTAATAGAACCATTAGCAAAAAAGTATGTTAGAGATTTAAATAGAATGGAAATTATTTTAGCAGGAATTCAGTTACAATTAGCAATTGAAATGCAAAAACAAGAATAAAGATAAGGAAATTATTAAGGAGGAAAAATGGAAAAAGAAATAATTGTGGTAATAGGACACAGATTGGGAAAAGGTCAAAATGTGGCTAAAGGAGTAGAAAAAGCAGGAGGAAAAGCAATAGTTATTTCTGGAATGGCGGCAGATATGAAATTAGGAGATGTAATGAAGGAAAATAATGCAACTATAGGAATTTCATTTTGTGGAAGTGGAGGAGCAGGAGCAATAATGGCTCAAACAAAATATGGGTATAAAGCAACACATCACTTGAGGTCAGTAGAAGCAGGAGTTACTGCAATAAAACAAGGATATCAAGTTGTAGGTTTTGGATTTTTAGATACTGAAGAATTAGGTGAAAAATTAGTAGAAGAATACAAAAGAATAAATAATTTATAAGAAGGTGAATAAGATGAGAGAGGCAAAGCTAAAAATTGAAAAGAAAAATATAATAATAAAAGAAATAGGGAAAACAAAAGAAGAAGCATTAGGAAAGATATTTGCCTCATTTAGAAAAAAAGTTCAAGAAAATATTGATGGAGTTATTTTAAAACTAGAACCAATAGAAACATATCTCATAGATATAAAAGAAGAGAAAAAAATAGAAAAGTTTTTAGAAGTTTTTATGCCGAGAGAGAAAACGGTATATTGTGTTGAATTAGAAATAGAATATGAAGTAAAGTATATAAAAATATAGAGAGGAGAAAGTATGTTAACAATAATAATAAAATCATTAATAATTGGCTTTATAGGTGGAGCTGCTTTAACAGCAGGAGCTGCAAGGATGTTTCATACTCCTAATTCTCAATCAATGGGAGCTTTTAGAACATTAGGGGAATTAAATGCATGTCAAGGAGATACAATGGCTCATTTTTCATTTGGATTAGGTTTTTTATTTAACTCAGCGGCAGCAGTAGTAGCTTCAGGAGCATTAACTCAAGATGTATTTCATAGAGTAATACCGAATTTTGCAGCAGCAATATTATTAGTGAAGAATAAAAAAGTAGAAGAAACTTTATACGATCCTTTTAAAATGGGAGTTGTAGGAGGAATAATAGGGGCAATAGTAATTACTTTTTTAAATACAGTAGCTTTTTTAATTCCACTTTCATTAGCTAATATAGCAAAAGAAATTTTATCACCAGCAGCAGCAATGATGATAAATCCAGTTATGCCGATAGTCTTTTGGCTTGCAGCTTTAGATGCAGGAAAAATAACAGGTATTTGGGCAACAGTTTTGGGAGGATTGTCACACATGATAATGGGAAATGCTGTTCCAGGAATAGTATTAGGAATTTTGATAGGACAAACAATAGATGAAAGTGGATACAATAAATCAGTTAAAATTATGATAACCATAGTTATAGTTTTATTTGTAATAATTGCATATTTTAGAGGATTTTTAGGGAAATTAGGATTATAAAAAGTGGAGGAATCTAAATGAAAGATAATAAAAAGAATTTTTTATTAGCAGATATATCATTTCCTTTGTTAGTAGGAATGGCTTGTGCAGCTATATTTGCGGGGACACACATGTATGTAGTTCATAAAGTTGGAGCATTTAATGAAATATTTGTTGTAAAAATGCTAGATCAAGGTCTTAATGGTGGAGATTATGCAGCGGCAGCAGGATTTGCAGCAGGATTTCTAATAGCAAGAATATTAGAAGGACCTTTAGTTGGTTTGTTAGATATTGGTGGTGCTTTAATGACAGGAGTTGGAGTTGGAATACCAGCATTACTATTAGCTTCTGGAATAGAGACACCAGTTAAAAATTTTCCATTAGCACTTATATGTGGAGGAGTTATTGGAGTTTTAATAGGATTAATAATAATAGGAATAAGAAAAGCTATGCCAGAAGGGATGTCTGCAAGTGGAACTGGAATAATGATGGGAGCAGGAAACGCAACTGGAAGATTTTTAGGACCATTAATTATTTTATCAGCTATTCAATATAATATACCAGCAGGAATAGGGGCATTTTTAGGAGCAGCATTATTTTATAAATATGATAGACATATAGCTGGAGGAGCAATAATAGGAGCAATGCTTTTAGGAGGATTAGCGTTACTATTTTAAAATAGGAGATGAAAAATGAATATTTATGAAAAAATTGGATTAAAGAGAGTAATTAATGGCAGTGGGAAGATGACTGCTTTAGGAGTTTCTAAAGTTAGTGATACAGTAGTTGAAACAATGAAAGAAGCTGGACAAAATTTTGTTGTAATTGATGATTTGATTGATCGTGTTGGTGAACTGATATCAAAAATAACTGATGGAGAAGATACATGTGTAACTTCAAGTGCATCAGCAGCAATAGCTCTGACTACAGCAGGATTGATTACAGGGGAAAATATATCATTAGTTGAAAGAATGCCGGATAGTACAGGATTAAAAAATAAGATTATCTTACAAAAAGGTCATTCTGTTAATTTTGGAGCACCAATAACTACAATGATAAGACTTGGAGGAGGAGTTCCAGTTGAAGTTGGTTATAGTAATGAAGTAAAAAAAGAACATATAGAAGAAGCAATTGATGATAAAGTAGTAGGGTTACTTTATGTAAAATCACATCATTCAGTTCAAAAAGGAATGTTATCAATAGAAGAAATGGCAGAGATTGCACATAAATATTCACTGCCATTAATAATAGATGCTGCTGCTGAAGAAGATATTAAAAAATATCTAAAATTAGGGGGAGATTTAGTAATTTATTCAGGAGCTAAGGCATTGTGTGGTCCAGCCTCAGGATTTGTAACAGGGAAAAAAGAATATATTAAAGCAATAAAACTTCAATATAAGGGAATAGGTAGAGCTATGAAAATTGGAAAAATGTGTATGATGGGAGTTTTGAAAGCTGTTGAAGAATATTCGAAGAGAGATGAAAATAAAATAGTAGAAGAGCAAATAAGATTAGCTAATTTATTAATAAAAAATTTAGATGATGAAAATAAGGTATCTACATCTATAGTAAAGGATGAAGCTGGTAGAGAAATTTATAGAGTTCAAATTAGTCTAAATAAGGAATTAACTAATATTAGTGGAAAAGAATTTATGAAACAACTTCAACAAGGGGAAGTAGAAATACATGTTAGAAAGCATTATGCGAATTTGGGTATTATAAATGTCGATATGAGAGCATTAACAGAACAAGATATAGAATTTATAGCAAAAAGAATAAAAGAAATTTTAAAATAAACAAAGGGAGAAAATATGAGAACAAAAATAAAGTTTTATAAAGATAAATTAGCAGTAAATTTTTTAGCTAAAGATAAAGAAAATGGAAAAGAAGTATATGAAGCTATTGAAGGGTATACGGCTGTAGGTGTTTTATCTAAACAATTTAATAATGTAGAAGAAGGAATAGAATATGTAAAAGAATTTCAAAAAAGTGTTCCAGTAGTATCTGTAGGATTAGGTTCTGGAGATCCAGCACAATTTCAAAAAGCAGCTCTTATAGCAGCAGCAACAAATCCAGGACATGTAAATCAAGTATTTACAGGAGCTGGATATGCAGCAGGGGCTATGAAAGTATTATCAGCAGATGAAACTGCAATAAATGTTTTGATGAGTCCTACAGGAATACTTGGAAAAGTCAAAATTTCAACAGGAGAATTAAGTTCTAAAGAAGAAGATGCAATTGTAGATGTAGATACAGCAATGGCTATGTTATTAGATATGAAAGCTCATTCAGTAAAATTTTTTCCGATGGGAGGATTAAAATCAATAGAAGAGTTAAAAGTTGTAGCAGAGGCATGTGTAAGACATGGAGTTCCAATGCTTGAACCTACAGGTGGAATAACACTAGAAAATTTTAAAATTATAACAAAGGTATGTTTAGATGCAGGAGTTAAAAAAGTAATGCCTCATATTTATAATGCTGTAATAGATTCAGAAACTGGAAAAACAAAAATAGAAGATGTAAAAAAAGTTTATGAAATGATGAAAGAGTTATTAGCTGAATAAAATAGAGAATATTAGAAATAAATTGTTAAAATATGAAGAAAGAGTATAGAGAAATATTTTTCTATACTCTCTTTTTTCATTTAAAATAATTTCTAATTTTATATAAACTAGGGATATTTAACTATTTAAATTTTTAGTTAAGATGTTGTTTTACCAAGAAAGTTGATTGCCCCTCTTTTTTATAATCTAAGTAGATACTATAATTTTTTTCATGATATTGTAATACTTTATCTTTTGTTAGAAAAAATATTTTTGATAGAAATTGAATTGAGAAAATTTCAAAATTAATAATTATATTTCTGTTGTGTAGCTCTTTTATCATCTTTAAAACAGAGCTATGTAATTCAAAAAGTGAGGTAAAAGTTTCACTTCTTTTAAATAGTACAATCTCTTTTTTATAGTTATCTAAAGTTAAAAGTTTTAAAAGATAACTTTCAAAATTTTTAGGATTTATTTTTATAGCATAGTTTATTCTCTCTTCTATATACTGTTTTCCTTCAATATCAAGTATTTTTTTCATCTCATTATAGACATGATCAAAATTTTCAATTCTATCTTTGATTATATTTAATAAATAGTTTATAATTTTATTGTTTTCGTAATTGAATGTACAAATAAATTTTAATTTTAAAATTTTGGAGTTTTTATGATCAGAAGCTCTGACCTTTTCATAGACGATTTTTAGTGTTGAATTACTATTGATATCCTCAATAATAGGAAGAAGAACATTCTTCTCGAAATCATAAAATCTACTATAATTTTTATCGTTTAAATTGAATAGTGTTTTTAAAGTTTCAATATCAAAAATATATTCATTTTGTTTATCAAGAATAAATTTTTGATAAAGTAAGTGTGTGTATCTCTCTCTAAATTCAAGCAGATAATTTAAATTTAACTTGTTAAAAAAAGAGTTTTCATTAAAAGAGCTATAGAACTCTTGAGAAAAATTTATACAGATAATATTTTTGTCAATATGGAATGAAGATATTATAGATATATATGTAATTGGTTTGTCATCATAAGAGATGATAATATTTTTCTCTTTTAATTTTAAAAGATCGTAAAAAATATTTTTTTCCAACTCCTCATAGTCAGAGTATATTTTTTTCTCTAAAAAAATCTCTTTGTTGATTTCAGAGTAACGATTATAATTATTATTTTTAAAAATAAGGAGAATGGCCTTATCCTTTTTTGTTAAAAATTTATTAAAATTTATTTGAAAATTAGATAAATTCTTTTTAGTAAGATGTTGTATGAAAGAATTTTGCAATTTTTGAGTACCTCCTAAAAAAAAATACACACGAAAAAGATAAAAAAAGACTCTCGTTATATGTAAATAATATCATATTTTTATTGAAATATCAATTAAAATCAACGAAAATGAAATAAAAATGTCTGTTTTGACAGAAAATGAAATGTAATATATATTATAGGTACAAAAATATATGATATATGAAGTTGGAGGAGTATTTATGAAGAAGAAAGTTTATTTATTTTGTTATGCAGGAATGTCAACTAGCTTATTAGTTGCAAAAATGAATAAAGTAGTGGAGAAATTTAATTTACCAATTGAGATAGAGGCTCATTCATATGCACAGGCTCATACAATAATACCAGAACAAAAACCTGATTGCATAGTACTAGGACCACAAGTAAAGTTTATGTTTGAAGATATGAAAGAGAAGTATGCACCAACTCCAGTAATGGTAGTAGATACAGCTGATTATGGAGCTATGAACGGAGAAAAAGTATTAAAAGAGATAATCAGAGTATTAAAAGGGGGTAAATAATGAATAAATTAATGGGAAATTTGGAAAAAGTTTTAATGCCATTGGCTGAAAAGATTGGAAGAGATAAGTATCTAATATCTATTAGAGATGGATTCTTAGTTTCTTCACCACTATTAATAGTAGGATCTTTATTCCTTCTAGTTGCTAACTTTCCAATACCAGGTTGGAATGAGTTTTGGGCAAGATTCTTTGGAGAGGGATGGGCAGATAAATTATCACATCCAGTATCAGCAACATTTGATGTAATGACAATATTAGCAGTTATAGGAATAGGATATAGTTATGGACGTCAAGAGGAGGTAAATGGAATAAACTCTGCAGCAATAGCTCTAGTATCATTCTTTATCTTAACACCATTTGTTATATCTTTCGTTCCTCAAGGTTCTTCAATCACTTATTCTGTAAGTGGTATACCATTAGGTTGGATGGGATCAAAAGGTGTTTTCGTTGGTATGTTTACAGCTATATTATCAGTAAAACTATTTGCTAAGATAATAAAGAAAGGAATAATTATAAG
This sequence comes from Fusobacterium sp., assembly GCF_019012925.1. Lineage (GTDB taxonomy): Bacteria > Fusobacteriota > Fusobacteriia > Fusobacteriales > Fusobacteriaceae > Fusobacterium_A. Next base: position 32,306 of record NZ_JAGIRL010000019.1, read on the forward strand.
AATGCCTGAAGGAGTTCCACCTACAGTAGCAAAATCTTTTGAGGCTTTAATTCCTTCAGCTATAGTTATGATAGTTGTATTTATAATAAAAACTCTATTTGAAATGACAGAATTTAATGATATTCATACATTTATCTACAAGTTTTTACAGTTACCATTGGTGTCTATAGGAGCAACTTTACCAGCTTGTGTTATTTCATATATATTCTTACACCTATTCTGGTTTTTTGGAATAAATGGTTCAAGTGTAGTTGGAGCTGTATATAACCCAATATTAAGAGTTTTATCTATTGAAAACCTAGAGGCTTTCAAAACAGGAGCACCTCTACCTAATATAATAACAGGACAATTCCAAGATATGTTTGCAACATTTGGAGGAGCTGGAAGTACATTATCATTGATAGTAGCAATGTTATTTGTATGTAAAAGTAAGAGAATAAGAAATTTAGGAAGTTTATCATTATTACCAGGAATATTTGGAATTAATGAACCAATTATCTATGGATTACCAATGATGTTAAACCCATTGATGTTAATTCCATTTATAATAGTTCCTACATTCAATATTATTGTAGCTTACTATGCTATGTTCTTTGGATTGGTACCATATACAAATGGTGTTCAATTACCTTGGACAACACCAATTATTTTCTCTGGATTCTTAACAACAGGAGTAAGAGGAGCAATTTTACAAGGAATACTATTCGTAATTGGAGTTTTAATATATATTCCATTTATTAAAATCATGGATAAACAATATTTAATGGAAGAAAATAAAGAAGAGGAGAAGGAAGAAGAGGACGATATCTCTTTTGAAGATGTTTCTTTTGATGATTTAGAGGTGTAACTATGACAAAGATAATGTTAGTATTAAATCAAACACAAGCTGGACAAGGTGGAGAGGAGAACTCTTCTCTATCTCTAGCTGGAAAAAAGGGAGCTTTAGGGCCTGGAGTTATGATGGAACCATATCTAAAGGAGTTTGATGCTAAGATAATAGCAACAATATTCTGTGGTGACAAGAATTTTTTAGAAAATGAACTAGAAAATAGTAAGAAAATAGCAGCTATGGCAAAAAAACTTGAAGCTGATGTCATTGTTTGTGGACCAGCATTTAACTATGAAAGATTTGGAGAGATGTGTGGTTATTTAGTAAGATTCTTAAGAGAAAATACTAATATACCTTGTGTGGGAGCTATGAGTGAAGATAATCCAGCATATGAAAAATATAGTGGATTAGATCTAGTAAAAACTCCTAAAAAAGGTGGAATAGGCTTAAATGATGCTTTGAAAAATATAGTTAAGAAAGCTGTTGAGTGCTGTGAAAAATAAAATTGAAAATTTGCTAAATAATTTAAAACCTGAGATAGAGAGAGATTTTTCAGATTTAATCTCAATTAGAAGTTTAAAAGGAGAAAAGGAAGAGGGTTATCCTTTTGGAAGAGAGATAGGAAAAGTCTTAGAAACAGGATTAAATATAGGAGAAAAACTAGGATTTAAAACAAGAAATTTAGATGGTTATGCTGGAATATTGGAGATGGGAGAATCTGATGACTATATAGGAATTTTTGGACATTTAGATGTGGTTCCAGAGGGTACAGGTTGGAAGACTCCACCATATACTTTGACAAAAGATAGCAGGAAATTCTACGCTAGAGGTGTATTAGATAATAAAGGACCAATATTAGCTTGTATCTATGGTGTAAAAATCTTAAGAGAGTTGGGAATAAATTTTAATAGAAAAGTTAGAATAGTTTTGGGAACAGATGAAGAGAGTGGAATGAGTGACATGAACTACTATCTTTCTAAGGAGAAGCCCCCAGTTATGGGATTTACTCCTGATTGTAAATTTCCAGTAGTCTATGGAGAGAATGGGGTATTGAGAATAAAACTTACTTATCCTCTACTTGAGGGAAAAAGTTATAGATTAGAGAGAATAGAGGGAGAGTATTCAAAAGCTTTTATTCCAGATTATACAAAAATCTGTTATCAAAATGGTGAAAAAATAGAAGAAATAGTTGGTGAGGGAAAAAAAGCTCCTTCAAATAATCCATACTTAGGAAGCAACTCACTAATTAATGCTATCTCCTCAATTTCAGATGAGATATTGGAAAAATTAGATGCTGGATCTGCTTTTAAAGAGATATTGGATCTATTTTCAGATGTTTATGGAGAGAGATTGGGAATAAAGTATAAGAATCCTGAGACAGGAGAGGTCTTAGTGAGCTTATATGAGATTAAGAAAAATGAGGAAAAACTAGAGGTAGATTTAAGTGTAAGATACCCTGTTAATTGTAGTGAAAAAACTATAGTTGAAGAGATTGAAAAAAGAGTTAGTGGTAAGTTTGAAATTGAATTTTCAATGCCAAGTGTAGTTAAGGATAGAGAGGGTGAAATGGTTAGAAAGATGTCTGAAGCATATTTAGAAATGACTAACCTAGATAGTACCCCAGTTACTACTACAGGTGGAACTTATGCTAGAAAAGTACCTAACATAGTAGCTTTTGGACCATCTTTTCCAAATGAAAAAGGAATTGCTCACAATAGAGATGAATATATAGAGGTGGAGCATTTTTATAAATTAATAAAAATATATGCTTTGGCAATTTATAAGTTACTAGAGATAGAATAATAAAAAAAAGACTGAGGAGTTTGTAATTCTTCAGTTTTTTTATATTTTGTAGATATTTATAAAACAAAAAGTATTAAAATAATATTAAAAGTTGTTTTTTTCACAAAATAATGAAGGAAAAAGACCTTTTAAAAAAAAGTAAAATATATTAATATAATACTATAAAGGAATAAAAGTTTTGAGGAGGAGAAAAAGAGTTGTATTATGATAGTTTAACTTTGAAATTATTGAGATACATTAATAAGAGCATTGAAGAAGTAGCAGAAGAATTGAAAATATCAGAGAGAACTATAAGATATAGAATAAAAGATTTAAATGAAAATTTTTCTTCTCAAAAAAATTTCATTTATATAGAGAAAAAGATTATAAAATTTAAGGGAGAAATTTCATTTTTAGAGAAAATTTTAGAACAAGAAGAGTATGTCTTTGGTTCCAATGAAAGAATAGAGATAATACTACTATTACTATTATTTAATCCAGAAGGTTATAAAGCAGAAAAAATTATAACTATTTTAAATATAAGTAGAAGCACATTAAAACAAGATTTAAAAATATTAAGAAAAGAATTAAAAGAAAAGAACATAGAGATCATATCTAAGGCTAACAAAGGACTGATTATAGTTGGAGAAGAGCTGGAAATTAGAAAATTAATTTTAGAGAAATTGAGAAATTATTTTGTAGTAAAAAATGAAAAAATAGAGTTATTGGAAGATTTGGATTTATTAAAAAGAAAAATTATAGAGGATTTTTTAGAGAAGGATCTAATTGAGAGAGTAGCAGTATTTTTTAAAAAAATAAAAATAGATTTAAAAAAGAAAATTTCTGATGAAGCTTTTCAAATTATTTTTATATATTTATTAATAACATTGAAGAGATTAAGAGAGGAATTGCGTCTTGAGAAGTGTCAAAATTCTCAATTCATAAAAAGTACAGAAGATTATAAGGTGATTCAAAATAACATTGCTCTTTTAGAAGAGAAAAATATCAAAATAAATAGTGAAGAGATTATAAAAATAACAGAGTTTATTTTGGGAGCACACACCTACAATTTTCAGTATTCATTTTATGAGAATTGGATTTTAATAGAGAGATTTATTGATAATTTAATAGGAAAGATGAGCAAAGAGATAGAAATAAATTTAAATGAAGATAAAGTTTTGAGAGAAGGTTTAATAAATCATATAGTTCCAACTATATATAGATTGAAAAACAATCTTGTTTTACAAGAATCCATAGCAGAAGAGATAAGATATGAATATCCTAACTATTATATGAATATAAAAAAATTTGTGAAAGAGATTGAAAATTATATAGGAAAAAGTTTTTCAGATAATGAAATCGCTTTTTTAGTAGTACATTTTATTTTAGCTTTAAAAAGAAAAGAGGAAAAAATAAGAAATCATAAAAGAGTTGTTATTGTTTGTGGTTTGGGATATGGAACATCTAATTTATTAAAGCAAGAAATAGAGGAACTATTTGATATAGAGGTTGTGGATATAGTACCACTAAATAATATTAACAATATAACAGAGTTAGATGTTGATTATGTGTTGTCAACAATGGAGATAAAAGATGAGAAAATAAGTATTCCAATAATAAGAGTAAATGCTTTTTTAAAAAAAGAAGATATTATAAAATTATTAAGTTATGGAATAAAAAATAAAAAGATAGAAATAGAAGTTGAAGAGATATTAGAAGTGATAGAAAACTATATTGATATTAAAGATAGAGGGACAATAAAGAAAAAATTGTTAGAATACTCATCTGAAAAAGAGAAGATAAACTCTTTAGTTTCAAAATCATTATTAGAATTATTACCATTAAAAAATATAAGATTAGGTGTGAAAATTGATTCTTGGCAAGAAGCTATTGAAGAAGCTGGAGAGATATTATTAAAAAATAGTTACATAGATAAAGAGTATATAGAAGAGATGAAAAATAAAATTGTAGATTTGGGAACATATATGTTGATAGATGAGAAAGTTTTGTTACCTCACGGAGATATGGAGAGAAATGTTTTCAAAACAGGATTATCATATGTACAATTAGCAGAAGATATTATTTTTCCAGGAGGATTACCTGTCAAACATATATTTGCTTTATGTACTATGAATTCAGAAGAACATATAAAAGGACTTTTGGAATTAAAGCAACTTTTAGAAGAAAAAAAATTAAGAATAAAGTTAGAAAAATGTTTAGATAAAAAAGAAGTGTTAAAAATAATAGAGAAAAATCTTTAAAATAATTGAAGGGGTGATAAAAAATGATACTACAATTAGAAAGAGAAAAAGTAGTAAAATACTTAAACTTACTTGTACAAAAAGGGTTGACTAAGGGAACAGGAGGAAATATCTCTATTTATAACAGAGAGAAAAATTTAGTGGCTATATCTCCAAGTAGTGTTCCATATGATATTTTAACACCATATGATATTATGGTAGTCGATTTAGAAGGAAAGATTGTTGACGGAAATCCAGACTATAAACCATCTTCAGAAACAGAGATGCATTTAAGTGCTTATAGAGAAAGAAAAGATTTTGGAGCATTTATTCATACTCATGCAATGAATTGTACAGCGATAGCATGTTTAAGAGAACCATTAAGAGCAGTGGATTATATGATAGCAATAACAGGGACTAATGAAGTTAAATGTGCTGAATATGCTACTTTTGGAACACCTGAATTAGCTAAAAATGCAACTGAAGCAATTAGAGGAGCTAAAGCTTGTTTGTTAGCAAATCACGGAGTTAATGTTGGAGCAGAAGATATAGAAAATGCTTTTGCAATAACTGAATATGTAGAATTTTGTGCTGAATTGTATGTTAAAGCAAAATCAATTGGAGAGCCAGTAATTTTACCTAAAGATGAAATAGATAGACACATAGAGAAATTTGGATCATATTGTAAACTATAAAATAGAGAGTGAAGAGGAATGTTTGAAGAGAAGTATATATTTAGAATTGATAAGAAGATGACAAGAGATGAAGTGTTGGAAAAAGTAGGGAATGAATTTTTAAAAGATGGGATTGTAAACGAAAAATTTATAGTTGCTGTAAAAAAAAGAGAAAATGAGTATCCTACTGGATTGATATTAGAAGGTGGAACAAAGACTGCTATCTCTCATTCAGATGATGAATATGTATTAAAAGATAAGATAGCTATTATTTTAAGTAAAGAACCAGTAGTATTTAAAAGTATTGATGACTTAGATAAAGAAGTTGAATGTAATGTTTTCTTTGTAATGGCACTTACTAAGGAAAATAAAAATGATATTTTAGTAGTACTAATGGACTTATTTGAACAGTATGAAGAAAAATTAAAGAACTTTATAAATATGAGTAATCAAGAGATATTAGAGTTTCTAATGTAGAATGGAGGAGAAAATGGGGTTATTTAGCAAATTGTTTAAAAATAATGAGGGAGAAAAGGTAGAGAAAAAAGATGTTGTAGTTGAAGAGGTAAATACAACAGATAATAAAAAATATAGAGCGATCATAGCTTGTGGAAGTGGAGTTGCTACTTCAACTATGGCAAGAAAGAAAATAGAAAAAGGATTTGAAGAAAGAGGATTGAAAGTTGAGATAACTCAATGTAAAATAGGAGAATTAGAGAATTTAGCTAAAGTACAAAAGCCAAATTTTGTAATACATACTGTAGTTTTACCACAAGGATTAACATTTGATTGTCCTGTATTTTCAGGAGTACCTTTTTTAACAGGAGTAGGATTAACAAAAGCACTAGATGAAATTATAGATAGTATAAAAAAATAGGGGTGGAATTTTATGGGAATAATAAAAGCTTTATTGGATATGGGAGCTGTAGTCGTACTTCCAATTATAATATTTTTAATAGGAGTATTTTTTAGATTAAGGGTAAAAGATGCTTTTAAATCAGGTTTGACAATAGGAATAGGATTTGTTGGAGTAAATTTAGTAATAGGAATGTTGGTTGGAAATTTAGGAACAGCTACACAAAAGATGTCAGAAAGATTTAATCTTAATTTGACAACAATGGATGTAGGGTGGCCAGTAGAATCAGCTATTTCATTTGCAACACCATTAGTAATTTGGGTTTTCATATTAGCATTAGTAATAAATTTAATTATGTTGACAATGAATTGGACAAATGTAATGAACGTTGATTTATGGAATTTCTGGCACTTTATTTTTACCGGAGCCTTAGTATATTATACAACACATTCTATGGTATTAGCTTTAATAGCAACAGCAATTTCAATAGTGATAATCATAAAATTAGCTGACTGGGCAGCACCAATAATAAGTAAATACTTTGGAATGGAAGGTGTTACTTTCGCTCATATGGAGTCAATAAACTGGTTGCCTGTAGGATATGGAATTAATAAATTAATAGATATGATTCCAGGAATAAATAAAATTGATATCAGAATGAACTCTGGAGAAAATAAAAATACAAATTCATTGATGTCAATTTTTGGAGATCCAGCTATAATGGGATTAATTTTAGGAGCTATAATTGGAGCTTTAGCAGGATATGGATGGAAAGAAGTATTGATGTTAGCAATGAATTTAGCTGCTGTAATGTTTCTAATGCCAAGAATGGTAAAAATACTGATGGAAGGATTAATTCCATTATCAGAAGCTGCTCAAGAGTTTATGAATGCTAGATTTCCAGGAAGAAAAGTATATATAGGACTTGATGGAGCAATAGCTATTGGAGATCCAGGAATAATGTCAGTAGGAGTAATTATGGTACCTATATCACTATTATTAGCAGTGGTTTTACCAGGAAATACAATGTTACCTTTTGCAGATTTAGGAATAATACCTATATTATTAACTTGGGCAATAATTCCTTCTAAAGGAAATTTATTCAGAGCATTAGTATCTTCAATAATAGTAATGAGCTTGATACTTTTAATAGGTTCAGCTATGGCACCATTACTAACAACAATAGCAAAAGAGGTTGGATTTGCAATACCTGAAGGTGTAGGAAGTGTATCTTCATTGGATGCTGGTTCACATGTATTATCATATGTAATTTGGAAGATCTTTTCATTATTTTAGATAAGATAGAATAATAAAAAAAAGACTGAGGAGTTTGAGATTCCTCAGTCTTTTCTTGTGTGAAATTAAAAGTTGTCTTTGAGTTTAGAATAAAGTTGGTAAATTTTTTTATTATTAAGTTTAACAAGTTTTTTCATCTGATATATACTGATATCTCCACACTCGCTCTCCAATTTTCTATATTCAAATTGGATTCTATTTAATTTTGATTCAAGTATATTCAATTTAGGAATAGTTGAATGAAAGTTAGCTCTATCATTTTTTAAAGCTTTTTTAAACTTTGTTTCAAATAGATAAAATTTTCTATCTAATTTTTTAAATTTACCAATGATTAGGTTTAGTTTATAGTTTTCTCTCTCTAGTTTTTTTATTTCAGTTTTGATCTTATACATTTTGATAATATCCTTACTTTAGATTTAATTCTCTTTTGCTAAACAGAGAATTCCATTTTTATTGTGACCTAAGTTAATTTTTAATTTTAGAACATTGAATTTTTTACCAAAAGTAGTCTCTTCAATTATTATAAAATTATCTTCAAAAGCCTTACAATCACTGAGATAACAGTTCTCTAGAGTAGTTTTGTCCTGGATAAAATTATTGTCGCATTTTCCAATTACAGTATTTTGATCTAGAGAGAAAATCTCACAAAATTTATTATTAACATAGACATATTTAAAATCAGAATCCTTTATAAAAACGATATCCTTTTCTAAATTTATATCTAAGATTTCATTTAAAACATCTAGTAATATTTTTTTAAAATTTGTATTACCTAGCATACTGACTCCTTTTCATTACAAGCTGTAATATCAATCTGATTAAAATTAACTACCAAAATAAATAGTTGTATAAATTTTCAATTACTTTCTATTATTTTGATGCCACAAATTATATCACGTTTATTAAATTTATTTGTCTTTTTTTGGACAGAATTAATAAAAAATTCAAAAAATAATGAAGTGTTTTTTTAGTATAAATCCTAAAATAGAAAAATAAAAGATAAAATTGTGATAACATATTTAACAATATTAGTATATTATCAATGAAAGGGTAAAACAGTATGTTAAATATAGTAAAGAAAATTATTGGTACGAAAAATGATAGAGAGATTAAGAGATTAAAAAAAATAGTTAATAAAATAAATCTATTGGAAGAGAAGTTTATAAAATTAACAGATGATGAGTTAAGTTATAAAACTATAGAGTTTAGGGAGAGATTAAAAAAAGGAGAGACTTTAGATGAGATATTGATTGAAGCTTTTTCTGTTGTTAGAGAGGCATCTAAAAGAACTATAGGTATGAGGCATTATGATGTTCAATTATTGGGTGGAATAGTACTCTTTGAAGGAAAGATATCAGAGATGAAAACTGGAGAAGGAAAGACATTGGTAGCTACTTGCCCCATGTATTTAAACGCATTGGAAGGAAAGGGAGTTCATATTATAACAGTAAATGATTACCTAGCTGTTAGAGATAGAGAGATAATGAAGCCTCTTTTTGATTTTTTGGGAGTTACAACAGGAGTAGTATTAAATAATAGTAGTCCTGAGGAGAGAAAAGTAGCTTATGATGCAGATATAACATATGGAACTACAGCACAATTTGGTTTTGATTACTTGAGAGATAATATGGTACAAAATAGAGAGGAGAAGGTACAACGTGGATTTAGTAGTTGTATTATAGATGAGATTGACTCTGTATTGATAGATGAAGCAAGAACACCATTAATAATATCTGGAGCGAATAATGATAAGGTAAATTTGTATATACTTTTTCGACAAGTAGCAGATATATTGGAAAGAAGTTATGAAACAGAGAAATTACAACAGATAGATGATTTGAATGAAAGAGGAAAAAAACTTAATGATATTCCAGAGGAATTGAGGAAAGATTATGAAGTTAATGAAAAGGATAAGAATGTTATTTTAACAGAGAAGGGAATAAAAAAAGTTGAAAGTCTACTTCAAATTGAAAATCTTTATTCAACAGAGAGTGTAGAGTTAACTCATTACTTAAAACAGGCCCTATATGCAAAGGAACTATATAGAAAAGATAAAGAATACATAGTGAAGGATAATAAAATTGCTATAATTGATACGTTTACGGGAAGAATAATGGATGGACGTCACTTTGGAGATGGGCTACATCAAGCTATTGAAGCAAAAGAGGAGTTAGAAATAACAGGAGAAAGTGAAACAATAGCAAGTATAACTATTCAAAACTATTTTAAGATGTATAAAAAATTATCTGGAATGACAGGGACAGGAGAGACTGAAATTGCCGAATTTGTAAATACATATAATCTGAATTTAGTAATTATTCCAACAAATAAACCAGTTCAAAGAAAAGATCATGCAGATATACTGTATAGAACTCATGAAGAGAAACTAAATGGTATTGTAAATAAGATAAAGGAGATACATAAAAAGGGGCAACCTATTCTTGTGGGAACATCATCTATACAAAAATCTGAAGAATTATCACAGTTACTTAAAGAAAATGAGATAGAACACAGTGTATTAAATGCTAAATACCATAATGAAGAAGCTGACATAATTGCACAAGCTGGAAGATTTGGAGCTGTGACAATAGCAACAAATATGGCTGGAAGAGGAACTGATATACTTTTAGGTGGAAATCCAGAAAAATTAGCGATGAAAAATTCTTTAGAACAGGGAGAAGAGGAGTATCAGAAGAGTTATGAAAAATATAAGAAGATTTGTGAAATTGAGAAAGATCAAGTAAAAAAATCTGGTGGATTATTTATTTTAGGAACAGAAAGACATGAATCAAGAAGAATAGATAATCAGTTAATAGGTAGGGCTGGTAGACAGGGAGATGTTGGAGAATCTCAATTTTTTCTATCATTTGAAGATGAGATAATGGGAGTATTTGGATCAGAATATTTTAGAAAATTGGTTGATAAATTTAACTTTAAACCCAATGAGGAGATTTTACATCCAACTATAACAAAAACAATTGAAAAAATTCAGCAAAGTATAGAGAATAGAAACTTTACAGCTAGAAAAAGATTGTTTGAATATGATGAGATTATAAATATGCAAAGAAAATCTATCTATGAAAATAGGGATAAAATCTTGAGTAGTGATACTCTTAAAAGTTCAGTTTTGAATATGTTGAGAGAGGTTACAGAGAAGATAGTAAGAAAAAACATAGTGAAAGATATAGATGATAGATTAGATGTAGAGAATCTAGTTGAGTATTTTAATCAAAGATTTCAGCATAGTATTGAAAATTTAGAAGAATATAGATCTATGAATATAGATGAGTGTGTAGAGAGAATATATCTAGATTTAGAGAAAAAATATTTTGAAAAAGAGAACTCTTTTGGTGTAGGTGTGATGCCACAACTTGAAAAATACTGTCTGTTAACAATGTTAGATAAAAATTGGAGAAACCATATTAAAGAGCTAGATGATCTGAAATCTAGTATACATTTAAGGAGTTATGCTCAAAAAAATCCTGTGATAGAATATAAAATATTAGCAGGAGAGATATTTCAAGAGATGATTAGTAATTTTAAAGAAGAAGCTATATATATGATATTTGGAGCAACTTTAAAAGTTAAAGAGATAAATTTTCTATAAAAAGGGGCTGTTGCAAACTGATGGTTTTTAAATATCAGTTGCAACGCCTTTTTCTTTTTTTGCAAAAAAATAGAAATCATTTAATTGATTTCCTAGGTTTTTAATTTCTTAATTTAAATTTTGGCAGCACAAAAAA
>NZ_JAGIRL010000007.1 GCF_019012925.1 Fusobacterium sp.
GATGATTTTTTGTGCTGCCAAAATTTAAATTAAGAAATTAAAAACCTAGGAAATCAATTAAATGATTTCTATTTTTTTGCAAAAAAAGAAAAAGGCGTTGCAACTGATATTTAAAAACCATCAGTTTGCAACAGCCCCATTCTTTTTTATTTTAAATTTTTAAAGTAATTATAATATTCAGCTATATTTAATGAGTATAAATTCTTTTCCATAGTTTTATTTTCGAAAATTTCAAATAATTTAAATAAAAAATCATGATAAATATTTTTCTCATTAGTACAAAAGCATATAATTAAATTACAAGTTCTATTTTTAAAACGGATAGATTTTTTTAATTTTAAAAAACTAAATTTGGTTTGATAGACATTATTATTATTTATACAATGGGGAAATATTGTTTTTTCGCCGATATAAATATTATCGTTATTATTTTTTAGTGAAGAATCAATTAGTGAAGTTATGTAAGAAGAATCAATATAATTGTGTTCTACTAGAGGAGAAGCACAAATTTTTATACCTTCTTCAATTGAGGAGATATGATCTACTTCTTTGAATAAAAATGGTTCAATAAATTTTACATTTTTACTTAATTTAGTCTCATAAAAAAAGGAAGGATATTTATTAATTAACATATTTTTTAAATTATCACTATTTAGTTTTTCACAAAAATTTTTAATATCATAAATAAAATTATCTACATTAATCGTTGAAATATCAAAAGTAAAGTTTTTTAATAGCTCGATATCAGTTTTATTTAAAACTGGGCTTACTTTTACTATAGGAACATTATCTGCTCTTTTTTCAAGATCAATTGTAGTTATAATAAGATCAAAATTATCTAGAATAGCAGTTTGATATTCTTGTAATGAATAAGTTTTAATACAATTAATTTTGAAAAGTTCATGTATTCTCATTTTAAGGAAACTAGAAGTACTTATACCAAAATTACAAACAATGGCAACATTTTTAATCGCTTTATTTTTTTCATTTCTTTGAATAGCTCTTTCAAAAAGTAAAACAACAAAAGCAATTTCATCATCAGAGATTTTTACATCCAATTTTTTTTCAAATTCAGTAAAAATAATTTTACAAATATCAAGTGAAGTTTTATAATTATGTTCAACTTCTCTCAAAATAGAATTTCCTAAATTTAAATTTTTTAATGCTCGATAGAGTAGAGGTTTTAAATGATTAAGGAGTTCGTCATATAAAACTTTATCTTCTGTTAAAGCTATATTTTTTAAGTTTGAAAATTTTAAAATAATTTTATATGTTTCCATTTCAATATTCAGCCAATTTTTAAATATAGTAAGAGGGTTTTTTAAATTGTATGAAATTCCAATTAAAAAATCACATAACCATAATTTATAATCAGTTTTTATATGTTTAAAATTTTGATCAATAATATCAAATTCTGAAGACATTTTAAAAAAAGTAATATTATTCTTGTAATGAATATTAGGATTATAAGTTATTAAAATACAAAGAAATAAAACAAATAAATTAAATGCTTCGTCAGAAATAGGTATATTTAATTTAAAGTTATTAAATTCCAATTGATTAATTTTAAATAAAACATTTGGATTTAATAATTTAAAAAAATAAAAGTAGAAAAAGGATTTTTTCCGAGGTTTAAATTCATTTTCATTAAATACTATATATTTATTGAGAAAAGACACTAGAAAAAAGCAAAAATCTAAATCAGAACATTCAAAAAGATAATTCGAATTAGAGTTTTGTATTAAATATATATTATTTTTTTTAAGTTGTTCTTGAAGAATCTTCATATCATTTTTTAAAGTTGGTTTAGAAACTTCTAAAAGATTACTGTATACAATTAAATTAATATCTTTTTTTAAAATTAATGAATAATATATAAATAATGCTATTCTTTCAGTTGTTGAAAAAGAATAATAAATTTTATTAATATCTATAAAAACTTCTTCATAATTTTTTGAAACTCCCTTCCATAAAATATTTTGTTTATTTATTTGAATTTTATAGCTTTCTTTTAATTCAAAATTTAATTCCTCTATTTGATATCTAATATTTCGCTCTGAAGTATTTAAAAAATCAGCCAGATCACTTAGAGTATTAAATTTTTCAATAGAACTTAGTAAATCAAAATGTCTTTTATTTAAACTCATAGTACTCTCCTTATTAAAAATATTATATGGTTTATTATAACATTTTTTTATATTAAAGTTTGAAAAATTTATTTCAAAAATAAATGAAAATATTTTGTTCTTAATATATTGAAAAAAAATATTTCGATTAATTTTGAAACAAAAATGATCTTGAAGTATTTGAAAAAAATGTTAAAATTATATTAACAAAAATGGAAGGTGAATAATTATGAATGAAGTACTTAATGAAAATAACATTTATTTAAATCTAGAGGCTAATACAAAAGAAGAAGTAATAGAATTACTGGCAGAAGAATTAAATAAAACAAATAAATTAATAAATAAGGAACTTTTTATTGAAGATGTTTACAAGAGAGAGGCTGAAGGAATTACAGGAATAGAAAATGGACTAGCTTTACCACATGGAAAATCAAGCGGAGTTAAAAAGACAACGATAGTAGTTGCAAAGTTGAAAAAAGCAATCTTTTGGGAGACATTGGATGATTCACTTGTTGATTTGGTAGTTCTATTTGCAGTAAGATTAGAAGATAAAAATGAAACGCATTTAAAATTGCTTTCAAGAATAGCAGGAAATTTAGCAGAAGAAGAAAATATTGAAAAAATAAAAAAGTTAACAAATAAAAAAGAAATTATAGAAATTTTAGAAAAGGAGTGGTAATTATGAAAATTGTAGGAGTTTGTGCATGTACAGCTGGATTAGCTCATACTTTTATGGCTCAAAAAAAACTTCTTAGTGTTGGAAAAGAAAGAGGGCATTTTGTGAATATTGAAACACAAGGATCAATGGGAGTTGAAAATGAGCTTTCTATTGAAGATATTAAAGATGCTGATTTTGTTATTTTAGCTACGGATATAAAAATTAGTACTGATAGATTTGTAGGAAAAAAAGTAATAAAGGTTCCAACAAATGTAGCAATAAAAGGGACTGTAAAATTATATGAAAAACTTGAACAAAGTATTTAAATAAAATTTAAGGGGGATAGGAAATGAAAAACTTACAAATAAAAAAGCATTTATTGACAGGAATATCATATATGTTACCATTAGTTGTAGCAGCAGGACTTTGTATAGCAATTGGACAAATAATACCAAGATTTGGACTTGAGACAAAAATAAGTGATGTACTTGTAAATTTAGGTGTTTATGGAATGAACTTATTGGTTCCTGTTTTCTGTGCTTCAATAGCTTATTCAATTGCAGATAAACCAGGTATTGCGCCAGGACTAGTCTTAGGATATTTAGCAAATGAGATAAAAGCAGGTTTTTTAGGTGGAATTTTATTTGGATTTGTTGTTGGATTCGTTGTTCTTTGGTTAAAAAAGAATTTGAAAGTTCCTAAATCAATGGAAGGATTAGTTCCAGTAATGCTTCTTCCATTATTATCTATTATTATTTGTGGATTAGGAGCATATTTTATTGTAGGTGTACCAATAGTAGCTCTTCAAAAATTTTTATTAAATTTTTTAACTAATTTAGATGGGAAAGGGAAATTTTTAACAGGAGCTATTTTAGGTGGAATGGTTGGATTTGATTTTGGAGGACCAGTAAATAAAACAGCCTCTATTTTCGTAGATGGATTAATTTTGAATGGAATATATGGCCCTGAAGCAGTAAAGGTAATGGTAGCAATGGTACCACCATTAGGATTAGGGTTATCAGTACTTTTAACAAAACATAAATATACAAAAGCAGAAATAGAAGGAGCTAAAGTTGCTTTTCCAATGGGGTTATGTATGATCACAGAAGGAGTTATTCCAATAGCTGCAAGAGATCCGTTTAGAGTTATAGCAGCAAGTACAATAAGTGGTATGATTGCAGGTGGGTTATCAATGTTATGGAATGTAGGATCAAGTATACCTTCGGGAGGAGTATTTATCATTCCATTTGTTCAAAATCCATTAGGGTTTATAGCAGCGTTAACCATAGGAAGCTGTATTATGGCAGCGATTTTATCAATCAGTAAAAAAGTTCCTACTTCAGAAGAAGAAGGAGAATTGATCTTAGAAGAAGATATGAATTTAGATGATTTTGAAATAGAAAATTTATAAAAAAATTAAAAATATAATTAAATAAATGGAGGTTATGCTATGTTATTAAATATGAAAGAATTACTAAAGGTTGCTCAAAAAGAGAAGTTTGCAGTGGGGGCTTACAATATTGGAAGTGCAGAGCTTTTGAAAGTTGCTCTTGAAGAATGTGAAGTAAATAATGCACCAATTATTCTTGCTATTCATCCTACAGAATTAGAGTACTTAACTGATGAATTTATTGAATATGTTAAAGAAAGAGCGATGAAAAGTTCAGTTCCAGCAGTTATTCATTTAGATCATGGTGGAACAAAAGAGCAAATATTAAGAGCCATTAGATGTGGTTTTACATCTGTTATGATTGATGCTTCACACTGTTCATTTGAAGAAAATATAAAAATAACTAAAGAAATAGTTGAGATTGCAAAGCCTTTAAATGTCTCTGTTGAGGCTGAATTGGGAACTATTGGAAATTTAGGGGAGTCTCACGAAGGAGGAGCAGCTGAAATAATATATACTGATCCTCAAAAAGCAAAAGAATTAGTTGAGAGAACAGGAATAGATACATTGGCAGTGGCTATAGGAACATCTCATGGATTATATCCTAAATGGATGACACCAAAATTAAATTTAGAGCTATTAAAAGAAATAAAATCATTAGTTGATATTCCACTAGTTTTACATGGAGGATCTGCAAATCCTGATGTTGAGATAAGTGAATCTGTAAAATTAGGAATTTGTAAAGTTAATATTTCAAGTGATATAAAAAGTGTATTTTTTAAGCAAGTAAGAGAAACTTTAAAAGAAAATGAAAAAGCAATGGAACCACATGAAATCTTTTCAAAAGCGATAATTGAAGCAAAAAAAATAGTAAAACATAAATTAGAATTATTTAATTGTATTGACAAAGCAAAATTATATTAATAAGGAGCTAAGCAAAATGAGAATTGGAGCAATAGAGGCTGGTGGAACAAAATTTGTTTGTGGAATAGGGAATGAAAAAGGAGAGATTTTTGAAAAAGTAATTTATCCAACAGAAACACCTGAAATTACCTTAAAAAAAGTTTGTAATTTTTTTCAAAATAAAAAAATAGATAAATTAGGAGTTGGAGCTTTTGGACCTATAGATTTAAAGCCTAACTCAAAAACTTATGGTTATATTAAAAAAACTCCAAAACTAGAATGGATAGATTTTGATATAATCGGATATTTAGAAAAAGAGTTAAAGATTCCCATTTTCTTTGATACAGATGTTAATGCAGCTACTTTAGGTGAAGCTACTTGGGGAATAGCAAAAGGAATAAAAAATTGTGTTTATATTACAGTAGGAACAGGAATAGGTGGAGGAGCTTTGGTTAACGGGAAGTTAGTTCATGGAATGCTTCATCCAGAGATGGGTCATATTATAATAAAAAGACATCCTAAAGATACATATAAAGGAAAATGTCCATTTCATTCTGACTGTTTTGAAGGTTTGGCTTCAGGACCATCATTAAAAGAAAGATGGGGGAAAGAAGGGAAAAATATTTCAGAAGAGCATATTGCTTGGGATATAGAAGCATTTTATATTGCTCAAGGGATAGTAAATTTTATTCTTACTCTTTCACCGGAAAAAATTATACTTGGTGGCGGAGTTATGAAGCAATCACAATTATTTCCTAAAATAAGAAGAGAAGTTGTCTTATTATTAAAAGATTATCTTCAAACAAATGAAATTTTAATAGATATAGACAACTATATTCTAGCACCTAAATTAGGTGAAAATGCTGGCTTATTAGGTGCACTAGCTCTAACTCTTTAAAAATATAAAAAAACCTCCTTTGATTATTAAATATCAAGGAGGTTTTTCTCTTGATTTTATCAATATAACCTTTTTCTAAATTAATTTATATTATTTTAAAATAAGGCCTTCGTCCATAACAAAATTAGGTACAATCTCAATCTCTAACTCTGCAAGACTAGCTCTTACCAATGTAACCTTATATTTATCTCCAATACTATAGAATTTTCCAGTGTCAGTATCTCTCATAACATACTCTCTATCATCAAATTCATAATAGTGTTTAGCAGCAACAACATCCCAGAAACACTCAATATGATCCTCAGTTTCAAAGAATACTCTCTTATTACTAAAACCAACTATTGTAGCTTCATATTCTTCACCAACTCTATCCATCATATACTCAACAAGTTTTATTTTTACACTTTCATCTTCAACTTTCATAGCTGCTCTCTCTGTTTTTGAGATATGTGAGCAAGTAACAGGTAGCTCTTCCATATTTTTGATTATAGATTTTTTATTTGGATAACCATGTAAAACAGAGTTTAAAATTCTATGAACAGTAAGGTCAGCATATCTTCTGATTGGAGAAGTAAAGTGTGTATAATAACCAGAAGCAAGACCGAAGTGTCCAAAGTTTTCAACTGTATATTTAGCTTGTTTAAGAGCCATCAATATCATCTTATGCACAAGAAGATTTATTCCTCTCTCTTTTGAGTCCTCTATTATTTTTTGGAATTGTTTAGGGTGTATCTCTTCAAGTGAGTGTATTTTATATTTAAATTTAGCAAGAGTTTCATTTAAGTTTTTAATTCTTTCCATATCAGGTTTCTCATGAGTTCTATATACTGAAGGTATCTCTAACCAGAATAGTTTCTCTGCAACAGTTTCATTAGCAGCTATCATAAAATCTTCAATTATTCTTTCAGACTCCCCTCTATCTCTACTTTTTATATATTCTACCTTTTTATTTTCATCAAGGACAAGTTTAATTTCAGGTATATCAAAATCAATACTTCCTCTTTTGTATTTCATCTCTCTAATAATTTTAGAAAGTTCCAACATATCCATAACCATATCTTTGATAGGTGCATACTCTTTTAATATCTCTTCATCTCCAGCAATAATCTTATTAACATTTGTATAAGTCATTCTGTAAGCAGTTTTTATAACAGATTTATAAGTGTCAGAGTCCACTACTTTTCCTTTGTTATCAATTTCCATTTCACAAGTAAATGTAAGTTTATCCTCATTAGGATTTAGAGAACAGATACCATTGGAGATCTCTTTTGGAAACATAGGGAGAACTCTATCTACTAGATATACCGAATTACCTCTTTTGTATGCCTCACTATCTAGAGCTGATCCTTCAGGAATATAGTGTGAAACATCAGCAATACTAACGATCAATTTGTAGTTACCATTTTTTAATTTTTTTACATATACAGCATCATCTAGATCTTTAGCATCATCACCATCTATTGTGATAATAGGTAAATCTCTCAAATCTCTTCTTCCATCTAACTCTTTTTTAGTAATTTCAGTAGGTATTTTTTTAGCCTCTTCCATAACATCTTTAGGGAAAGTTTCAGACATACCCTCTCTGATAATTAGAGCCTCAATCATGTTATCAGTGTTATATGGATCTCCAAGTATCTCAACAATCTCCCCTTCCGGTTTTCTTTCAGCATCACCCCAGAAAGTTATCTTAACAACAACCAATTGATTATGTTGTGCATTTTTCATTCTGATAGCTGGGATATAGATATCTCTACCAAAAGAGTGAGTAGGAGTAACGAATCCGAAATTTTTATTTTTTTGAAAGATACCAATAACAATATCTTTATCCCTGTTGATAATTCTAACTACTTCTCCCTCTTTTTTCCTATCTCCATTCATACCAGCAGTAAGTTTTACAAATACTGTATCTCCATCAAGAGCTCCATTAAATCCGCTTTTAGGGATAAAAATTCCCTCATCTTCAGTATCTACAAAGGCAAATCTATCCTTTATAATACTGAATACTCCCTTTATATACCCTTGAGTTTCAGGAAGATTATACTTACCTCTATTGTTTTTAATAAGCTCTCCTTCAGTTACCCAATTGTCAATTATCTCTCTATTCTCTTTTTTGAATTTAGGAGACCAACCTAATAATTTTGTGATCTCATCTAATTTTAATCCCTTTCCCTTAGTATTTTTAAATATCTCTTTTAATTTTTCTAATTCTTTTTCAATTTTCATATTTTACCTCCATTCAAACTATCTTCAAGCCACTCTTTCATCTCAAGAGTATTCCTATGTATCTTTCCACCAGTACTTTGAAGATAGGTAATTTTTCTCTCAATTTCAAATATAATTCCTTGATCTAAATTTGTATCAGTAACCCTTCTAATCTCATCTACTCCAGGATAGACTCTATTTTTTTCAATTCCATCAGCTATATATATTATTCTTCCAACTAGAGATAATCCTTTTTTACCAATAGTGTGGTATTTAATAGCAGAGAGAATCTCTTCATCAGTGATATTAAGCTCATCTTTAGCAATAAGATAACCAACAAAACCGTGGAGTATCTCAGAGATTCTCATATCCTCTTCAGATAATTCATCACTAAAATTAGCTTTACAAATCTCTTCCATTCTATTTATGTCCATACTTTTGGCAATATCATGTAAAATAGCAGCTATTCTTACCTTAGTTTCATCTACACCATATTTTTTACTAAGTTCAACTGCTTTTTCTTCAACACCTAAGGTATGTATATATCTTTTTTCTGTAACTCTTTCTTTTACTATTGCTCTTAAATTTTCTAGCATCTCTCCTCCTATAAAAAAAGGCAGATAAATATTTCAGATTTTACTTATCTAAGCACTCATTATAATTATACCATATTTAGATAAGTATTCCTTTAATTTTAACCTGACATTTACCTGCTTGTTAATTTTAAATATTTGTATTTCTAGTATATGTATTAGCAAAAACTCCTGTTTCTTCTCTTCCATTTACTAAAATCTTAACTTTTCTTATATTTCCTAATTCTGTAATACTATTAACTATTGAGTAGATAGATAGTAAATTTTTTCTGTTCTCTGTTTTCAATTCAGATATATTAGATATATCTAAAAATACAGTGTCACCCTTTATATAGATATTATCAATTTCAACTTTTTCACTAGTCAAAACTTTAAGCTCTTGTAAATTTTTTAAGTTTATTTCAGCTATATTTTTTATTTTATCTCTTAATTTAGGAGATAGTGGGATATCCTCTTGATGAGTAGCTAATTTATTATTATTAGTCACTGTATAGATAGTTACTTTTTCAAAATTTTGTTTTTCATTTAGGTTATCATTTTTCTCAATAGGATTGATTGTATGAATCTTCTTACTAGAACTTTTTAATTGATAGTAAGTAAAACCGCTACAAAGTACCAAGCCCCATATTATTCCGAGTACAACTATTATTTTTTTATTCAATCTTTCACCTCACATTAATAGAAATTTTCTCTTACCATTTTAGCAATCTCTTGAGCCATTCTCTTTTGAGTTGTAGGACTTGTTAGTTTTTTAATATCAGCATTGTTGTTAATAAATCCTAGCTCTACAAGAACACCAGGTCCATTAAATCCTCTAAGTACAGCAAAGTTAGCTCCATGTATTCCTCTATCTCTCATACCCATAGCCTTAGCTAGAGCAGCTGAAGTTTTCCTTGCAAATCCAATAGAGATCTCTTGATTTTTTTTATAGGCAAGTTCACCCATTATCTGTACAATGTTACTTGTTTTCTCTCCATATTTATCACCAACACTATTTTCAAAAGCAGCTATTCTTTCGGCATAAGGTGATGATTTTTTAGAGAAATAGAATACTTCAACTCCAGATAGAGTATTTTTGATAGCAGAGTTGACATGGACACTTACAAACATATTTGCCTTAGCTTTGTTAGCTATTCTAGGTCTATTTCCCAAAGTTACAAATACGTCACTATCTCTTGTCATAACCACATTAAAATCTTTTTGAAGTTCATCTCTTAAATATTTTGCTACAGAAAGAGCTATTGTCTTTTCATAATATTTTTTATAACCAACTGCTCCAGAGTCTTTACCACCGTGACCAGCATCAATAGCTATAGTATACTGTTTTTTACCACTCTTATCATTGAATGAAAGAATAAAATCATTGCCACTAAAAGATGTTGAATAAGATATATTTTTATTTAATTTAATAAAAAATCCAACAGATCCATCATAATTAACAGTTGAAAAATCCTCCACATATTTTGAAGTATAGTTTTTATCATTTAATTTTGTAGACATATTGCTTCCTGGAAACTCAAGGAAAATCAATCTATTATAGGAATCATAACTTATTTGGTAGGCTGGTTTTGCACTCCCTGAGAATAGAAAAGAGAGTTTAGTTCCCTTTTCACTTACTGAACTGATAGTTCCTGCCAAACAAAAATTTCCTAAAATTAAAAATAGTATTAATAATTTTTTCATTTATCTCTCCATATCATTAAGAAAAAAGAGGGTAAAGTAATTATCTCACCCTCTGTCTATCCAATTATTGTAAAATTGTAGAAATTGCAGATTTTCTAAAAGTTAATTTAACTCCTTTATCCACTCTTATTTCAACATAATCTCCTAATACAGAAACTACTGTTCCTTTTATTCCACCAATAGTTAAAACTTCTGTACCTTCTTTAATTGAATCTAACATTTCCTGTTGTTTTTTCTGTTTTTTCTTGTTTGGTTGTATTAATAGGAAATAAAATATAGCAATCCAAGCGATAAATGTAAATATTAGACCCTTGTATTGACCAAATAATTGTTCCATTTGTGATCCCCCTGTAAAAGTTATTTTTCCTTAAGTATAGCACAAAATATCTTATTTTTCAAATTATTTAAAAAAAGACTTAACTTTATCTAACCAAGTTTTGTGTTTTTTATAATTCTTGTCTTTTAAACTCTCTTCAAAGGCTCTCAATAGCTTTTGTTGGTTTTCGTTTAGATCTATTGGAGTCTCTACAACAACTTGTATGATCTCATCTCCTACCATAGATCCTCTCAATGCTTGTATTCCCTCTCCTCTCATTCTGAACATCTTACCAGTTTGAGTTCCAGCAGGGATTTTCATATTTTTCTTACCTTTTAGAGTAGGGATCTCAACCTCTCCACCTAGAGCAGCAGTTGTGAATTTGATAGGGATTTCACAATAGATATCCATACCTCTTCTTTCAAAAATAGCGTGATCTTTTACTCTGATTACAATGTAAAGATCTCCATTTGGCCCACCATTTTCACTAGCTTCTCCCATACCATCAAGTCTAAGTTTTTGTCCATCTTCTATTCCAGCAGGAATTTTTATTTTTTTCTCAACTGTCTCTTTTGTAATACCTGTTCCACCACAAGTTTTACATTTCTTTTCAGGAATTTCTCCCTTACCATGACATTCACTACATTCAGACTGACTGACCATGTTACCTAAGATAGTTCTTTGAGTAACCTCAACATATCCTCTACCATTACACTTAGGACAAGTTTTCATAGAACTTCCAGCTTCAGCACCTGAACCATTACAGCTAGGACATTTTCCATTTCTCTTATATTTTATAGTTTTTTCTACACCAGTAGCAGCTTCTTCTAGAGTAATCTCAACTTGGTATCTCAGATCTCTACCAGGTTCTACATAACTTCTTCTAGACGAACCACCGAATCCGCCACCAAATCCACC
>NZ_JAGIRL010000006.1 GCF_019012925.1 Fusobacterium sp.
TAGAAGATGTATTTACCCAAAAAGAATTTAATTTTTTAACCCTTACAAAGTGTAAAATACTCCAAGGGTTATATACTTGTGTGTTACCAAAAGTATATCCATTATACCACTCTTTTACTTCTTCAAGTTTACATTCCACTTTATAATATTTTAACATATCTTCTCCTTCATTTTCTAAAATTGTATTAGAATAAAAATTATTCAAATCAGAAAATATCCCAGCTTGAGCTACTCTAATTATTCCTATTAGCACTCCCATTTGTAAATTAGGATTAGTTTTTAAAGCTCCACCATAGAAAGTTTTAAAAAATTGTAAAGCCTCATTGTAGTAACCAACCTCATGTGCAGTAAGTAATGGGGTATCATATTCATCTATTAAAATAATTACTTTTTGTTGATAATATTCAATTAAACAGTTTATTAAAAATTTTAGAGAATTACTATAGTCTTCATCTTCTCTATTCCATATTTTTTCAAATACTTTAATATCTCTCTCATCTAAACTCTCTCTTAAATATTTATATTCTGCAAACAAATCAGAGATTAATGTTCTTATTTGAGAAGACATCAATTTAAAACTATTTCTCTTAAGCTCTTTCATAGTAATAAAGATAACTGGATATTTACCTTGCTCTTTAATTAAAGGAGAATTTTCTATATAAAGTCCATTAAATAATTTTCTATTTTCTTCTCTGTTTTTGATAGCAAAGAAATATTTTAACATAGACATGTTAAGAGTTTTACCAAATCTTCTAAAAGGACTCCTATTTTTTGCAAAAAATTAAAAAAGGTGTGAAACCAATAATTAAAAATTACTAGTTCACCTACACCTTTTTATAACATTCCTCTTTTTTGTAAAACCACTGTGGTTAGATATGTTAATAGATCAGATACAGGTAAAGCTAACCATACCCCTCTCTCACCTATTATCTTCGGTAAGATAAATAAAGTAATAGCTACATACACTGTACTCCTTAATATAGACAATAAATTGGCTGAGTTAGCCTTTCCCTTTGATTGTAAATAGGCTATATTTATAAAATTAGCTCCC
Organism: Fusobacterium sp.; assembly: GCF_019012925.1. GTDB lineage: Bacteria > Fusobacteriota > Fusobacteriia > Fusobacteriales > Fusobacteriaceae > Fusobacterium_A. Next base: position 1,052 of record NZ_JAGIRL010000006.1, read on the forward strand.
ATAAATATGATAGCACTTGTATATAGTATCATTCCTTCTGATGCTTTTTCTCTTAAAACAATATCATTATTAAATAGAACAATCAAGCTCTTACTAAAGAACACTACCCAAATCAATACAAGTGTTGAAATTACAAATGAAACCCTATGTCCCAATTTATATATCCCTTTTACCCTATCATTTAGCTTAGCACCATAGTTATAACTTACAATTGGTTGTATTCCTTGTCCTAGTCCAGAGAATAACATTCTAAAGATATAGAATATATAACCTACTATACAGAAAGCTGAAACTCCCAACTCTCCACTATATTTCATAAATGATAAGTTAAATAGTATTGTTATCAGAGCTACTGCAAATTCCATTATAAAAGATGGGAATCCTATCATCAACATTTTATATAAAATATTTAATTTTAACTTCATAAATTTATATTTAAAGTGACAACCAAATCTGAAAAAATATTTTATTAAAAACAGCATTGAAAATAGTTGTCCAATAGCTGTAGCTAAAGCTCCTCCAAACATTCCCCATCTAAATACTATTATAAATAGCCAGTCTAAAATTATATTTGTAACAGCTCCAATTACCATTGCTATAAATGCATATGTTGGCGACTTATCATTTCTAACAACAGCATTTAAGCTATTTGCCAACATCAAAAAACCTACTCCAACAGTACAAGGATAAAGATAGGCTTTTACCATTGGTAATAATTGTTCACTAGATCCCATTAAATATAATAGCTTTTCGTTGAAGATTATAACCATCAACACTATAAAGATATAACTTATTATATTCAAAGTTATTATATATGAGAAACATCTATTTTGAATTTTTTTATTTTTGGGATAGAGGGATATCAGTGTTGATCCTCCTACTCCAAACATCAAACTCAAAGCTGCTCCAAAGTTTACTATTGGATAACCTATATTTATAGCAGCAAGTCCATCTGCTCCAACCCCTTGTCCTATAAAAACCCCATCAATTATGGCATAAAAGGCTGTAACTAACATTCCTGTTACAGCAGGAATAGAAAAGTTTAAAAATAATTTTCCTATTGAATCCTTCCCTAAGCTAATTGATTTTGACATAGCTCCTCCTGTTTCAAAGCAAAGACTGACTCCAAAAAGAAGCCAGTCTAATTATTTTAATTAACTATTATTTTTTTATAAATTTTAATGGTTTATCATTTCCTAATAATGAAATGCTATTCTCTTCTATTACAATTTTATTTACATTTGCTAATTTTCTTAAATACTCAACTTCGCTCTCCATCTTAGCTGGTTCTCCAGCCATCATAGTAGATGCTACATTATCAATAGTTACCTTATCTCCTTCTATCTCTACAACACCAAAGTATCTATTAACTCCTGAAAAACCATAGATCTTTCCACTATCAAATACTACAGTAATATCTGATCCTTCCAATGTATATTCTACTCCTTTTATAGAGTTCATATCTAACATAGTTTGGGCAGTTTTACTCATTGTACTCACTTTATCAGCTGTCTCACTTGTTTTTTCTAATGCTGTACATCCACTTAACAAAGCTCCTATTAGTGTTATCATCAATAATGATTTTTTCATTTACACCCTCTCCTCTTCTAATTTTATACTGTTTAATAATTGTAACATATTCAGAAAAATATATCAATTTATTTTATTCTTTTAAAAACAGGTTTCATCTTATCAAATCCACAAATATAGCTTACTCCTATACTTTTTAAGAACTCATATGCCACATCAAAGTCAAGAGTTAGATACTCTTTAATATGTGAATCAGACCCTATAGTTATGATCTCTCCACCCAATTCAAAATATCTTTTTACTATATCTGTACACGGATAGAATCTATTCTCTTTATATCTATAACCTGAAGTATTGATCTCTATCCCCTTTCCCTTATGGATCAGTGTTCTCAATATCTCATCAATTATATCTTTATGCATATGATAATCCATACCTCTGTACTCAGGTCCACCATATCTAGTTACAAAATCCATATGACCATATACAGAAAACTGTTCATATTTTTTCACATTATCTAAAACTGTTTCAAAATAAAATCTCTGTAATTCCTCTTTATTTCTTGTTTTTTGAAGCTCTCCCCAAGCTAGATCACATCTATTAATAGCATGTGTTGAAGCTATTACAAAATCAAATGGGTATTTTTTTACCTGCTCTTCCAAATACTCTCTTGTATGAGGTTGTACTCCCACTTCTACACCCAATTTTATATCTAATTTTCCTCTATACTCATCTTGATACTCTAATACTGTTTTAGTATATTTATCTAAATTTAAAATCCATTTTTCTGTCATTCCTTCAATATCATACTCCAAATGATCAGTTATTGCAATCTCGTCTAAACCTAAAGAGATTGCTTTTTCAAAAATATCTCTCATATTCTGATTAGAATCCCCTGAAAACTCACTATGAATATGATAATCATTTATAAACATCTCTCTCACCTCTAAATATAATTCATATTTTATATATTCTAACATATTTTTTAAATTAAATATATTCCTTCTTTAAAAATTTACTCTTTAATTCTTTTCTTGTCCTTTAATTAATCATTTTTTATTATTCCCACGCAATCTCCACTCTCACTATAAATTTAAAATATTTAAAAACTCTCATTTATTCTCACATTTAATAGTTGGATAAAAATATGTTGAAAATTTTAGATAAATATTATAAAATCTAAAAAGTTAGATATTAATTTAGAATATATATTTTAATCTATGGAGGTAAAAATGTTTGATAAAAATGTATATATCGAAAGAAGAGAAAGATTGAAATCTCTTTTAAAATCTGGTGTTGTAATTTTACCTGGAAATCAAGAATCACCTAGAAACTACAGAGGAAATAACTATCACTTTGAGCAAGATGCTAGTTTTTTATATTATTTTGGTATGAATGTTCCAAACCTTATAGGAGTAATTGATGTTGACAATAATAAGGAGTATATTTTTGGTACTGATTTTACTCTTGATGATATTGTTTGGATGGGAGAACAAAAATTATTAAAATCTTTTGCTGAAGATGTTGGAATAAATAATTTTGTTGAAATGACAGAATTTTCTCAATTTGCTAACTCACTTTTAGAGGAGAAAAGAGAACTACTATTTTTACCACAATATAGAAGTGAAACTACTATGCAATTGAGCAAATACTTTAAAATTGACCCATTTAATTTTAATAATTTTACATCTGAAAAACTTATTCTAAGTGTTGTTGAACAGAGAAACACAAAATCAGCTCTAGAGATCTCTGAAATTGAGAAAGCTGTAAATATAACAAGAGAGATGCATCTCAAAGCTATGGAAGTAGTTAAGCCTGGAATGAAAGAGTATGAAGTAGTAGCTGCTCTTGAAGAAGTTGTAGCTAGATACAATGCCTCTACATCTTTCCACACTATATTCACAAGAAACGGTCAGATACTACATAATCACTATCATGGTAACACTTTACAAGAGGGAGATCTAGTAGTATTAGATGCTGGTGCTAGAATCGAGAATGGATATTGTGGTGATATGACAACTTCTTTCCCTGTTTCTGGTAAGTTTACTGATGTACAAAAAGATATTTATTCACTTTTGATAGAGATGTTTGAAAAGGCTGAAGAGCTTATCAAACCTGGTATAACTTACAAAGAGGTACACCTTGAAGTATGTAAAGTCTTAACTGAAGGAATGAAAAAGAGAGGGCTTATGAAGGGAGATACAGAGGAAGCTGTAAAAGCTGGAGCTCATGCTCTATTTTTCCCACATGGACTAGGTCATATGTTAGGACTTGATGTACATGATATGGAAGCTCTTGGAGAAAACTATGTAGGTTATGAAGATTTTCCTAGAGAGATGCAATTTGGTCTTAAATCATTGAGATTAGCTAGAAAGTTAAGACCTGGTTATGTATTTACTGTTGAACCTGGTATATACTTTATCCCTGAATTAGTAAGAAGATGGAAGGAAGCTAACAAGTTTACTGAGTATCTAAATTATGAAGAGATTGAAAAGTACCTTTCTTTTGGTGGTATGAGATATGAGGGAGATTTCTTGATAACTGAAACAGGAGCAAGAAGATTAGGTGATAAGATGCCTAAATATCCTCACGAAGTTGAAGCATGTATCAATAGATAAAATATAAAGTAAAGAGTGTAGATGATCAGATTTTATCTACACTCTCTTTTTTAACCTATATATCTAAATTTACTGACAATTTGAAGTTAGTTTTTTATATGTTGAAAAAATATTTAAAACTTGTAACTTTACTCCTAACTCCAAGCTATCTTCATCTATATCAAACTTATCATTGTGAAGTGGTGCTACTATACCTTTAGAAATATTTCCAACACCTAAGTTAAAGAAAACTCCTGGCACTTTTTCAACATAGTAAGCAAAATCTTCAACTCCCATATTAGCCAATTTCTTTTCATAAACTCCCTTTTCTCCCAATAGCTCTTTAGCATTTGCTTTGACTATATCCACATATTCGTCATGATTTACAAGAGCGGAGTATCCATCAGCATATGACACTTTTCCCACTGCACCATAAGCTTTAGCTGAATTCTCTACCATCTCTTTTATTCTCTCTTTAGCTCTTACTTTTACATCGTTGGATAGTGTTCTCAATGTTCCTGAAGCTACAACTCTTTGAGCTACTATATTTTCTTTATCTCCACCATTTATCTTCCCTAAACTAAGTACAGCTGAATCTCTTGAATCTATATTTCTACTGATAATGCTTTGAAGTGATGTAATTATACTACAAGCTGTAACAATGGCATCTACACCTTGACTAGGGTAAGCTCCATGACAACTTTTCCCCTCTATCTCTATCTTTACATCAGTTGACGAGGCACAATAAGCTCCATATTTTATTCCAACTACTCCACACTCTATTGTAGGATCTACATGTAAACCATAGATTGCATCTACACCTTCTAGGCAACCATCTTCTATCATAGGTAGAGCTCCTCCACTTGTCTCTTCAGCTGGTTGAAAAATTAATCTTACATTACAAGGTAAGCCCTCTCTATTTTCTGACAATGCTTTTCCAACACCTAAAAGTATTGCTGTATGTACATCATGTCCACAGGCATGCATCTGACCATCTATAGTAGACTTATACCCCTTACTACTACACTCTAATATTGGTAAAGCGTCCATATCAGCTCTTAAAGCTATAGTTTTACCCTTATCCTGCCCCTCTATATCTGCTACTATACCTGATTTTCCTACTCCAACTCTATATTTAATTCCCAATTCATCTAAAATATGAGTTACATATGCTATTGTCCTTGGAAGTTGAAAATCTAATTCTGGTATCTTATGTAGATCTCTTCTTGTCTCAATTAACCAATCTTTATTAATGCTATCAAATACTGTTTTTATGCTCATTTTTCCTCCTAGTTATACTTATAAAAAAAGGAGAAAATTTTTGTCCAATAAGATAAAAATTTTCACCTTTAATCTCTATAATCTTAATTAATCTATTATTTCTGCTTCATCTCCAGTAGCAAAATCATAGTTTCCAAATCCCAATATTGGATAGAAAATAAATCCTAAAAATGTAAGTCCTAAACCAAATAATACAGGTGAGCTTATTTTGAAGTTTTTAGCAATATTTATATTTATCTTTATAACTACAAAGAAGTTCACTATTGGTATTATTAGAAGTAGAATATACCACCAACTCAATTTAGCTAAAACTGTTATCATTAAATACACATTATAAATTGGAATTAATGATGTCCACCCCTGTAATCCTGCCTTTGTAAAAGCTTTCCACATTCCTGCTAGAACAATGATTAAAATAATTAAACCAATCATCTTAAATCCTCCTTCTGATGTTTTTATATTTTATTTTTTTGAAACCAATTTAAAATATCCGTCCTCTGTTTTCTCTATTTTCCCCTGTTTTAATAGATTTCCAACAGCTCTTTTAAATGCTTTTTTACTCATATTAAAATAGTCCACTATCTGTTCTGGAGTAGTTTTGTCATTGAATCTGAAACTATCTTTTAAAATTCTCATTTTTTCAAGTATTAGCTCTGCATCTTTATCTAACTGGATATAAGCAAGTTCTCTAGGAGAAAGATCCAATTTCCCATCTTCTCTTACTCTTATTACTCTCGCTTCTATTTCATCACCTATCTTATAGTTTTTGAAGTACTCATTTTTTGGTATTAATCCAAAATATCTATCCTCTACAGCAACAAAAACACCAATCTCATCATTTATTCTATATACTGTTCCTGAAACTATATCATTTTTCTTCATTGATGTGCTTGGTAATAAGAATTTATATATCTTCATTGTAGCTGAAAGTCTACCCTTACTATCCTCATAAATTCCTACCAAATATCTTTTTCCAACTTCAACATCAGTCTCCTGCTGTCTTTTAGGCAGAAGTAATTCCTTCTTCAATCCCCAATCCATAAAAGCTCCTAAAGTTGGGTGAACATCTGTTACCTCTAACTTAGCTAAAGTTCCTACTAAAGCTTCTGTCTTTCTAAAAGTTGCCACTGGTCTATCTTCAGAGTCCATATAAACTAGAACTTCAACCTCGTCTCCCTCTTTTAGATCTCTGTCCTCTAATTCATTGTTAGGTAAAAGTATATTATCCTTACTATCACCTGTTCCAGCATCAAGGTACGCCCCAACACTAGCAAAATTATTTATAACCAATCTCTGTCTTTTTCCTATTTTTATCATCAATTTCTCCTTATCTCTCTAACAATACACCTGTATTATACATTTTATTTTTATTTTTTACAAGAATAATTTTTTAATTTCATCTTTTAATTCTAAATGCTTCTCTTCCCTTTTAAATATCTTTTTTATTGTAGTAGGTTTTTTTGAAAAAACTATAATAGTATCTCCCAACTCCACGGCTAAATCTATATCGTGTGTGATGAGAAACACTGTTTTTCTCTCCTTCATTTGAAATAATTTTAGATAATCAACTATCTCTTTTTTAGTTTTAATATCTAAAAACTCAAAAGGCTCGTCCATAAAAAGATAATCACTTGGAAAGGCAAAAGCCCTTGCTATTCCAACTCTCCTCTTCATACCACCACTTAAATTCTTTGGATATTCATCTCTATAATCCAAGAGATTTACCACTTTCAAATACCTCTCTATATACTCTTTCATAGTATCTTGAGGAATCTTATCCTTTAAGACATACTCTATATTTTCATATACAGTTTTCCAAGGAATTAAGGTGTCCTCTTGAAAAATATAGGATATTCCTTTCTCTATATCTCTTTCATAAACTACTTCTCCCGAATATTCGGTAATATCTTTGGATAAGATATTTAGAAGTGTTGTCTTTCCACAACCAGACTCCCCTAAGATCACAGTAACTTTTCCCTCTTCTCCAACAAAAGATATCCCTGACAAAACAGCCCTATCTCCAAAGCTTTTCTCTATATTTTTTACTTCCATCTATAACTCCTACTCACCATATAGTTCAATCTTTTTAAGCCATTCTCTAAAATATAGTTAATCACTATTACAATTGCAATCCAAGCAAATATATTTGAGCTTTCTAAGTATATCTTATTCAAAAATATCTCCCCACCTATTGAAAAACTCTCCTGTGAAAGTACCTCTCCAGCTATTATCACTTTGAATGTCAGTCCGATATATGAGGGTAAATTTGGTGCTATAGAGTAGTAGACACTTGGGATATAGATATCAGTTATCACTCTCTTTTGAGGTACTTTATAGATTTTTGACATTTTTAAAAGATTGACATCACTGTTATTTAATGCCCCTAAAATGCTCTCATAGAGTATTGGAAAGAGTATCAAGGACCCAACTACTATTGGAACACTCTCTGTTGTACTCCAAATCAATACCAATATAATTATTGCTATTGTTGGTACAGCTCTTAAGAATACTATGAATGGTGATAACAGTTGTTTAACTACTTTATATTTATATGATATTGTTGCAACTATAGTAGCTCCCAAAAGAGATAACAGTATCACTAAAAAAAGTCTGCTTAAAGTATTGTATAGAGTATGTAAAAACTCTATACTTCCCATTATTTTTAAAAGTGATTCTCCCACTTGATCAACTCTAGGAAAAAGAAGAGAGTTGTCTATAAACAAGGCAACTCCCTCCCAAATAACAATAAAGAGTATAAAGGAAAGTATTCTATAACTACTTTGCAAATATCTCTTCATCTGGTACTTTTCCTCCGATTACTTTACTATTTACTTCATTCAAATTTTTAAAATACTTATTGTACTCCTCTTGACAATCAAATATTGGTGTATAATAGATATTTGCTCTTTTCAATATCTCATCTAAATTGCTTGTATCTACAGTTATGTTATTCTCTTTGATATTTTTTGTAGTTCTCTCTCTATCTTTATATAATAGTACACTACTCTCTCTAATTTTTTCTACTAATTTTTCTACTAATTTTGGATTTGAACTATATAACTCCTCTTTTACCACCAAAGTTGCTTGAGGGTAACCTAGATCTGACTCCATTATATTTTTCCATTCATCATTTAAATTGGCTACAATATTTGTAGTCACACTCTTAGTTAGAATTTTACTTAGCATTGGCTCTGGAATAACTGCCGTATCTATTTTTTTACTTAGAAATAGCATAGCCAACTCATTTCCATTGGCTAGATAATTTATCTCTAAATCTTTACTACTTAGCCCCTTAGCTTCTAAAATAGATTGAAATATTATATCTGGAGTTAATCCCTTTCCAAAAGTATATACTTTTTTTCCTTTTAATTCATCTAATGAGGAAATATTATCTCTACTTATTACATAGAAAGATCCCCAACCTACTGTTCCCAAAATCTTATAATTTAAATTCTTGTTATATAGCTGAGCTGAAAAGTTTGAAGGAACTATTCCTATATCTCCCTCTCTCTTTAGCATATCTACTACAAGGGCATCTGAAGCTTTCTCTATCTTATAAGTCACTGTGTCCTCATCTATAGTTTTTACATCAGACATCATATTAGCTATAGACATAGCTGGTAATCCATCAGGAACTAAAAACTTTATATTTTGTGCATAGGCACTTAAACTCAACAAACCTAACAAAAATATCTTTACTATCTTACTTTTTATCATCTATTATCTCCCCTTGAAAAACTCTTGTGAATCACCAAAATAGTAGCTTCTATCTTTTTTATTTAGAAATAGTAATCTATTTGCATACTGACATATCTCTTTTATATTGTGAGTTATAAATATAACTGTCAATTGATCCTCACTACATAGAGTCTTTATCGTCTGATAAAAGGCTAACTTATTCTTCATATCAAGTGTTGAGTTAGGACTATCTATTATTAATAGCTTCGGCTCTGTTATCAGGTGCTTTGCCAAATTTGCTCTCAACAGCTGACCTTTATTTAATTTGTTAATCTTTTGATCTCTGATATCATATAGATCCAATCTTTTTAAAAGGGAGTCTACCTTATCCCAATCTTCATCTTTAAAGAGTCTTACTCTTTTTTTAGATAGTAGTGCCACTGCTACTACCTCTCTTACTGTTCCTATAAAATTCTCTTTCTGTTGTGCTGAGTTTTGAGCAATATAACTGACCTCATCTTTTCCTATATTGTGGTACTGTATATCTCCACTCACTCCTGAATTAATCAAACCTAAAATACTCTTTATCAAAGTACTTTTTCCAGAACCAGGCACTCCTCCTATAGCTAGATAATCGCCTTTTTCCACAACAAAAGAAAGATTTTCTAAAACACTTCTGTTCTTGTACAATAAGCAAAAATTTTCCACTGTTAAAATATTTTCCATCTAGCTACCTCCAATAAAATATATATTCTATACTATATTATATCACGATCTAAAATTTAAGTAAATCAAATTAAATAATATTTAACAAGAATAAAAAAACTACACTCTCTATCTCATCTTGAAATTTTGAGTGTAGTCTATTATTTGATTATTTATCTAATCTATTCCATTTAGCTTGTCCCTCTTGGTATAGATCCCCACCATAGATATCATTTATAACTATTGCTGGAAACTCCTCTACTTCCAATCTTCTAAGAGCCTCTGCTCCTAAATCCTCATAAGTTATTAATTCAGCTTTTTTTATAGATTTTGATATAAGTGCAGCAGCTCCACCAACTGCAGCAAAATAAACTGCCTTTTCAGAAACAATAGCTTCCTTAACCTCTTTTGATCTAGCTCCTTTTCCTATCATTCCCTTTAATCCTACTTTAATTAGATCTGGAGCATATGCGTCCATTCTATAACTTGTAGTTGGTCCAGCACTTCCTATTGGCTTTCCTGGTTTTGCTGGTGTAGGTCCAACATAGTAGATCACTTGCCCTTTTATATCTATAGGTAATTCTTTTCCCTCTTCTAATAATTTAACAAGTCTTGCGTGTGCAGCATCTCTTGCTGTATATATAACTCCTGTTATCTTAACTGTATCCCCAGCTTTTAATTTAGCTATATCTTCCTCTTTTAAAGGTGTTGTAATATGATATTCCATTAGCTTTTCCTCCTCAAACCTCTATCTATAATTCTATCTCTTTATGTCTAGCTGCATGACAGTTTATATTGATTGCCACTGGTAAAGCAGCTATATGGCAAGGATAAGTATTTACTTTTACAGCAAGGGCAGTAGTTAAACCTCCCAATCCTAATGGTCCAACTCCTGTTTTATTTATTAACTCTAATAACTCCTCCTCTAATCCTCTTGCAATAGGATCTGGATTTACATCATTTATATCTCTTAAAACAGCTTCTTTGGCTAGAATAGCTGCTTTTTCAAAGTTTCCACCTATTCCTACTCCAACTATTATTGGTGGGCAAGGATTTCCACCAGCATTTTTCACTGTATCAACTACTAATTTTTTTACACCCTCTATTCCATCTGAAGGCTTTAACATCTTCAAAGCACTCATATTCTCAGATCCTCCACCTTTTGGAGCCACAACTATTTTAACTTTATCTGAGTTTGGAACAAGTTTTGTATGGATTATAGCTGGAGAGTTATCCTTAGTATTAACTCTATCTAATGGATGTCTTACAACAGATTTTCTAAGGTATCCCTTTTCATACCCTCTTCTAACTCCCTCATTTATAGCTTCATATATATCTCCCGATATTTTTACCTCTGTACCTATCTCTAGGAATACAACTACTATCCCTGTATCTTGGCACATAGGAACTTCCTCTCTCATAGCTATCTCATCATTCTCTATGATCTGCCCTAAGATATTTTTTCCTACTTCTGATTCCTCTTTCTCATAAGCATCTTTGATCTTATCTAGAACCTCTTTCCCAATAAAATAATTCCCTTCAATGCACATTCTTTCTACTTCATCAGTAACTCTTTTTAAATCTAATTCTTTCATTAGAAACCCGCCCTTCTTTTTAAAGTTAAACTTTAATTTTTTTGTAACGCTCTAACTTTATCATACCATAAATTCCATATTTTTTGAATAGTTCCTAGGATAGATTTTTAGTATCGACTTCTAGAATAGAATATATTTAATTAATAATAGAAAAAAGAGAGCACTCTTTAAAGCACCCTCTCTTTACATCTATTTCTTATAGTTTTCCAATCTTTGATATAGCATAGTTGCTGCTGATTCCATCAATCTAGTCTTTATAAACTCATCACTGATCTCAGCAAAATAATTAGTTGCTATCAGAGTTGCAAATCCATGGGCATACATCCAACAATCTAGATAAAGTTCTATTTTAAACTCTTCATCTAAATGATCAAATCTCCCATCTTTTAACATCTCTTCCTTTATCAGATCTCTAAACTCTCTTATTACTTCATTTCTCTTTCCCAAGCTCTCTTTTAAAAATATAGCTCTAAATAACTCTTTTTCCTCTCTTGCAAATATACATATACCCATTCCAATATTCAAGAAAATCAAGTTTGTTCTCTCTTTTTTTACATACTCAAGAAAGAGCTGTTTTGCATTCTCTAAAAGCTCATGTTTCAATATATCCATTGAATTGTAAAAGCTATATATTGGTGCTGGAGATGACTCCAGTGATTTTGCAAGATTTCTAGCACTAATACCCTCTATCCCCTCAGCTTTAAATATCTCAAAGGCTTTATTATATACCTGTTCCTTTGTAAATATTGGTTTTTTTGGCATTGTGTCCTCCTTTAATTATATCTAAAACCATTAGAATCTCTTAGTATAAGATACTCCCATAGCAGTTATACTCTTACTATATTCAGGATTTTTAACATCTTTAAATATTGGATTTGAATACTTTTGATTATAGTGTCCATCTTGAGAATCATAGATAAAATGTGTTACTGTGAAAACCCACTCTGTTGTATCATCTGGATTATATTTTAATCCTGTTCCTAACATTACAGAGTTTAATCCATACTCTACATCATCATAAGATGTTACCTTTGCTCCTGTATCAGCATAGTTTATACTTCCTAACACTGCCCATTTAGGTGATAATCTATACTCAGTTCCTAAAGCTAACTCCCAACCATTATCATATTCTGGATGTATCTCTTTAACTTTCAATGTTTCTAATTTTGAACTTCCTTTTTTCACTCCACTATCCATCTTAGCATCTTTGTTGAAATAGTAGTTTCCTGATAGAGCCACTGTCCAATCATCAGTTACTCTATATGACATACCTGCTGCTAATATAGCTGGTAGATCTCTTCTTGATTTAGTTCCAATAGAGTACTCAGGATAGAAAGCACCAAATCCTAATCCATTTAAACTACCTACTATTGGATTTTTTGAATTTAACCCTTGTTCGCTACCATGAGCTTTAAAGTTTAACTTAACTCTAGTGTCATATCTCATAGCTAGATTTAATCTATCAGAAGCCTTATAGTTTAATCCTAACTGTCCTCCAAATCCCCAAGCAGTTCTTTTAGAATCCATAGAAGCTGTTTCATTTACTGATTCCATACCAACAACCTGTCCTCCTTCAAGCTTAGGAACCTTTCCATTTAAGTAAATATCCCCTTTTAGAGTTCTACTTCCATAGATAGCTCTACCTGCTACTGATAGTGATAGCTTCTCATCAACTTTAAATACTTTACCAAGAGTATTCTGAATATATAGATTTGATCCCTCTACCTTAGATTCATTTGTACTAAATCCTACTAATCCTATTCCAGCTAAAATATCTGGAATTACAGCTGTACCAGCCACTCCATCTTTATACTTTAGGTCTCCACCTCCACCTAAAGCACCAAATGTCCAATATAGTGCTGAATCATCTTCAACTTTATATAGTGCAAAGTTTGGTATAGGTTGAACTAATTGAGCCTTATACTCTTTTCCTCCATATGTCATCTTCTCATGTCCTAAAGCTAACTGTCCACCTAATTGAACATAAGTTCCATTCTCTAAGTGAACTAATCCTGCTGGGTTATAGTAAGCAGATGATTTATTTATCATACCGTTTTGTGCTTGGTTTCCTAAATATTCTGGTGTATATGTTTGAATATGGTCAATAGAAGCTGCATAAGTTGCTGAACTTAATACTGTTGCTAAAGCCAATAGTCCTAATCTTTTTTTCATGATTCCTCCTAGAAATTATTTATAACATATGTAATATATCATCTGTAAGTTAATAATTAGTTAATTAAAAATTAATTTTTTTTAATCTTTTTTAATTTCTTGAGGAATTACTCCTAATTCATAAGCTTTTAATAGTTTTCTCAGATCATTTATTTGTGTTTGAAGTTCTCTTCCTATATCTGTATCTTTTACTCTTATTCTATTTACACTACTATCCTCTACAATCCTAGTGGAAGATATTATATCTCTTCCCTCACATATAGCCTTTTCAAGAGATTCAAATGGTTCATGCTCCACTATCTTCAACCCATATGAGTTGGAAATCAGTGTATATCCTGCTATTCCAGTCTCTTTTTGATAAGCTTTTGAAAATCCACCATCTATTAAAAAAAGCTTTCCTTTTGCTTTTACTGGCTTCTCTCCCTTCAATGTCTTAACTGGAACATGTCCATTAATTATATGAGAAATATTAGGATTCAAGCCAAATTCACTCAAAATCTTCCTACACACACTCTCCTCATTATATAGTTTATAGTATGGATTTTTATTTTCAATATGTGTTATCTTGTCATCAATAAAATATCTTTCAAAGGTTTTCATAGCATCCTTACCAAAAAGTGGGGAATCCTTTCCACACCAAAGATACCATAAAAAATCATTATACCTCTCTTGTTTATCTTTTCTACCTCTATACAAGTAAGCTTTTCTAACTATCTCCTCTATCTTATCCAGGTACTCCTTCCCTTTTAGTTCCTCACCAAATACACATACCCTTTTCAACTCACCAGACTCTGTCAAAGGTATGCACCCGTGATACAATAGATTGGAGTTATATTTTAAATACACACTTCCATTAGTAAAGAAGAAATCTATATGTCTTTGTAATTTTTCACTATTAATAAAGTATTTCTCCAATTTTTCCATAACCTCTCTCTCCTCGTTAGTAAGGATATATGGGTTATTTTTATCTATTGTTGGGAAATTCCTATCATTTAGAAGATAGTTCCTTCCTTCCAGCTCCACTGTTCCCAAATCATAATCTATCTTATCCAGTAGTTGTCTTTTTTCTAATTCAAATTGAGGATTTCTTTTTGACATCTCCCCTTCAATTTTAAATTGAATAATTGTAATAGCTTTATGTATCTGTGCCATAAGTTGTGATTTTTTCTCACCTTTTGGTATGAAACTTTTACAACTGTCACTACCATAAGTATCAATAGCAAATGTAGCCAAGGGGAGAAGATTGATTCCATAAGCTTCCTCCAATATGTCAGTATTGGAGTATCTAGCACAAATTCTAATCACATTGGCTATACAAGCAAGATTTCCCAAACTTGCTCCTATCCATAGCATATCATGATTTCCCCACTGTATGTCTGTATTGTGATGTCTTATCAAAGTCTCCATTATCAAATGTGGACTACTTCCTCTATCATAAATATCTCCAATAATATGTAATTTATCTATCATCAATCCCTGAATTAGATCAGCTATAGCTTTTATAAACTCCTTACCTCTACCTAGTGATATTATTGTATCTATGATATTTTCAACATACTCTTTTCTGTTTGGAAGCTCCTTTCTCTCATAGATAAGCTCCTGCAATATATACTCAAAATCCTTTGACATAGCCTTTCTTACCTTTGAGCTTGTATATTTTGAAGCAGTTACACTACAGACTTCTAACATTCTATATATGCTATCTTTTAACCATTTATCTGGATTTTTTTTATTTTTTAATATATACTCAACCTTTTCCTGTGGATAGTATATTGTACTAGCCAACTCCTTTTTCTCAAAATTATTTAGAGTATCTTGAAAAATATCGTTAATTTTCTCCTTTATAGTCCCTGATCCATTTTTTAATACGTGGTTAAAAGCTGGATACTCCCCATGAATATCTGTTAAAAAATGCTCTGTTCCCTTAGGTAAATTAAGTATCGCTTGTAAATTTATTATCTCAATTGTAGTTTCTGAAATATTTCTAAATTTAGAAGAAAGGAGCTTAAGGTATTTAAGCTCCTGAATATCATCATATTTTTTCATAAATTATCCTCTCAATCTAATTCTTATGTAAAATATGGCTCTGTGCTGCTGCAACTATAGCTACTAGCACTCTAAATGGAGAACAACTTACATAGTCTAAACCTACTCTATCGAAAAACTCTATACTCTTAGGATC
The DNA here is from genome assembly GCF_019012925.1 of Fusobacterium sp. GTDB lineage: Bacteria > Fusobacteriota > Fusobacteriia > Fusobacteriales > Fusobacteriaceae > Fusobacterium_A. The sequence continues at coordinate 16,792 of NZ_JAGIRL010000006.1, forward strand.
TCCACCATGCTCTCCACATACTCCCATTTCAATCTCTTTATTTCCTTTTCTTCCCAATTCAACTGCTAATTTAACTAACTTTCCTACACCTCTCTCATCTATTGTTGCAAATGGTTCAACTTTTAATATTCCATTCTCATAGTACTCAGGCATAAATTTTACTGAGTCATCTCTTGATAATCCCATTGTTGTTTGAGTTAAATCATTTGTTCCAAAAGAGAAGAAGTCTACATCTGTTGCTATCTCATCAGCTAATAAACAAGCTCTCGGTGTTTCCATCATAGTTCCGAGCTTATAATCCACTCTCATTCTCTCACCTTCAAAAACTCTCTCTATCTCTTTTATTAGATTTTTCTTAATAAACTGTAGTTCCTTAGCTCCAATTATCAATGGAATCATTATCTCAGGTTTTACATCTATTCCCTCTCTCTTACATTGAATACTTGCTTCAATTATTGCTCTAGCCTGAATATTATATAGCTCTGGACGAGTTACTGCCAATCTACAACCTCTATGCCCTAACATTGGGTTCTCATCTTTTAAATTTCTTATTCTTCTCTCTATCTCTTCATAAGAAACATTTAATATCTCACACATCTTCTCTTTATCTTTCTGCTCTTTTGGTAGAAATTCATGTAGAGGTGGATCTAGTAATCTAACAATTACTACATCATTTCCCACTACCTTAAAGATATTGTAAAAGTCCTCTTTTTGCATATCATGAAGCTTTTCAAGAGCTAATCTTACCTCTTCGGGGTTATGGCTCAATATCATTCCTCTAATTGTCCATATCTTATCCTTTTGGAAGAACATATGCTCTGTTCTACAAAGACCTATTCCCTCTGCTCCAAATCCCTTTCCTAAACTAGCATCTCCAACTGTATCAGCATTCATTCTAATTCCTAATCTTTTAATCTCTTTACACCAAGCTACAAACTCTTTCAAGTTCTCATCAAACTGTGGCTTTGTAAGAGGTACTTTTCCAAGATATATCTCTCCAGTATATCCACTTATTGAGATAAACTCTCCCTCTTTTACTGTATAGCCATTGATATGCATCTCTCTTCTTATATCATCTATCTTTATAGCTCCACAACCTGTCACACAACATTTTCCCATTCCTCTTGCTACCACTGCACCATGAGATGTAGCTCCACCTTTTACTGTTACAATTCCTTGAGCCAAACTGATACCCTTTATATCCTCTGGAGAAGTTTCCTCTCTAACCAATATAGTCATCTCTTTTGTATGCACTCTTTCAGAGGCAAATACTACTCTTCCAATAGCTACTCCTGCTGATCCTGCCAATCCTTTTCCTAAAAGTGTAGCTTTCTTTATGGCACTCTCTTCAAAATTTCCATGTAGTAACTGTGGTAATACTGCTGGATCTACCTTCACTATAGCCTCTTCTTTACTAAGTAGTCCCTCTCTTACCATCTCTACAGCTATTTTTACAGCTGCATATGGACTTCTTTTACCATTTCTAGTCTGTAATAGGAATAGTTTTCCATCTTCAATGGTAAACTCTATGTCTTGCATATCCTTATTATGTTCCTCTAAAATCTTAGCAATCTTACTAAATTCACTATATACTTCTGGTAATTGCTCCTTTAATCTCTCTATTGGTTCAGGTGTTCTAATACCTGCTACTATATCCTCACCTTGTGCCTTCAATAGATACTCTCCAAATATCTCTTTATCTCCATTTGAAGGATTTCTTGTAAAGGCAACACCTGTTCCTGATTTCTCATTTAGATTTCCAAAAACCATCTCTTGAACCACAACAGCAGTTCCCATCTCATCATCTATTCTATTTATTCTTCTATAAACTTTTGCTCTCTCATTTTCCCAAGAGTTAAATATTGCATCTACAGCCATAAATAACTGTTCTTTAGCACACTCTGGAAACTCTTTTCCTGTCTCCTCTCCATATAGCTCCTTTGCTCTCGCTATTAACTCTTTTCTATCTACTTCTTTTCCTAGCTCCTCTTTTAATTTGAAGAATTTCTCCTTCTCCACACCCATTACAATCTCTGCAAACATCTGAATAAATCTGAAATAAAGGTCATAAACAAACTCTTCATTATGAAAAATTCCCATCATCTTTTCAACAGTTTTATCATTCATTCCAAGGTTCAAAATTGTATCCATCATTCCAGGCATAGAAACAGGTGCTCCTGATCTCACAGACACAAGAAGTGGTCTATCTCCCTCAAACTCTTTCCCTGTTATTTTTTCTAGTTTATCTATTTGCTCTAATACCTCATTTTTTAACTTTTCACTTATAGTTTGTCCATCTTTGTAATACTCTCTACAAGCATCAGTAGAGATGATAATCCCCTCTGGAATAGGAAGTCCTATCTTTTTCATCTCTGCTAGGTTTCCTCCCTTTCCACCCAATATATTTATCATCTCTTTATTCCCCTCTTCAAATAAATAAACTCTTTTCATTTCTTCCTCCTATTTACTATAATATTCTAAGAAAAGTTTAGCTATATTAGTTTTAGTCAATCTTCCAACAAGTTCATATATTTTTTTCCCCTTCACCTCTTTTATCTTTACTACTGGAATACAATCTATTTGATGTTCTATTATCTTTTTCACACCTTCAATTATAGGTTCATTCTCTTCACAATAGATTATATTCGGCATTCTTGTCATAACAATATTTATCGGTACTCTCTCTATATCATTTTTTCCTATTGCTATCTTCAATAGATCTTTTCTTGACACTATTCCTACAAGGCTATTCCTCTCTGTTATAAACATAGTTCCTACATCTTTAGTAAATATTTTTATTATCGTCTCATATACAGAAAGCTCTGAATCTACTGACACCACATCTCCCATTATATCCTTAATATATCTTTTCTCTTCCCTCGCTACATAGGTATATCCCAATTTAGGTTTAGACTTTAAAAAACCCGCCTTAGTTAACACTGAAAAATCTGTTCTCAATGCTGATCTTGTTAAAGATAATTTTTTTGCTATCTCATCTCCTATAATTGGTTCATTCTCTCTAACTATCTTTAATATTTGTCTCTGTCTTTCAGTAAGACTCATTATTCCTCCTATTAGTGTACACTTATTTGATGTTAAGTAAAATTTAATCTCTATATATATGGTTATATCACTATTTAAATAATAAGTCAACACTATTATAAGTGTACACTTTTTATTTTTGAAGTTTAGTCTCTATTTTTCTAGAGTTTTGTGCTATAATTTAAATTGAAAATTTTTTATAAAGGAGAGTTCAATGGGAAAATTCGTATTTTATTATTCAGTTGTTGGTGCTAGAAAAAGTGCTGAACTTATTTTGACTGGACATAGAAATATTATGGCTGGTAAAAAGGTGGCTGTCTTTCAACCTTCAACAAATACTAGAGATGGTGGAAAGATAAAGAGTAGAGCCTTAAAAGAGGGTATGGACGCCATTATAATGACTAAAGATTTCAACCTTTATGATTGGTGGCTTGAAAATAAACCCAATCTTATTTTAATAGATGAAGTACAGTTTATTACAAAATCTCAGATAGATGATCTAGTTAAAATCATTAGAAACTCTAAAACACTTGTTTTTAGTTATGGGCTTATGTCTAATTTTATGGGTGAGCTTTTTGAAACAGTAGCTTACATGTTACCATTCGTTACTAAAATTGTTGAGATTCCTACTGTTTGTGAAGTGTGTGGAGATGCTAAGGCTACAATGAATATTTTAGTTGATGAAAGTCAAAATAAAGATGGAGGAGAGATCATTATTGGAAACCACTTTAAAGGTGTTTGCTTAAAGTGTTTCTTAGATCATAAAGAGAAATAAAAATAGAAAAGGAAGGATTTTTATGAAAGTTTTATTGATCAATGGTAGTCCTAACGAAAAAGGATGTACCTATACAGGTTTAAAAGAGATGGCTCAAGTATTTTCAAAGTCAGGTATTGAAAGTGAAATACTCTACCTTGGAAAAAAACCTATAGCTGGTTGTATAGCTTGTGGTAAATGTAGAAGTGTTGGAAAATGTGTCTTTGATGATGAGGTTAATAGAATTGGCGAGAGAATAGAGGAGTTTGAGGGAATAGTTGTAGGCTCTCCTGTTTACTATGCTGGTCCCTCTGGACAGGTCACTGCCTTCTTAGATAGATTGTTTTACTCGTACAGAAGTAAGATGACTGGAAAGCTTGGAACAGCAATTGTATCTTGTAGACGCGGAGGTGCAAGTTCAGCTTTTGATAGATTAAACAAGTATTTCAGTATCTCTAATATGCCTATTGTTACCTCTCAATATTGGAATCAGATACATGGAAATACTCCCGAAGAGGTTATACAAGATGAGGAAGGATTACAAACATTAAGAACCTTAGCTCAAAATTTTATCTGGTTACTTCAATGTATTGAAGCTGGTAAAAAGCTGGGAGTTAAACCTGTAGATTACGAAACTCCTATTAAAACTAACTTTATTAGATAATATAAAAGAGAGCGAAACACTCTACTCGCTCTCTTTTTTTAGTTTAATGTTTTTTATTTGACCGCAGAGATTTGAATCCCTCTCCCCATACTTCAGAAACATCTGATACAGTTATGAAAGCATAAGAATCAATCTCCTTAACAATCATCTTTATTCTATTTAGCTCAAATTTACTAGCTACACAATAGACAATTTTTATATTATTTTGAGTATAACCACCTATACCATTTATAATAGTAGTTCCTCTCTCTGTTTCCTTCATAATTTTACTTCTTATCTCATCAGATTTTTCAGATATTATTGTAATTCCCTTTGATTTAGTATACCCATCTTGAAAATAATCAATAGCCTTTGATACAATTAACATAGCTATTAAAGTGTACATAACTATCTCTTTTCCAAAAAATATGGCTGCTATCCCTAAAATTACCACATCAAGAAAGAGCATTGTCTTTCCCAATGGAATATCAAAATATCTATTTAGTATACGAGCAACTACGTCTGTTCCACCAGTAGATCCATTTACCATAAATATCAATCCTAATCCAATACCTACAAATAGACCTCCATAAATTGATCCTAACATAATATCATTAGTCGGTCCTTTGATATTCTCTGTAAGTGACAATAAAACTGATAAACAAGTAGTCCCATAGAGAGTTTTAAACAAAAAATCCTTTCCAACCATCTTCCAAGCCATTATAAGTAGTGGTATATTTATTACAAAATACATAATCCCTACAGGTATCTTAAATAAATAGTATAAAATAAGACAGATCCCTGCTACTCCACCCTCTGCTAAATGATTAGATATGAAAAAATAATTTATTGAAACAGCATAGAATATACACCCAACTGTTATAATCGAATACTCTTTTAAATATTTTAATATTTTATTTTGCACTTTTTCCTCCTAATTTTGCTCCTCTTTCTCCGGCTCCTCCTTTATATTTACATCTAATTTATCATATGGTATCTCAATATTAGCCTCATTGAATACTTTTATTATATGTGCTATCAAAAGACTTCTCGTCCTATAGTAATTGTCCCTTTTTGACCAAGCTATAAATAGTATGTTCACTGAAGATGCCCCATACTCCATAAAGTTGATAAAGGTCTTCCTATCATGTTCCAGTCCAGGAAATGTTTTACTAATATTCTCCAATAACTCAATAGCTTTCAAATGGTCACACTCATATGAAACTGATATATCTAACTTTATCTTTCTATACTCATTTGTATCATAATTAACTACCAAGCTATTCACCATTAAGTTATTTGGAATAATAACTCTCTTACTATCTAAAGTATCTATATGTGTAGAGAATACCTCAATCTTACACACCTTTCCAAAGGCACCACTCACCTCAATATACTCTCCAACATTGAATGGTTTTGTGAACAGTATTATCACTCCACCAGCCAAGTTAGATAGAAAATCTTTTAGAGATATTCCTATTCCCAATCCTATAGCACTGATCATTGTAAATATAGAGTGCTCATTAAATCCAAAAATTAACAATCCCAATAAAAATAAAACGACATATAGACTGAGTTTTACAAATGATTTTGTAAAATCTCTTGCTCCTGTATTTAATTTAGTTTGGGGGACTGCATCTAACTTATTTAATAAAAATTCTATTATTTTTTTTCCTATATATATCACAATTAGAAACAGTATAAGTCTTAAAATAAACATAACTGAATCATTTAAAATAATCTTTAAAATGTGTTTTCCGTTCTCGCCTTCGACAGAAGTAATTATCTCTAGTAAATCCATTATTTTCTCCTAACGTGTCTTCTCTTTTATTCTTAATTTCTTCTCAAAAGCTTCCCCAATATGAAATCCTATATTTTCAATCTTTCCTTTCACATTTTTATATAAAGATTTAAATATCTTTCTATTTCCCTGTTTATCAATATAATATGATTCATCACCTAATTTCACCAGTGCCATTCCATCTTTGAAATCACTTACACTGTCAAAATTAAAACCTATTCTCACATTTCCATTTTCATCTATAAATCCCCATTTTCCATTGGACTTAACTCCGGCCAAACCTTCATTGAAGTTCTGTGCCTCATCATACTCCATAGGGATTATTAGCTCTCCATTGTAATCTATATATCCATACTTATAACTACCGTTATCCTTTGAATATACTATAAAAAACTCTCTTGTACTCTTTCCTACACTCTTCATATACATACTTGAGTGTTTATCTTTGTACTTGTACTTACCTATTTCAGCTATCCATTTTCCATCTAGTGTCATCAAACCCTCTTTGTAGTCTATATCCACTAAATATATGTAATTTTCTTGAAGCGAGATTAAGATATTATTAGTTTTTGTCAAAAAGTTATTATCTAGATCTATAATTCCATACAGACCTGTATCCTCACCATTTAAGACTCTAACAACTCTTATACTATCCAATTTTTGAGTAACTGGAACTGTTTCATAGATATATCTCTCCTCTGCCAACAGCAGTGCAGAGAACACAAGCATCAACAGTATAATCATTTTTTTCATATATCTCACCCCACCTTTAGAAGTACTATATCCTTACTATATTATACTTCTATTTAGGCGAAAAAAAAAGGGGATAAGTAAAATATTTTTTTACTTTCCCCTTTAAAATACTATTAATCTGGATTAACTACATACTCAGTTAATTCATTTACGAAATCTAGTGTTTTATTATTTTTATCATTTACTGGGTTAAATTCTACAATATCAACAGATGTTACAAAGTAGTTTTTAAATAGGAATTTGAAAGTTTGGAATACTTCATCAGTAGTAAATCCATTTCTTACTGGAGTACTTACTCCTGGTGCAAACTCTGGATTTACAGAATCCACGTCAAAACTGATATGGATATTGTCTACTTTTAAGTAGTCCTGTATCTCTTCTAACACTCTATCCAATCCTTTTTGTAATACTTCATCATGGTATATTACTTTTACTCCAAGTTGATCAATAACCTCTCTCTCTTTGAAGTCTAAGTCTCTAGCACCTAGTATTACTACATTTTTACTATCTATCTTAGCACCCTCATAGAAACAGTTTACTAAATCTCTATCTCCAGCACCTTGTAATAGAGCTAGTGGCATTCCGTGGATATTTCCAGATATTGTAGACTCATCTGTATTCATATCTCCGTGAGCATCTATCCACACTACTCCAATCTCTTTTTCCAATGATACTCCTGATATACTTCCTAGAGCTATTGAGTGGTCTCCTCCAATTATAATTGGTCTATATCCATCTCTTACAGCTTCATTTACAGAAGAAGCTAGTTTCTCACAAGTGTCTAATATTGTATTTTTATATTTTAAATTCCATTCGTTGAAATTCTCTTTTTGTTTTTCAATCTCGATAACTTCCATCTCATCAAATGTATCTGGATAGTTTTCACAAAGAACGTCTAGTCCAAACTCAATTCCAGCTTTATTAGCTCCTAAGTTCATTGGAACTCCAAACATCTTGCTCTTCATTTTTTCAGTATATAGATATACAGCATCTTCCTCTTCAATTACATTGATATATACTAGTTCTGGATCTTCCATTCCTTGTACATGTAACTGAGCATCTTTTAGGTCGTTGATATAATCTATAATCTCAGCAGAGATTCTCTCTCCTGGAGTTATTACAGGGATTCCTGGTGGATAAGCCATTATCATCTCACCACAGATTTTTCCCTCACTTTCAGCAAATAAAACTTTATTCTTATCACTGTAGAAAGCTTCCCTTGGAATCAATACTTGCTCTGGAATAGGTGGCATTTTTAAGAATTCTCTCTTTAATTTATTTCCTTTTCCATAGTATTTTTCACTGATACTCTTTAGAGCATTGATCAACTTATCTATACTCTCATCTGTATCTCCAATTGTAACAAGTCCTAATACATTATAGAAATCTGAAAGTTCCATCTGTATGTTATACTCGTCAGTTAAGATACTCTCTAATTCAGAACCTGTAAGTCCTAACTCTTTTGCAGTTATTGTTATCTTTGTAGGATCAAAAGCAAATACTCCCTCTCTTCCTACTATCTCCTCTCCAAAACAAGACATTCCAGGAATTCTATTAACCTCTGCTCTAAAACGTCTAGCTAATTTTAAAGCCTTGTCTAAAAGCTCCTTACCTTCAGTTGCTATCTGTCTTCTAGCACAATCTAGTGAAGCCATTAATGGATATGAAGGTGATGTCGTATGAAGTAAACTTAAGATCTGTTTAACTCTATTTACATCTACTCTATCTGAGTTTACATGAAGAAGTGACATTTGAGTCATTGCTCCTATTATCTTATGTGTACTCTGTGTACAGATATCTGCTCCACAATCTACAGCTGATACTGGTAACTCATCATGGAAGTGTAGGTGTGGTCCGTGAGCCTCATCTACTATTAATGGAATATCATAACTGTGAACTATCTCAGCTATCTTTTTAATATCAGTAGCCACTCCATAATAAGTAGGGTTGATAATAAGAACAGCCTTAATATCTGGGTGTTGCTTTAACATATTCTCAACAGTTTGAGGTCTAACGCCGTGGGCTATTCCTAACTCCTCATCTACTTCTGGATTCATATAAATTGGTTCAGAACCACTTAATATTATTCCAGCAGATACTGATTTATGTACGTTTCTTGGAACTAATATCTTCTCTCCTGCTTTAATAACAGACATAATCATTGCTTGGATAGCTCCAGATGTTCCATTTACAGCAAAGAAACTTTTCTTTACTCCGTAAGCATCAGCTGCTAATTCTTGAGCTTCCTTTATACAACTTTTTGGTTGGTGTAATCCATCTACCATCTTAAAAATAGTTACATCTATGGAGAAAGGTCCATTCCCCATAAAATCATAAAATTCTTTGTCTACTCCTTTTCCTCTCTTATGTCCAGGTACATGAAATGGAAGCATATCTCTTCCAGCATATACATCTTTCAATACAGAAAATAATGGAGTTTTATTTTGGTCTAGCTTTGACATCTTACCTCCTTTGGTTATTGTTTTTTTTATTCTTATATTGTATAATTCTATTGTACTGATGTATTGTAAAGCTTTTTAACAAATTAGTCAATGATTTTTATTTTTTTAGGAGAAAATTTATGCAGAAAATTTTACTACTTATTTCACAAGGGACTGAAATACTTGAGATATCTCCCTTTGTTGATATTTTTGGCTGGAACAACATTGTAGGAAAAAAGAACACTCTTTTAAAAACAGCTGGCTTCCACAATATAATCTCAAATACTTGGAATTTAAAGATTATTCCTGAAATAAATTTAGAATTTGAAACTCTCTCTCTAAATGAGTATGATGCACTTGTGATCCCTGGTGGTTTTGGGTTCAAGGGATATTTTGAAGATATGAAAAAAAGCTCCTTTAAGAATATTATACAACATTTTTTTGAAAATAATAAGTTGATTGTAGGAATATGTACTGGAGTTATTCCTTTGGGAGAGGCTGGAATCCTCAGAGATAAAAAGGCTACTACTTATCTATATGACAATGATAGATACTTTAACCAATTAAAAAACTATGGTGCTATCCCTGTTAGAGAGCCTTTAGTACGAGATCATAATATCATCACCTGTTCGGCACCTAAAAACGCTATTGAAACTGCTTTTTTACTCCTTGAGCTTCTAACTGATAAAAAAAATGTAGAAAAAGTTAAATATAATATGGGTTTTTGATAAATAGATAGACATACTCTAAAATTTATGTTATTCTTTTAGTAGAACTATTATATTATTAAGAGGTGAAAGGTATGAAAATTTCAAAAGATAAGGTTGTAACTCTTGAGTTTAAAGTTTATGACAACGCTAATAACGAGCTTTTAGAAGATACAAATGATGTAGGACCTTTTTTCTATATTCATGGTGAGGGACAATTCGTTCCAAAAGTAGAAGAGATTCTTGAAGGAAAAGAGAAAGGATTCTCTACAACTATAATGATATCTCCAGAAGAAGGATACGGAGAGTATGATGAGGAGCTTATCGAAGAGATGAGCAAAGAGGATTTCGTAGAGTTTGATGATATTTATGAAGGAATGGAATTCATAGCTGATATGGATGACGGAACTGAACAACAATATGTTATTACATCTATCGAAGATGATGTAGTTGTAGCTGACGGAAACCACCCATTTGCTGGAAAAGATCTTAGATTTGAAGTTCAAGTAACTGATGTAAGAGAAGCTACTGCTGAAGAATTAGAGCATGGACATGTTCATTTCCACGGATTTGAAGATGATTGTGAGTAATTAATTATGGGACTGGCTTTTGTCAGTCCTTTTATTAAGTTTGAATAAAAATATTTAGAATTTTAAGGAGGAAAAATGAAAATAGCTTTAGGTGCTGATCACGGTGGATTTGAATTAAAGGAGAAGATTAAAACTCATCTTTTAGAAAAGGGGTATGAAGTATTAGATTTAGGAACTAACTCAACTGCTTCTGTTGATTATCCTAAGTTTGGACATGCTGTTGGACATGCTGTTGTAAATAAAGATGCTGACTATGGTATCGTTGTATGTGGAACAGGAATAGGAATCTCTATCTCTGCTAACAAAGTACCAGGTGTAAGAGCAGCTCTTTGCACAAACACAACTATGGCTAGATTGACAAGAGAGCACAATGATGCAAATGTTTTAGCTATGGGTGGAAGAATAGTAGGAGATGTTCTTGCTCTTGAAATGGTAGATATCTTCTTAAATACTCAATTTGACGGTGGAAGACATCTTAACAGAATAAACGCTATTGAAGAAATTTAATGGAGATGATTATATGGCAACTATTTTTACAAAAATAATAAATAGAGAGATCCCAGCTTCTATTGTCTTTGAAAATGATAAAGTTATCGCTTTTAAAGATATTAACCCTGCTGCTCCTGTACATATTTTAGTAGTGCCTAAAAAAGAGATCCCTACTATCAATCACATTACTGAAGAGGATAGAGAGATAATTGGAGAGATGTATCTTGCCATTGCTAAAATAACTAAAGATCTTGGAATTGCAGAAGATGGTTATAGAGTGATTACAAATTGTAATGAATTTGGTGGACAAGAGGTATTCCACCTACATTTTCACATCTTAGGTGGAAAGAGATTAGGAGCATTACTTGCTGATTAATTAATAATTTACTTGTAAAATTTCTAAAAGGGTGTATAATAGAGGTATAGTATAATAATTTACTTTAAAGGAAAAGATTTTTTATTATAAGGAGGATTATTATGGGAATCGAAAAAAATCTAAAATACATCAAAGAGGAGTATGAAGCAGAAGTAGCTAGATTAGAAAGACTTAATAACTTCATCAATAGTGAAGAATTTAAAACTGGTACTGATGAGGATCAGAAGAAATTATTATTAGAAAAGCAGGAAGTTCTAGCTAAGTATGTATCTATCATAGCTGAGCAGATCAAATATGATATGAAAAAAGTACAAGGTACTGAGCACTCAGTTGATAACTATGAGGATATTGAAGGTAAATACTTTAGCAAATAAGAGTTATAAGTAAATAATTTAAGCTGTAGAGATAATCTACAGCTTTTTTATTACCCTATTTCTGTTTTGCACACTCTAAAAGCTCTTTTATTTTAAAAGCCAATCCCTCTATCTTTCTCTTAGGAACACTACAAAGAGCTATTCTTATCCCCTCATCCAATACCACTGTATAGATGTGATTTTTCTCTAATAACTCCTCCATTTTAGCTGTATACTCTCCTGTTGGAATAGTTAAAAAGAATCCACTTACATATGGTAAGATATCTAATCTGCACTCTCTAGCCTCTCTTATAAAGATCTCTGCTCTTTGAGCTATAAGCTCCCTATACTGCTCTCTTTCAACTCTCAATTTTTCAGTTTTTTCTGTGTCAGAGATAAGCTTACTAAACATTGCCATTCCACCTCTTGATATATTTGACCAAGTGGCACGGCAAGTGTAGGAGTTAGCTGAAACAAACTCTTTAATTACTGTTTCTGATGTAGTTAAAGCAATTTGAGCCCCAACTCTCAAACCATAACAAGTTAATGATTTTGAAAGACTAAATGTAAAAATTGTCAAAACTCTCTCTGGTAGATTTTTGAATATCTCTAAAAACTCTCTTTTCTCCTCAAACTCTCTGTCATCAAAATCAATATAAGCAATATCCACAATAACAATCACATTGGCTCTTTTAGAGCAATCTACCAATATCTCTCTCACTCTTTGCCACTCTTCAATTGTCAAACGGTAACCAGTTGGATTTTGGCAGGGATCATTGATTATCAAAACCACATTCTCCTGTATTTTTGATAATCTTTCCACTCTCTCTTTAAGATCAGCTATATCAAACTCATTTTTATTATTGAACATCTCATAAAACTCACAGCTTCCTTTTCTATCTTTAGCCATAAGAATGTATGGACTCCACAACCATTTAGGCAATAAAATAGTATCCCCATATCCTAGATAATTTCTAATACTTGTACTGATAGCTCCACTTCCACCAGGTGTAGCAATCACTTCACAGTGATGCTCTGATAAAAAACTCTCATAATCTCTACCAAAAATTGAGATTTTTACACTCTCCTTATACTCTGGAGTTCCAGTAAAATTTGAAGCATATCCTGTTATATCCTCAGGGGGTAACTCCCTATATACCTCCATTGCTGTATTCAAGACAACGAGTTTTCCCTCCTCATCATATAGAGATCCTATTGTTGCATCTATAACACTATCTCCATACTCCAACATAGCCTCTTTAGCTTTCTTTGCAACTGAAAAAACCTTATCTACAATCTCTCTATCACCTAGATCTTTAGCTATCATAATCTTCACCTACCAATCAATTATTCTATTTGAATCTAACTCTTTTAACACTCCATCTAGCTCATCATTTCCAAGTTGTAATACCTTCTCCTCCATAGCTTCCCTACTCAACACATATTTTTCATACTCACTGACTGGGAAATTAATTGGTCTAAATCCAAGTATTGGATTTAGCGGATAGTACTCAACCCAATTTACTCTATCTTTAAATGCTATTTTTTTCTTATTCTCTTTTATCACTGTTCCATTCTTCTCTTTAAGTACATATGAAAGGTCATAACTCATAGATGTCTCTTTAATATACTCAACATATCTATAAAATACCTCTACCTCTACTACTTTCTCCACAGGAACCCATTTTTCAACCTGCACTGTTTTTCCATCTACTACCTTTGTTTCAACTACTTTTTCCATCACTTTTTTTATAACTTTCTCAATATAACTATCTATTCCACTATAACTCATAGTTTTTGGTGGTAGATAATTCACATTAGAGATATTTACATCATATCTCAAATTATAATTTTTACTGTTACCTAAAGAAAATAATGGATAACTCTCCAAATTCTTTTGTACTCTCTCCTTTGAACTGTCCACAAAGTATCTTCTCTCCCCTGTAAAATTCAGATAGAATCTTCCTAAGGCACTCTCTCTACTAGAGTTATACTTACTCTTAATATCTTTTCTCTCATTTAAGTCATATTTTTTAGCCTGTGAAAAATATCCATATGTTCTCAATTTCTCCTCATATGTCACAGGTTTCATTCTCATACCTAAATCATAAAAATTTTGAGCTAACTCCTTTTTTATAGAGTTTCTCTCCTGTATTGGAGGTTTCACAACTGCCACAGATTTTTTACTAATTTCAGGTAAATTATAGTATGCCTCTTGCACTCTCAAAAGATTTAATAGAGCCTTGGTATATCTCACTATATCAATTCCTCTTGAGAGATCCAGCTCATCATAATACTTTTTTTCAGCACTTGGATAGATCAATTCAAAAGCATCTAAAGCACGTCTATCCTCACTGTCCTCTCTCAAAACACTTAATAAACTATTTAGAGATGCCACATAATTTCCTCTATCTGCCTCTTTTATTGCATCTTTTACCTGAAAGTAAGAACAACTACACAATGTCACTATCAAGATCAACATGAGATAAATTTTTTTCATAATCCCCTCCACTTTTTAATGAAATTATTATATCACTTTTTTACTAAAACAAAAATATTTTTTCCATTTTTTTCATCTGTACCCTCTTCACTAATTTTAGCTTTAATTTCAATGGGATAAACTTATCTATAAAATATAAAATCCTATTTATTCTTCCAGGAATAACTATCAACTTCTCTCTTTTTAACCCACTCCACAACTCTTTTGCTACCTCTTCAGCTGTAGTTACATAGATTTTTTCAAAGCTGGTCAACTTCTTATCCATTCCTTTAAAATTTGTTTTAGTAGGTCCTGGAGCTAAGAGAGTCACTTTTACCCCCTTTTCTCTTCCCTCCTCATAGATAGATAAAGTTAGTGAATTCACATAAGCTTTGGTTGCATAATAGGCACTCATAAGAGCACCACCTTGCTGAAATCCAGCAGTTGAAGATATATTTATAATATGTCCCTCTCCTTTTTTTACCATCTTATCATAAAAATACTTTGTAAACTTAGTCAGAGCCAACACATTTGTATTGAGCATACTCTTTAAATCTGAATATGAAATATCTTCAAAATATCCTATCTCTCCAACTCCTGCCCCATTGATAAGTATATTGATATCCAAATTATCCACACTCTCAAAAAATCTATCTATCTCATCACTACTCTCTAGATCTACTGAATATCCCACTACCCTTTTGGGAAATCTTTTCTCCAACTCTTCTAACTTCTCTCTATTCCTTCCTACTGCTATAATCTCATAACCCTCTGAGGCAAATACTTGAATTAAAGCCTCTCCAATTCCACCTGTTGCCCCTGTTATCAATACTCTCATTCAAACTCCCTTTCACTCTCTAATATAAGGTAATTCTAGCATATTTTACCTCATAAAGCTATAAAAAGGAGAAAATCTTACTCAAAGTAAAATCTTCTCCTTTTCTAACAATTTTCTATTTAATTTATATTAGTTATTCTTAGAGTATTCAGCTGCATTATTTCCAGCTATATTTCCAAATACAGTTATATCTGTCATAGCGTTTCCACCTATTCTGTTAGCTCCATGTACTCCACCAGTTATCTCTCCAGCTGCATAAAGTCCTTTTATTACCTTTCCATCAGCTGTCAACACTTCAGCAGAACTATTGATAGAAACTCCTCCCATTGTATGGTGTACAGCAGGTGAAACCTCAATTGCGTAGAAAGGAGCTTTTCCTAACTCTCTTGGTAGAATATTCTTATTGAACTCTGTATCTTTTCCAGCTTTTACATACTCATTGTATTTATTCATAGTAGCATTAAGATTTTTCTTATCCACTCCTATTTTTTCAGCTAATTCATCTAATGAGTTACCAGATATAGCATAACCTTTTTTAATGTAGTTGTTTATAGCCCCTAGTTTCTCTCTTATAGACTCATCAAATACTAAGAAAGCACTCTTACCATCTTGAGCTAACTCCGCTTTAGAAACCACGTCTCTTGTCTCTAGCTCATTGATAAATCTCTCTCCTTTTCTATTTACAAGGATAGCTCCCTCTCCTCTAACAGCCTCTGTTATCATAGCTGTATTGTGATGAACAACTGTTGGGTGAGTTTGTATCTCTGTCATATCTACTAATGTTCCTCCCACAGATTCAACCATAGCTATTCCCTCTCCTGTTATAGCTGGGCTATTTGTTGATCCAAAATCCTTTAACTCTGGTTTATATTTAGCTACCATTTTTGAGTTAGCTCCAAATCCACCTGTTGCCATTACTACAGCTTTAGCATGTATAGTGTAAACCTCTCCCTTATGTTCTACTTTTACACCTACTACTTTATCTCCATCTTTTAATATCTCTTTTACTGAACTCTCAAGTCTAATATCTATTCCCTCTTTTTCAGCTACATTTCCTAATGTCTCTACAATCATAGGTCCTACAGCTTTTCCCCCTGTTGGTCTATGGATTCTTTTTACACTTTGACCACCTGTATAAGTTACCTCTGTTAGATCAGCTCCTCTATCTACTAACCAAGTGATAATATCTCCAGATCTATCTGTCATAGTTTTTAAAAGTTCAGGATTATTTTTATTCTTTCCACCTTTTAATGTATCTTGGTAAAATAGTTCTGAACTATCTTCAATTCCTAATTTTTGCTGTAATTTTGAGTTAGCTGCATTTATTCCAGCTGTTGCATAGTTAGTGTTTCCACCTAACATTGCCATTTTTTCAACTAGTATTACATTTACTCCCTTTTCTTTAGCTGAGATAGCTGCTGTAAGTCCAGCACCTCCTCCACCTACTACTACCACATCAGTTGTAGTATCAGTTAAAGCCACCTTCTCCTCTTTTACTGCTGATTTGCTATTTAATACTATTCCAGCTGTTGCTATTGCAGATTTAACAGCCTCTTTTATCCCTTCAGATGTATAAGTTGCTCCTGCTACGTTGTCTACATCTACATTTTGAGTAGCCACTATATTCTTAGTGATCTCTTTCATAGCTCTTTTAGTAAAGTTAGTCTCTTGATGTTCTAATACTTTTACCTCTTTTATCTCGTTACCCTCATATGTAACTCCTACTTTAATATCCCCTTTATAACCTTTTCCAACTCCCTCTACCTCTGCTCCATAGCTAGCTGTAAAAAGAAGTGATAAAGCTGAAATCATACTTATCAGTCTTTTTTTCATATAAAAAATACCTCCCAAATTATTTTAATATTAGTATCACATATACAACATATTATATATTATGATACACATATTGTCAACGATTTAAAGAGGTATTTTTATGATTATTTCAAAACACTTCAAACTATATAAGTATATAACTATCTCAAATTAAATTTTTCTAAATCTTCATCTACACTTCCTATCCCAGCAATTCCAAAATTATCAACTAAGACTTTAGCCACATTTGGAGATAGAAAAGCTGGTAGTGTTGGTCCTAAGTGTATATTTTTCACTCCTAAATATAGTAGAGCAAGTAATACTATTACAGCTTTTTGTTCATACCAAGCTATATTATAGACAATTGGTAACTCGTTTATGTCATTTAATCCAAAAACTTCCTTCAATTTTAAAGCAATCACAGCTAGTGAGTAGGAATCATTACACTGTCCAGCATCTAGTACTCTTGGAATACCATTTATCTCTCCTAGATTTAATTTATTATACTTATATTTTGCACAACCAGCAGTTAAAATAACTGTGTCTTTTGGCAACTTTTCAGCAAATTCTGTATAGTAATTTCTACTATTCATTCTTCCATCACAACCAGCCATTACCACAAATCTCTTAATTGCTCCTGATTTTACATTCTCTATAACTTTATCTGCTAGAGTTAGTACTTGGTTGTGTGCAAATCCACCAACTATCTCTCCTTTTTCCAATTCTGTAGGAGATTTACACTTTTTTGCCAACTCTATTACTTCTGAAAAATCCTTACTTCCATCTTTGTTTATCTTAACTCTTTTCCATCCTGGATAACCAGCTGCATTAGTTGTAAATACTCTATCTTGGTAAGTTGACTCCTTTGAAGGTGGAACTATACAGTTTGTTGTAAACACTATTGGTCCATTAAATTTCTCAAACTCCTCCTTCTGCTTCCACCAAGCATTTCCATAGTTTCCAAAAAAGTGTGGATATTTTTTTAATTCTGGATAGTAATGTCCTGGTAACATCTCAGAATGAGTATAGATATCCACTCCACTATTCTCACTCTGCTCCAATAACTGTTTCAAGTCATTTAAATCGTGTCCACTTATAAGTATTCCCGGTCTTGACCCTACTCCTATATTTACCTTTGTAATTACAGGATTTCCAAAAGCTGAGGTATTTGCCTCATCTAAAAGAGCCATTACCTTCACTCCATAGTTTCCACACTCTAAGACTAAGGCTGTTAACTCTTCACCTGTCATTGTATCATCTAAAGTTGCTATCAACCCTTTTTCCACAAAGGCAATTATATCACTATCTACTTTTCCTAAATTCATAGCATGTTCAGCATAAGCTCCCATACCCTTTAATCCATATGTCAATAGCTCTCTCAACGATCTTATATCCTCGTTTTCACTTCTTAAGATTCCAACCTCTTTTCTCTTAGAATATTCCAATATCTCCTCATCACTATTTATAGTTACTGAAACTATCTCTCCATACTTTTCAAGCTCTACATTTTCACTCTCAAGCAATTTTGATTTCAATTCCTCTCTCAATTTCAATCCTTTTCTTATCTCAGCTATAATAGCCTCATCATCAAAGTTAGCATTAGTTATTGTGATAAATAGTGAATTGATTAGGTATCTCTCTATCTCTCTTGAAATACTCTCTCTTCTTCTTAAAATTGAGCTACAGATAGCTACACTTTTTGTAATATATATTAACAGATCTTGTAAATTAGCTGTTTCTGCCTTTTTCCCACATACACCTACAATTGAACAACCCTTGCCTTGAGCTGTCTCTTGACATTGATAACAAAACATCTTTCCATTACACATAAAAACTACCTCCTTAAATTTACTTCACTAATATAGTACATTAAAATTAAAAAAAAATCGGTAACATATGTTACCGATCTAGATATTTTTTATGGTGCTCCAGAGTGGATTCGAACCACCTACCTCTTGCTTACCATGCAAGTGCTCTGCCTAGTGAGCTACTAGAGCAACTAACTTAATCATAGCACATTTAGTTGAAAAAATCAAACTACTGTTCAAATACTCCTAAATCTTTATTATCAATTAAAAGTTCCACTCTATCATCATCTGTCAAGTATGAGTATTTTTTTATAAACCATCTCACTAACTCTTCATCTCTTTTTACCACTGTACCATTATCTATGAATATATTAATTGTTATCCCTCTAAAATATCTCAAACCAAGCTCGATATCTCTATCTATCATCTCTTTGGTCTGCCCCTTTGTACAGATGAGTAAGCATACAGAGTAGACCTCTTTTCCTATCTCTTCTAGTTGTTCCTCATTCAAAGAGAAATTCTTATTGTACCCTTCTATTCTATATCTATTATCAAATGTTTCAAGCCCCATTCTAAATCTAATCTCTATTCCTGAAAAGTACTCTCTAATCTCCTTCAATCTTTTAATATATCCATAGTAGATCTCAAAATAAAGAGTTTTTATATTTTTTTCCAACACTACTTTTTTTATCTCAGCTAAAGTTCTCTGTGTTAACTCAAAAACAGAACCAGAGTTTATTACCTCTAAAACTCCATACTCTCCTGTTACCTCCTGTAGCACCTCTAAATTTACTCTATCTATCTCTTTTTCATCTAAAGAGTTATCCTCTATATAGTTACAAAAACTACACTTTCCATATTTACAAGGAAAGCTTTTTAGCAATACTATCTCTCTCTGATGTTTATCCTCTATTTTATTATATCTTATTCCCATTTTTACTCCTTTTTTACTAAATATTTTTTAATTATACCATTTTTTAGAACTAAAAAAAAGTAACAATTTTATTTTCGTAATAAAAAAACTGAGTAAATCTGCTCTACTCAGTTCTCTCTATTCTCAATTAGAAATCATATGAATCAGTTGCTACTTCCTCTTCACCTTTAATTTTCTTCTCAACGGCTCTTATAAATCTAGGAATTGGCCACTCCTTCTCCTCTTCTGTCTTCTCATTTCTAGTATAGATTCTTGTAAGCTCCTCTTTATATGCAAGAGCCTCTCCTTGATAATCCTCTATTGGTTTAACAGTATACTCTTTAAGTCCTGGATAAGTTGTATCTAAGACCTTGTTCCATTGATCTATTTGATCTTTATGAAGTGATAGGAAAAAGTCTATATCTCCACTGAATTTGATCTCTTTTATTATATCTCCAACTTCTAATTTTTTTATTTTTTCAAAGTCACTATCACTTACATACTCACCAAATATAGTGTGTTTTCCATTTAGCCATTCAGCTGGATATAAAGTGATAAAAAATTGTGATCCCCCTGTTTCTGGTCCAGCATTAGCCATAGCTAACATACCTTGTTGAAAGAAATCTAGCCATTCAACATTCTCATCAGGTATAAAATATCCTGGTCCTCCTGTCCCTGTTCCTGTTGGATCTCCACCTTGTACCATAAAGTTCTCTACAGCACGGTGTATCTTTGTATTATTGTAGAATCCTCTTTGAGCCAAATTGATAAAGTTGGCTACTGTTATAGGTGCAGCTTCTGGATAAAGATAGAAACTAATTTCTCCTTGAGTTGTAACAAATGTTGCTCTGATATCATTGTACTTAGCAGCCTCCTCTCTTCTAGCTAGCTCTCTTAAACTAGTACAAGAAAAAGCTGAGAAAACAAGTACTAATGTCATTAAATATTTTAATAGTCTCTTCATTGTTCAATCCTCCAAAGTTATTCTTTAGTATGATTATACTATAATTTTTCCTATTTTCCAAGAAATTATTTTATTAAATATTTTTGTAAGCTCTTAGTAGATAGAGTTAAAATTATAGATATACCTATCAGTAGAACTGACAGTGCATTTATTACTGGAGAAACACCTAATCTAATCATAGAGTATATTCTCAGTGGAAGTGTTGACGACCCCGGTCCAGCAACAAAGAAAGTTGTTACAAAATCATCAAATGAAAGTGTTACAGCTATTAGAAAACCAGATATTATTCCTGGAAGTATTGCTGGCACTATTACTTTTGTAAGAGCTTGCCACTCTGTAGCTCCTAGATCATAAGCTGCTTCTACTATAGAGTAATCGAACTCTTCCAATCTTGATAATATTATAAATAATACAAATGGTATATTGAAAGTAGTATGAGCTATAAATATTGTAGTCAATCCTAATTCAAACTTTATTGTTGCAAACAGTATTAGAAGTGAAACTCCCAATATTATCTCTGGTATAACTAAAGGTATGTATGTCAATGTTTGTAAATATTTTTTTCCCTTAAAATCATACCACTGTAATCCTATAGCTCCAAGTGTTCCTATTGTAGTTGAAATAATCCCTGAAACTATTGCTATTCCTACACTGTATCTAAAAGCTTTCCATATATTGTCTGAATACATGAAAAGTTCCTTGTACCATCTCATTGAAAATCCTTTCCATACCATAGATTTTCCATCATTAAATGAGTAAATTATCAATATTATTAACGGTATATAGAAAAATAACATTGATAGTATGAAAAAGAATAATGACGTTCTTCTCTTATTCATCTTCTGCCACCACCTCTGTCTTTGTCTCTTTATTGCTCAATTTCATAAATATCATAATTGCTATTGAAGTAACTATTATCAAAGCAGCTGATATTGTAGAGGCAAGTGGCCAGTTTCTGGTAACAGTAAGATGTTGTGCTATTATGTTTCCAAGCATTGTTGCCTGTGTTCCACCTACTAACTTTGGTACAGCATAAGATCCTAATGCAGGTATAAATGTAAATAGTACTGCTGTTACAATCCCCGGTTTGATATTTGGTATAAACACCTTGAAGAAAGCCTCTCTATTTGTCGCTCCTAAATCTCTTGCTGCCTCTATTAATGAAAAGTCAAACTTCTCTATTACAGCATAAAGAGGTAAGATTGCAAAAGGTAAACTTGTATAGACTGTTATTAGTATTACTGCCCCTGTATTGTATAAAAACTGTATAGGAGTATCTAATATACCTATTTTTAACAAGAAGTTATTTAAAAATCCATTATTTCCTAAAACAGCTATCCAAGCATAGATTCTTATTAAGAAGTTTGTCCAAAAGGGAATTATTACTAAAAATAGTAACTCCTTCTTATACTTTGATCTAGCTATATAGTAAGCTGTTGGAAGAGATAACACAACTGTAAATATTGTTACCATAATAGAAATATATACAGTTTTTAAAAGTATTGTCAAAAAGATCTTATCTGTGAATATTTTAAAAGCTTCAAAGGATAACTCCATCTCCACTCCACCATAAGTTCCTCTCTTTAGGAAAGAGTATCCCAATACAATCCCCATAGGTATTGCAAAAAATACTATTAACCACAATGTTATTGGAAGTGTATAACAAGCACCTATCCTATTTTTCTTCACTAGATATCACCTCTACTAAGAAACCATCATCTGCGTCCCAAGCTATGTAAGCATCTTCGTCCCACCAGATAGCTCCCTCATCATTATCATCAAAGTAAACAGCATGTTGCTTAAATACTTTAAAAGTCATATCCTTATTATTATTTAAAAATACGAAGTACTTACTTTGGAATCCTGAATAGATTAACTCATTTACGTATACCTTTAAAACATTTATTTTCTCTTTTTCATTGATTCCTTTAGGCATAGTCTTAGAAAGTTTTATCTTCTCTGGTCTGATTGAAACTTTTACTCTATCTCCTACTTTTACAGGTTTGTCCATCTCAAATACAAGTTCACCCAATTGCTCATTGTATAGCTTTGCAAACTCATCATCTATTATCTCAGTTACCTTTCCATCAAAGAAGTTATTTTCACCTATAAAATCTGCTACAAAAGAGTCTGCTGGTGATTCATAAACTTCAGCAGGTGTTCCAACTTGTAAAACCTCTCCCTTGTTCATAACAGCTATTCTATCTGATATTGAAAGTGCCTCTTGTTGATCGTGAGTTATAAATATAAATGTTATTCCTACCTCTTCATGTATCAAGTCTAACTCTATCAATAGATTTTGTCTTAACTTGGCATCTAATGCTGACAATGGCTCATCAAGAAGTAAAAGTCCCGGCTTATTGATTAAAGCTCTAGCTATTGAAACTCTCTGTTGCTGTCCTCCAGATAGCTGATTTGGTTTCTTGTTTATATGTTCAGATAGTCCTACCATCTTTACAAACTTCTTTACCTCACTATCTATTGTCTTTTCATCAACCTTTTTTAATCTCAAAGGAAAAGCCACATTCTCATATACAGTCAAATGAGGGAATAAAGCGTATTTTTGGAATATTGTATTTACATTTCTCTTGTTGGGAGGAAGTTTTGTAATATCCTCATCACCTAGATATATAGCTCCACCATCTAGTTCTGTAAATCCTGCAATCATTCTAAGTAAGGTGGTTTTACCACACCCCGAAGGTCCCAGAATAGAAAAAATTTCTCCATCTTTTATATCTAAATTGATGTTTTTCAACACTTGAACTCCATCATAACTTTTAGTGACATTCTTAATACTTATATCTTTTTTCAATCTCATACCTCCATTATTCAGAATAAATTACATACTCTTCGTTTAATATTTTGTTCTTTATTTTTTAAAATATTTCTATTTTTTAATCACTTTGAAAATTATAGCATAAATTATAAAAATTGAAAAGAGATAATATTAAATTATCTCAATACTATCTCCCACTCTAACTTTTCCACCTTTTAAAACCACTGTAAATATACCCTCTCTAGGCATAATACAATCTCCTACACTATGGTATATTGCACAGTGTGAATGACACTCCTTCCCTATTTGTGTCACCTCTAAAACTATCTCTTCTCCTATTTTCAACTTAGTCCCAACAGGCAATTTTGCACAATCTATTCCATCTACAATAATATTCTCTCCAAAATCTCCATCTACAACAGATCCACCTCTAGATTTAAACTCATCTATCTTCTGTTTTGAGATCAAACTAACCTGTCTATGCCAATTCCCAGCATGAGCATCTCCCTCTAGACCAAAATTCTCTATTAAAACTCCCTCGTTAACACTCTTTTTCTGAGTTCCCTTCTTCTCACTTGTACAAACTGCTACTATCTTTGCCACTCTCTTATCCTCCAATCTCATTCATATATCTCTTATCTGCTCTCTTATTTTCAACTTTCTCTCTCATACTATGTTTTTCTGGCTTGTTATTTATAGCCTCTACTATCTTAGTTTTTATAAACTCATTATCATATCCCGATCTCAAAAGTTCTTTTAAATTTATCCCACTATTAAGATGTAAACAGAGTTTTAAAAATCCCTCTGCTGTCACCCTCACTCTATTACACTGCTCACAAAATCCGTGAGATATCGGGGTAATAAAACCAACACAACCTTGCCCAAACTCTGTCTTGTAATAGATAGCTGGTCCTGAACCTATCCTCTCATCAAAATAGATCAATTTTCTCTCTTTCTCTATAATTTCCTTCACTTCATCATTTGAAATAGGACGATACTCTTTTCCCATTCCAATTGGCATCAGTTCAATAAATCTTACATCTATGGGATATCTCTCTGTAAGTCTTACAAAATCCATAATCTCACTATCATTTTTTCCTCTTATTAAGACTACATTCAGTTTAATCCTTTTGAAGTTTAGCTCCAATGCTTTTTTTATAGAATTTAGAACTTTTGATAACTCTCCCCCTGTGATCTCCCTATATAGCCCTTCTTTTAATGTATCAAGGCTTATGTTCAAACTATATATCTTTTTGGATCTTAAGAATTCTAACTCCTCTTCCAAGCTTATTCCATTAGTAGTCAAACTGATCTCATCTATTGTATCTATACTATCTATCCCTTGAATTATCTCTCTAAAATTCTTTCTTACAAGAGGTTCTCCCCCTGTGATACGAACTTTTTTTACACCCAATTCAGAAAAGATCTCTACAACTCTTTTTATCTCTTCTACACTCAAAATCTCATCTTTAGGTAAAAAAACTATATCTTTATCTCCCATACAGTATTTACATCTCAAATTACATCTATCTGTAATTGACACTCTTAAATATTCGATATCTCTACCTAATCTATCTCTCATCTTCCTCAACTCACTCTCTATGCCTTTAATATACCATATTTATCATAATATTTCTATTAAAAAGTTGACATATCTCGTAAACTAGATTATGCTAATATATATGAATATATGATAGAGGTGATCTAATTGGGATTTACTAATGATATTGTAGTGGTTAGAGGTGGAGGAGATATCGCCACTGGTACAATTCACAAGCTTTTTAGAGCTGGGTTTAAAGTTCTAATTTTAGAGATAGAAAAACCTTCAGCTATCAGAAGAGAGGTGGCTTTTTGTGAAGCTATATATAGAAAAAAGATGGTGATTGAAGAGGTCACTGCTAAACTCTGTTCATCTATAGAGGAGATAGAGAGATGTTGGCTCAATAATGAAATCCCCATTCTAGTAGATCCAAATGGAGATATAATCAAAAAAATTAAACCATTAGTTGTAGTTGATGCTATCTTGGCTAAAAAAAATTGTGGTACTAATAGGGAGATGGCTCCTATTACAATTGGATTAGGACCTGGATTCACTGCTGGTTTAGATGTAGATGTAGTTGTAGAGAGTATGAGAGGACACGATCTAGGAAGGTTGATATTTGAGGGAAAAGCTATGGAAAATACAGGAGTTCCTGGTATAATAGCTGGAATAGGAAGAGAGAGGGTAATATATAGTCCCTGCTCTGGTATTATAAAAAATATCTGTTCAATTGGTGACATAGTAAAAAAAGGGGATACTATAGCTACTATTGATGGAAATAATATAAAAGCTACTATTGATGGTGTACTACGTGGATTGATTAGAGATGGTTATAAAGTATCTGAAAAATTTAAAATTGCTGATATTGATCCAAGACTTGAGGAGCAGAAAAATTGTTTTACAATCTCTGATAAAGCTAGAGCTATTGGTGGTGCTGTATTGGAAGCTATACTTTATTTAAAGATAAAAAAGGGATTATAAGGAGAGAGTATGGAGTTAACTATATTGAAAAAAATAGAGGAAAACCTATCTCAAGGCAAGAGAACTGCCCTAGTTACTATTACAGAGGCAACAGGCTCTACCCCGAGAAAGAGTGGTACAATTATGGGTGTCTTTGAAGATGAAATAGTTGGAACTATTGGTGGTGGAAAGATAGAGAGTGTTGTAATAGATAGAGCTAGAGAGCTTTTAAAAACAGGTGATAGCGAGAGTTTTGAATATAATCTAACCACTACAGATGAGTTGAAGATGAACTGTGGTGGAATGATGAAGGGGTATATTAAGATCTTTTCTCCCTTTCCAAAAATATTGATCTGTGGTGCTGGACATGTAGGACAAAAACTCTTTAAAATAGCTCAACATTTGGAATTTGATCTAAAAATAATAGATGATAGAGAGGAATTGAAAAAAGATATTCCAGAACTTACTCTAGGAAGTTTTCAAGAGCTATTGACAAAGGAAAAAATAGATGGTAATACATATATTGTAATAGTTACAAGGGGTCATCTACTAGATGAAGAGGTGTTTAACCTTGTCAAAAACAGAGGAGCAAAGTATATAGGTATCATTGGAAGTAGAAGAAAAGTCACAACTTTAAAAGAAAAGCTTGAAAAAATCGGAGAAATAAGAGATAATATATTCGCTCCTATTGGTTTAAAACTATCAAATGGAACACCAGAGGAGATTGCTATTGAAATCTTGGCGGAGATTTTAAAAATAAAAAATGGTGGAGATCTAGTTCATAGAACTATGTTTCACAATAAATATATTTTAGGAGGAAAAAATGAATAAAGTAATTCACACAGAAAAAGCACCAGCAGCTTTAGGACCATACTCACAAGCTATCGAAGCTAACGGAATGTTATTTGTATCAGGACAAATCCCATTTGTTCCAGAAACAATGACTCTAGTTTCAGAAGATGTTAAAGAGCAAACTAGACAATCTTTAGAAAACGTAAAAGCTATCGTTGAAGCAGCAGGATACTCAATGAAAGATGTAGTTAAAGCTGGAGTATTCATTAAAGATATGAACGATTTCGCTGCTATAAACGAAGTATACAACGAATACCTTGGAGATGTTAAACCTGCAAGAGCTTGTGTAGAAGTAGCAAGACTTCCAAAAGATGTAAAAGTTGAGATCGAAGTTATAGCTGTTAAGTAATTTTGATATTTTTTTAGAGGACAACTGTTTAGTTGTCCTTTTTTTTGTCTAAAATAATTGCATTAAATTATAAATATGATATAATTATAGTATATATAACTATAATTTATAAAAAAGGAGAGCTTATGAAATTAATATCTTGGAATGTAAATGGATTAAGAGCCTGTGTTGGAAAAGGTTTTTTAGATTATTTTAATGAGCAGAAAGCTGATATATTTTGTTTACAAGAGACTAAACTACAAGAGGGACAGATAGATTTAGAATTAGAGGGTTACCACCAATATTGGAACTATGCTGAAAAGAAGGGGTACTCTGGAACAGCTATATTCACAAAGGAGAAACCTCTTTCAGTTCAATATGGATTGGGAATTGAGGAGCATGATAAAGAGGGGAGAGTGATAACTTTAGAGTTTGACAAATTCTATATGATCACAGTTTATACTCCTAACTCTCAAGAGAAATTAGCAAGACTTGAATACAGAATGAAGTGGGAAGATGACTTCAAAAACTACCTTCTAGAATTAGACAAGAAAAAGCCTGTAATTGTCTGTGGAGATCTAAATGTTGCACACAACGAGATCGACCTTAAAAATCCAAAAACAAATAGAAAAAATGCTGGATTCTCAGATGAGGAGAGAGAAAAGATGACTACTCTACTAAATAGTGGATTTGTGGATAGTTTTAGATATTTCTATCCTGATAGAGCTGAGATATATTCGTGGTGGTCATATAGATTCAGTGCTAGAGCTAAAAATGCTGGTTGGAGAATAGATTACTTTTTAGTATCTGACAGAATAAAAGAAAATATGAATGGAGCTGATATACATACTACAATATTAGGATCTGACCATTGTCCAGTGGTTCTTGATATTAGCTTATAATTTTATTGGGAAGGTGTAATAATTGACGTTAGAAGAGATAAGAGAGGCTATTAAGGGGAGTAAAAAACTTCCTAAATGTGTAGCTGTATACAATAAACTATTTAAATTAATAAATGATGGAGAATTTGATGAGGATAATAGACTACCCACTGAACCAGATCTTGCTAAGATAATGGGAGTTAGTAGAATGACATTGAGACAAGCTCTAGCTCTATTACAAGAAGATGGGGTAATCAGAAATATACATGGAAAGGGTAACTTTATCACTCAAAAACAAAATAGATATGACAAGGGTTTAGAACGTTTGGAGCACCCTGTCTATACATCTCTTGATAGTGAGATTGACGAGGTTGAAATAGAGTTTAGGATTGAGCCACCTAGTGACTACACTACAAAAATTTTAAAGAGAAAATCTCCTGTTGTTATTTTTATAGATAGATGGTACAAATACAAAGGAGAGTGTCTTGCTTATACTCTTTCATTTCTTCCAATAGAAACGGTGACTGAGGAGAAAATAGATCTCAATGACAAAAATTCACTACTTGAATTTTTAGAGAAAACAGCATATCAAAAAGCTAAACATTCAACTTTGAATGTAAATTTCTCCACTGCTGGCAATTTTACCTCTATGAAATATACTATTGCCAAGAGCAGAAAATGTTGGTTGATTGAGGAAAAATTATTTATAAAATCTAATACCCCTTTTGTTCATCACAAGCATTATATTCCTATGGAAAATGGACATATTAATATAGAAAGAAAATAGATGTTGCAACACCTGCAACATCTATTTTTTTATTTATATAGATTTACCCAAATTTGTAATACTGATACCATTACTATTCCTGTGATAAAGAATAGAGTTACACTTCTATATCTTGCCAATAGCATATTTATAAGCTTTGCTATAAGTACAAGTCCCAATACTACTCCCACTCCAAAAGCAGTCAACGGAATGATATATAGATTTGTCACTATCTCACCTATTGAAGAGTAACTTGTAATATTTATTAGGTTTGAGAAAAACTTATTGATAAATCCCAATATATTATAGTACTCACCTAACATAAGAAGTAACAGTGAACCTGATATTCCAGGAATAATCATAGCTCCTGCTGCCACTCCACCACAGACAAATAGCTTTATTGCATAAGCTGTTGTAACAACAGTTACTAGCTCTCTGCTCCCACCATCTTTTCCAAACTTATAATCAGCATAGACAAAACATAAAGTCAAGATAGTTCCAAGAATAAAAGCAACTATATTCTTTTTAGCTCTCTTGTCTTCCCCTTTTATTATATATGGAATAGAGGGAATAATAAGTAGACTGAATCCTCCAGCTGTCAATCTTGGATAATTTGTAAAACAAAACTCTATTATCCTAGCAAATAACACTACACCAACAACAGCACCTACTCCTATTTGAAGCAAGAACTTAGCATACTCTATCTTCTTCTTGGTAGGAGCAGTAGGAAAATTCCCTATTGCCTCTGTCAATCTATCATATACTCCCAAAATAACTGCCAAAGTTCCACCTGAAACTCCTGGCATAATATTAGCTATTCCTATTATAATTCCTTTTAGAAAAAGTTGTATCATCATCTCTCCTTAATCTTTTAACTCTTTAAATCCATCTATTACTACATCTAATCTTCCAGTCTCTGGATCCATAATCAGTCCGTGAATTGCTACGTTACTAGGCATAAGAGGGTGCTCCTTTACCTTTGCCACACTCTCTCTCACTGATTCCTCTACACAATCAAATCCGTGTAACCATTTCTTTACCTTTATTCCAGCACGTAAAAGTGTATCTAATGTCTTTAACTCTACACCTTTCTCAATCATCTTTTTGATTATTTTGTCTGTATCCATACTACTTACACCACAATCATAGTGACCTACTATAAATATCTCCTTTATATCAAACTCATAAACACATATTAGTAGACTTCTCATAGCACTTCCAAAAGGGTGTATAATTGTTCCACCAGCATTTTTTATAAGCTTGGCATCTCCATTTCTTAAGTTTAGAGCCTTTGGTAGTAGCTCTGTAAGTCTTGTATCCATACAAGATAGTATTGCTATCTTTTTATCTGGATATTTAGTTGTATTGTATTTTTCATACTCTTTATTTTCAACAAACTCTCTATTAAATTGTAAAATCTCTTCTAAATTGTTTCTTCCCATGATGCTAAATCCCCCTTACAAAATAATTAAAATACTGATAAAAATGCGTCAGGAATCTTACTTGTAAATGATAAAACCTCTTTTGTGATAGGGTGTACAAATACTATTGTATGTGCATGTAATCCCAATCTTCTAATAGGATTTTTTGTAGATCCGTATTTTTTATCCCCAACTACACTATGTCCTAAATCTTGCATATGTACACGGATCTGATTTTTTCTACCTGTTTCAATGTTAACCTCTAATAGAGAGAAGTTTTTATTTCTCTTTAATACTTTGTAATGAGATATCGCTTTTTTACCCTCTTCCTCATTAGTTGTTGAATAAGTTACCATTGCCTTATTTTCAGCTAGATAAGAGATGATTGTATCTCTATCTTTCTTTACATTTCCCTCTACAAGAGCCACATATGTTCTCTCCTTTACAGAGTCATTCCAAGTAGTTTGTAGTATATCTTGAGCCTTTTCAGATTTTGCAAATATCATCACTCCTGATGTATCTCTATCTAAACGGTGTACTACAAATATCTTATCTTTTGGATCTTTCTCTTTTAAGTAGTTCTTTAGGATATTGTAAGCTGTCTTTTCTCTCTCATTTTTTGTAGCTACTGACAATATCCCTCTCTCTTTTTCTACTACTAATATATCCTTATCTTCAAATACGATAGAAACTCCATCTAAGTTGTGCTTAGTTATTCTAGTTTTTCCAATACTTACAATTTGCCCAGCTTTTAGCGGTGCATTGTATTGTGATACAACCTTCTCATCTACCATTACTCTCCTTTGAGTAAGTAGAGATTTTATGCTATTACGACTATTCTCTGGCATCTTTTCCATCAAAAATTTCATCAATTCATTATCTTTATCAACTTTAAAACTTGTATTGTGTTTTGACATTCCCTTTTCTCCCTTCTTTTTAATTTGTCTTCAATTAAAAATCCAATTTTTAATTATTTCCTTTAGATTATAGCATACAAATATCTAATTTTACATATTTTTTTGCTTATTTTTCTCACCATAAAAAATACACCCTCCATCTTAAATTAAAGACTTCAGGTGTAAAATCTAGCAATCTTTAGAATAGTTGGTATCCTACTACTAATGATACTTGCTCTAAATCATCATTTCCTCTTTTGTCGTGGTCAATCTCTGTCTTTGAGTATAGGATCTCTGCTTGTAATGAAGCAAAATTAACTCCTAGTCCCACTCCATAATACTGTTTTCCCTCTGGTTTTGAATGACTTACATTGTCATATGTCTCTAAAACTGTACCATATTTTACAGTTAGGTATGGTTTTACCAATATTGGTAATGGTGTCCATCTAGCTACTAGATATACAGGAACTGTGCTAATATCTGTTCCACTTGTCTTTCCATTATATGCAATTCCAGCTCCTAAATCAGCAAATATAAAGCTTTGTGTTATCTCTCCACCAATTGTCGGTGCATAGTGTTCAAAAGATTTCTCCTCACTATTGTATGATTTTGCTGGACTTACTGTTCCCACTCTTAAATACCCATCAAAAGCAAAAGTAGAAATTGTTAGTGTAAATAATAATACTCCTAATAGTAATTTTTTCATAAAAACATCTCCTTTATTTATTATACAACCTCAATATTATACCATTTTTCTCCATTTTATGCAAAATTTTTATCTACTAAATTTATATAATATCTTTTAATACATTTTCAAGCCATAATGGTGTGTCATTAGATATCTTTATATATGAAGATGAGAACTTAGCATAACATAATTTATACTTATTGGAATTATCATAAATCTTAGCATAATCAACTAAAGGTAGTATCTCTTTTAAATTTTCAAAAGTCTCTTTATATCTCTTATCTATTACATCAGAAGAGATATTATGTCCACCATTTAATACTCTATTTTTTATTCTCTCTTTTGAAATTTCAGCACTTTCCAAACCAATATAATAGAGATGTAGTGTATATCCTTTCTCTTTTATCTCCTTTATTGCTTTTATGATATTTTTTCCTGTAAGAGTTGTTTCTTGATTGAATGATAGATTCTTCTCTATACAATCATGTCTAATATCTAAAGCTATTCTTCCTGCCCTTATCTGATCCTTTCCACTTCTCCAATCCCCTATCTCTCTTACAATCTCATCAGTATTAATTCTAACTCCCAAATCTAAAGTAGGTATAATTGTATTGTATAGAGTAGATTTACCTGCTCCATTAACTCCAGCAAATATAACAAAATCTGCCATTAGAATACACCTTCTTTTATCAATCTATCTTGAAGTATTTGAGTCTTTAATTCCTCTAATTTCAAGTAGAATATTTTTTCTTCCTCTGTCTTTGCTCCCTCTACCAATTTATTAAAATCATAAGTCGATAAATTAAGAATATATTCAAATAGATTATCTGTATTTTTATCTTCTTTCATAAATTAGTCCTCCTTGTAATTTTATCTTTTTCAATTCGGGATACTACTTGAACAGAGTATATAACTATTATTTTATTTTGTCAATTGTCAGTCCTAAAGTTATTTCGAGAGGTTTTGAAATAGTATATAAAAAAAAAGCCATAAAGGCTTTTTTTTAAGTTATACTTTTAACTTATTTTTCTCTCCTGCATTTTTGAAATTAGGTTTGGGTTCCTATAACTTTTATAAAATAGTACTATATTTTTTGCTAAATGTCAATATCCATCTCTAAAATTTAATTAATTTTGACTCCATATTCTTCTCTTTGTAGAATAAAAAAAGCCTTAAAAAAGGCTTTTACCTCGATTTTTCTTAGGTTTAAGGTTCCTAACTGCTTGACTACCCCACATTTTTGAATCTTAGGTTTGGGGTTCCTAACTTCTTAACTACCTCACATTTTTGAATCTTAGGTTTGAGGTTCCTAACTGCTTGACTACCTCACATTTTTCCTAGGTTCGAGTTCCTATTTTCATAAGTTATACTACATTTTTTACTAAATGTCAATATCTATCTCTAAAATTTTTATAAATAACTCCTTCCCACTTATTAAAACAAAATAATAATTTTTTAAAAACTCTAAATTTTTCCTAGAAATCTCTTTTAAAATTTTATCTTTATTTTCATTATCCTTTAAAACCTTCACTATCTTCTTAAAATAATATTATCAAAAATAAAAAAATATAATACATACCTTCATTAGCAATTTTTTTATCTCTTTTAATTTAATATATTTTTTTGAACATTTTCAATTTTTGTATCATTAGTATTAGAGTTATTTTGATTATTTAAAATATTTTTCAGAAAAGAATATTCTTTTTCCAAATAAGATTTTTCTTCTAATTTTTTATGTTTTTGATTAGATAAGGTAGATATATTTATATTATTTAAAGCTAAAATATTTTTTGCTTTTAAAACTGACATTCCACTTGACTTTTCAAGTGCTTCACTTTCATTAATTATATTTTTTAATTCTTTTTTTAATAGATTTATTTTAGATAATACAAGTAATTTGATTGAACTTTCTTCTTTGATTCTTTCTATTTCTATTTTAGTTTGATTATATGTTTTATAAAGAGTTTCAAATTTATTAATTAAAGATTCTAATTCATTATTTTTAGTTTTTAAATCATCAATTTCTTTATTAAGATTTAAAGCTTCATTCTGCTTATTTATAATTTCATTATATTTATCTAATTCTAATTCTTTTATTAGATCATCAAAAATACTCAGTATAGGAGTTCTATTGGAGTATCTATTGATAAATTTTAAATAATTATCAAATTTTGATTCTACTTTTTTTAATATTTTAGAGTCTTTAAGTATTAAATGTCTATTAGATCTTTCAAATTCTCTTTCTACATATTTTTTTAATATAGGGAATGAGTTTCCAATACTAAAAACAGGGTTTTGGCTATTCTTATTTATAACATAATAAGGACATTTTTCCTCTTTATTATCATAATCTTCTCTAATTTTTTTTAAAGCTTTATCTAGTTGTCTCGACATAGGAATTGCCCAATAAATATCTTTAACAATTCTATCTTTAATTAAAAAAAAGTGCGGTCTATTTGTTGTTTTACTATCTAATAAAAAAGAATCTTTATATTTAGTAAAAAAACTATCTTTGATAATATAAAAGCCATTTTCTTTTAATTCCATAACTTTTTTTATTCTCCTTTTTATAGTATAAAAAAAAGCCATTATAGGCTTTTTTCCCCTATAATCATAGGGCTTTTTATTTTACTATCCTCATTTTTGAACTTAGGTTTGGATTCCTAAAATCTTATCTATCCTCATTTTTGAACTTAGGTTCGGATTCCTAAAATCTTATCTATCCTCATTTTTGAAATTAGGTTTGGATTCCTAGTTTTATTTTACTACCACCAGTGTATACTATTTTTCTTTAAATGTCAATATCTATAATCAAAATTTTGATAAACAATTTCTTTTCCACTTATCAATGAAAAATAATAATTTTTTAAAAACCCTAAATTCTTCCTAGAAATTTCTTTTAAAATTTTATCTTTATTTTCATTGTCTTTTAAAAGTTTTTCTATTTCTCTAAAATAATACACTCTCATCTTTTCATATTTATTTTTTTTTACTTTCCATATAATAAAAGCAAGTGTAAAAATAATACTATTAAAAATTAAAAAAAATATCATCTGTATCTTAGGACTCATAAATACCCCCTTATTTTTCTTTAATTAAAACAGTGTCAAATTATCTATAATCTTTCCAAATTATAAAATCACACTTACTACAATAGAACGAATTAAAATTTTCTTTAATATCTCTGTATTTTTTCTACTATCCCTATTAGTATAAATATAATACATATTCTAGCAATTGTCAATCCTCAAATATTTCTACTCTATCTAAGATAGACAATATTGTAATATAATTCCCTTTTATATTTTAAATATCATATTTTCATTTTATATAAACATCTGTTGAAGTAAACCTTTTTTAAACTCCTTTAAATTCTCAAGCTCTTTTTCAATTTTCTCTATTTTACTATCTATTGAAGATAAAAAATCAGCTATTTTTTGTTGTTCTTCTAAGACTGGAAGTTTTATTAAACATTCACCAATTTCTGTTAGATTAATTTTTTGAGGAAAGGCAACTTTTAAAGTTCTTTTATCAAGCTCTTTTTGAAAAAATTTCGATTTTATAAATTGATTTATATAACTAGGATAGATTCTATCTTTTAATTTAATCAAAGCTAAACTTACATAAAAATCTGCTATGATTTCCCAATCAATCAATTTACTTTCTCCAATATTCCCTATTCTTGTCATAAGAATATCATTTTCTTCAATTTTTCTTTTCCTATTATTTTTTATATATTCTTCTTCACTTACAAATTTTACATTAATAAAGTCATTATTTGTAATATTTTCAACACTATAGAAAGGGATTCCCTTCTCTACATATTTAGGAGTTTGATGAGTTCCATCATAAATATTAGCTATTTTATTAAATCTCTTCTCTTTCCACTCTGGATAATCATTCCCCTCATTGTCCTTAAATCTTAACTCTTGAGAGAAAATCTTTTGCATAACTCCCTTTTTATATTCCTTAAATAGCTCTAATTTTTCCTCTGTTAGAGATATTTTTTTATCTACATTAGAAAGAAAGTTAGCTATTTTTTGCTGTTCTGAAAAAATGGGTATATTAATTTTAATATTTTCAATATCTTTTATACTAACATTAGCCTGATTACCTGTTCCACCTATTGATAACTCAAAAAATTTATCTAAAAAACTTTTATGTTTAATTATATCTTTGAAAAAATCTGCACTATATTTTTCATATTTCATTTTAATGCAAGCTAATCTTTGATTTAATAATAAATTATTTTCATTATTAATTTTATAAGAATATCCAAAATCTTTTTTTCCTACTGTTCCTGTCAAAGTTAAAATTATATCATCTTTATTTAATAAATACTCTTTTTCTTTTTCATTAATTTCTTCCATAAAACTTGAATTTCTATCTAATAAAAGCTTATTTTGATATAGATTTCCCATTTTTATAACTTGATATTTAGAAGGTGTATTTAAAAATTTATTACTTTTAAAAGCATACCCTCCTTTTATTTCAGCTATCTCTCCTAACTTCTTCTCTTCCCACTCATCAGTAAACTCTTTAAATCTTAACTTTGGTACTTTTCTCATTCTCTTATCTCACTTTCTACTATCTTCTTTAACTCCTCTTTACTAGGTAAGATTGTCATATATCTACTAGCAAATATCTGTTCATTTCCCTCTGGAAGTGTCATATTTACAAGGGTATCATTTTTATCCTTACAAATTATTATTCCTATTGTCTTATTCTCATCAGCAAGTTTTACATGTCTATCATAATAATTTACATACATTTGCATCTGTCCAATATCTTGATGTTTTAATTTTCCTATTTTCAAATCTATCAATACAAAACATTTTAACAATCTATTGTAGAAAACCAAATCAACAAAAAAGTGTTCTTCATCAAAAGTAAATCTCACTTGTCTTCCTTGAAATAGAAAACCTTTTCCAAGTTCCATTATAAACTTTTCTATATGATTAATTATACCTGTTTCTAAATCATTTTCTGAATATATAGCCTTTTCGTCTAAATTTAAAAATTCTAAAATATATGGATCTTTTATTATATCTTGAGGTTTTTCTATCACTTGTCCTTTTTGAGATAATTCAAGTATTTTTTCCTTATCTCTACTTAGAACCAATCTTTCATATAGAGCAGAATCCATCTGTCTTTTGAGTTCTCTCAAACTCCAACCATTATTTATTGCTTCAATCTCATAAAAATTTCTCTCCTCAATATCAACTATTCTCATAAGAGTTAGATAGTGAGAGTACGAAAGTTTAAATTCGTCAGACAGTGTCTGCCTTTTTTTATAACCTAGATAAAAACTTTTCATCTGTTTTAGATTGGTTTCAGAAAATCCCTTTCCATAGCTCTCAGTCAATCTTATCGAGAGATTTTTTATTAAACTTTTTCCATATTCAGCTCTCTTTTCTCCCCCTTGCTCCTCTTCAACTATCCTCTTACCAATCAAAAAGTATGTTGTTGTCATTGTGGAATTAATTGAGCTGACTATTTTTTTCCTAGATAATTCAATGATATTTTTAATATCTATAAAAACATCTTTTTTCTCAATCTCCATATTCTCACCTACATTATAGGAGCTTTTATTCCAAGCTCGTCACAGAAAGATTTAATAACACTATCCACTTCTGCCATCTCTTTATCAATACCCTTGATCCTATCTACTACCTCATCAAGATCTATCTCCTCTTCCTCTTCAAATGTATCTACATATCTAGGAATATTCAAATTATAATCGTTCTCCTCTATCTCTTTCATACTTACCTTTTTAGAGTATTTCTCAACTTCTTCTCTATCTCTGTAAGTTTTTACAATCTTCTCTACGTCCTCATCTCTTAGATAGTTTTGATTTTTAGCCTTTTCAAACTCATTAGAAGCATCAATAAACAATATATCATCATCAGCTTTTCTATTTTTCTTCACTACTATTATACAAGTAGGTATTGATGTACCATAGAATATATTTGCTGGTAGTCCTATTATTGCATCTATATAGTTTTTATCCTTCAATAGATATTTTCTAATCACTCCCTCACTAGCACCTCTAAATAGTACTCCGTGTGGTACAATTACAGCCATAGTTCCATCATCAGCCAATTGATATATCATATGTTGGATAAATGCAAAGTCAGCCTTACTACTTGGAGCTAATTTCCCATAACTTGCAAATCTCTCATCAGAAAGAAAACTATCATCTGCACTCCATTTTTGTGAGAATGGAGGATTTGCCACCACTATATCAAACCTTTTATCCAAATGTTGTGGATCTTCTAAGGTATTTCCCTGTCTTATCTCAAAATCATTAAATCTAATTCCGTGAAGTATCATATTCATGCGAGCTAAGTTGTAAGTAGTAGTATTTAACTCCTGCCCATAAAAATTAGCTACATCTGTATATTTAGCTATTTTCAACAACAATGAACCTGATCCACAAGTAGGATCATAGGCAGATCTCACTCTATCTTTTCCCGTTGTAGTCAACATAGCTAATAGTTTTGAAGCTTGAGCTGGTGTATAGAACTCTCCAGCTTTTTTACCAGCATTACTAGCAAATTGTCCAATCAAATACTCATAGGCATTTCCTAAAATATCCATCTCTGTATTTTCAAATTGAAACTCAATATCATTTAGATGTTTTACTACCTCTGAAATCATCTTATTCTTATCATCTACTGATTTTCCCAACTTCAACGACGTCAAATCCACATCTCCAAATAGTCCAGAAAAATCATCATTACTAGCCTGTCCATTAGTAGAGTCCTCTATATATTTTAATGCCATTCCCAAATCTTCAATAATAAACTCTCCATTTTTAGCTCTTCTAGCCAAAACTCCAAATAGATATTTCGGCTCTATGAAATATCCAATACTATTTACACAATACTCTCTCACTGCTTCAATATATTCATCATTTCCTTCAATATCTTCAAATCTCATATTATCCTCTGATAATATATCATTCCCCGTTTTTTCAATCTTTTCAGATAGAAATTTAAAAAATATCAAGCCTAATATATAGTTTCTAAACTCATCTGCTCCCATATTTCCTCTAAGTTCATTAGCTATTGCCCATAATCTTTTCTCTAATTCTGCTTGATGTTCTGTCATTTTATCCTCCATAATCTCCATATTTTCTTTACCATCTATCTTTATTTTATCAGTATTTTCATTAATTGTATATATTTTATTGTCTTTAGAGCTAAAAAAGAGTAAAATAGGTGAAAAGGGGGGAGTATTTATGAAAAAACTTTTAATTGTATTGATGTTAGCTACTGCAACTCTTGGTTATGCTAAGGAGAAACATTGTAACAGTTTAGACAGAGATATTGCAAAATTGGATAGACTTACAACTGAAAACTATACTCTTGTTTCAATCTGCTTTGAAAGACCAAATAGAAAGAGTATCAGAAAGACTTTTAACAATTTAGAAAAAACAGAAAAACTTATCAACCATATCACTGATGAACATTTTGCTACTTTAAGAGAAAGAGATGCAAGAAGATTATTCGATAAGAAATACAAGATATTCCAGACTAAAAAGGAATTGTACTATCTAAGAAAAACTCTAGTTGATAGTAGAGATTTAGATGTTGATGATGATTAATTGAGAAAACAAAAATAATATTAAGATTTATTGTTGAATTTATATAAAACATATTTTTAATTTTAAGTGAAAAAATCACTTTTTATATCTATAATTACAATTATACATCACAAAACAGTAAAAATAAAATTGACAAAAGTGTAAAATTCACATAAAATATGTAAAAGGAGGTTTTATGTTAATTAAATTCACAGTAGAAAATTTTTTATCATTCAATAATAAAAAAGAGTTTAGTATGATAACTGGGAAATCTCGTTCACATACTTCTCATATTTATAGCACTCCAAATTTATCATTACTAAAAACTTCATATATTTATGGAGCAAATGCTTCTGGAAAAACTAACTTTATTAAAAGTATTAATTTTGCTAGAAAATGTATCCTTAATGGAATGGCTAGTGTAAATACCTTAGAAAAAAATTACAAGTTAGATGAAGATAGCTTAAATAGACCCACTCAATTTGAATTTGAAATTTTAATAGAAGATAAAATTTACGCCTATGGTTTTTCATTTTTTTTAAAAACAAAAGAAATATTAGAAGAATGGCTTGTTGAAGTAGGAAAAAAAGAAGATATAAATATATTCACAAGAGAAAAAAATAAAATTGAAAATTCTTTAAAATTAACAGAAACAGATAATATTAAATTAAATGTTTATTTAAGTGATTTAGAACCAAATACCTTACTATTAGAAACTTTAAATAAAAAGAAATGGGAAAAAAATGATTATGAGTTTTTAAAAGTTCTAAAATGGTTAGAAGAAAATTTAATAATTATTTTTCCAAATACGACTAACTATGTTATGGAATATTTTGAAAATACCAATAGTTGGGTAGAATATTTAAATATCTTTGATATAGGAATTACTGAAATTTCTTTTGGAGAACGTGAATTTGAGGAGTTGCCTATCCCTAAAGAACTAAAAAGTAAAATTTCAAATGATATGGCTAATTTAGTTTTAGATAAGGAAGATAATAAAAAAATTATTATTGGACTTGGAGATAATTTTTTAAATCTTTATTTAGAAAATAATAAATTAAAAGCTAAAGAGATTATATTTAGGCATAAAGGCTTAGAAAAAGAGGTAGAATTCAAATTTTATGAAGAGTCTGATGGAACTAAACGTTTATTAGAACTACTTCCTCTATTAGAAAAAGTAAAATGTAACAATCAAACAATATTGATAGATGAATTAGAAAGAAGCTTACACCCTGTTTTGGTAAAAGAATTTTTAAGAAGATTCTATAAAAATATGGAAAAAACTAATTCTCAATTAATAATTACTACTCATGAATCAAGATTGCTAGATTTAGATATAATAAGAAGAGATGAGGTATGGTTTGCAGAAAATTCCATTGAGGAAGGTACAAACCTCTATTCATTAGAAGAATTTAAAACAAGATTTGATCTAAAATTAGACAAAGCTTATTTACTTGGAAGATATGGGGGAATTCCTCAAATTAAAACTCTTTTAGATGAAGAGATAGAGTGTGATGACTAATGGGAAGAGAGCGAGGAAAAAATCCTTTTATTAGGACCAGTGAGACTAAATATAAAAGTTGTCAATGGTTGTAAAGAAAATAATTTTAATCTTTATTTAAGTAATCCTAATTTTGAATTATGGTTGTTATTTCACTTTATACAAGAGATAACTTTAGAACAACAAGATAAATTTTTATCTAAAAATGGAGAAATAGCAAAAGAACTTCAAAAATATTTAAATAAAAATAATCTATCAAAAGCAAAAAGTTTCAATAAAAAAATCTTATTTGAACACTACATAGATAGAATTGATAATGCTATAAAAGTTGCTAAAAAATATGAGACTGATATAAATAAACTCAAAGATAACTTAGGAACTAATGTATATCAGCTAGTTGAAAAATTTAATATCTAATACAAAAACACTCCTTAAAGGAGTGTTTTTATATCTTCTCTATTTTTAATTTTTGCTCTTCTCTTCTCCAAGTACATAGCCTATAACTTTTCTTACACCCATTGTCACAGAATCACTTAATGATCTAAAATAAGCAAGTACAGGATTTTCTTCTCTCTCTTTCTCTTCTTCTACACCCAATTTCTTAAAGAATGATATTGTCATAGTTATAATTACTATACCTGATATGACATCTGATATTGGAGAAGCAAATAGAATACCATATATTCCTTTTCCTATCTCTTTTCCTTCAAGAGCCATACTCAATCCTATTGTAAATACCACAAAGCAGAACATATCTCTTATTATTGAAGCTACCATTGAATGTATTGGTTTTCCAATAGATTGGAAAAAGATTGATGATATTTTAATAAAACAAGTTACAAAACATAGTGCCAAGAAGATACGGAAACTTTTTATTGCAAAGTCCATGTAAAGATCATTCTGTTTTCCAAAGATAAGAATTATCTTCTCTGGCCATAATTCAAATATTGTAGTTGCTAAGATTCCAACACTAAGTGAAGAGATTAAAATATAACGATAAGTCTGTTTTACACGATCTAATTTTTTAGCACCATAGTTATACCCCAAAATTGGTTGTCCACCTAAAGCTATACCCACAGCTATATTGTTAACTATTGTATATACTTTTGTCTGAATACTAAAAACTGATATTGGTATATCACTTCCATACATTGAACTACTTCCATATTTTGCCAAAGTAATATTACTCAATAGAGTCATTACTACCATAGATATTTGAATAATAAATGTTGATCCACCAAGAATTACTAAGTGTTTTAACATATCTTTTTTTATGTGAAAGCTCTCTTTTAACAATTTAAAGCTTTTTGGTTTGAAAAAATATACAGAACATATTATGAAAGATACCATCTGTCCAATTACTGTGGCTATTGCTGCTCCTTCAATCCCCCAATCTAACCAAAATATAAAAATAGGATCTAAAATTATATTTAAAACTGCTCCTGAACACATAGCAACCATTGCATAAGTAGGGCTTCCATCTGCTCTTATCATACTGTTCATCACATTGAACATTAAATATGCTGGAAAAAACATTGCTATAATTCTAAAGTAATCTGCTGCTAAAGAAAGTGTAGCATCTGAAGCTCCAAATAAAACCATCAAAGGTTCACAAAACACAAGACTGATAACTGATAAAACTATACTGATTATCAAAGTACTACTAAGCCCTGTTCCTACACATCTATGAGCACTTTCACTATCTTGACGCCCTGAACATATACTTAAATATGACGCAGCTCCATCTCCAACACACCAAGCAAAAGCATTACATATACACACAATAGGGAATGATATTCCTGTTGCCGCATTTCCTAGATATCCTAGATCACTATTTCCTATGAAAATTTGATCTACAATATTGTAAAATGCACTGATCAATAATCCCATTACACAAGGGAGTGAGAATTTTAAAAGTAGTTGTGAAATTGGTTTTTCTCCTAAAATCCTGTTTTTTTCCATCTGAACGTCCTCCTTAAAATAAAAAAACTACCTGCAAACAGCCTACTATTTGCAAGTTAATGCCTTATAGTAAACTATTTGCGGTAGTTTGTAGATACGTTCACCCAATTGTAAACCTATATAAGTTCATCTCATACAGAATAACATATTTTTGTAATTTTTGTCAACACTTTTTTGTAAGTTTATCCCTCTCCTTTTTCACCTACATATTAAAAATATTGAATCTATCCAATATCTTCTCAATTCTCTCCTGTATGCTCTGTATCTTTTTATTTATCTTTAAAACACTTATTTTCCCAGAAAAAGAGTCTTTTATATCATTAAAATCTGGTTTTTTATCTGCAAACTCACAGTTTTCAACGATCTCATTCACTTTTCCATAAACAAGCTCCTCTTCTGCTACCATCTCTTGAATAGCTTCCTCTCTTTTTTTCTTCATAAACTTTATAAGTTTATCTTCGACACTTCCTTCAAAATCAACAGAGAAAATTCTCCTATTCTCCTCTATAAACCTCTCCAATAACTCCCTTTTATTTTTCAATTTTGGTATGCTATCCACAGTCTTTAATATATACTCTACATCTCTTGCAAAAGAAGGATCTTTATTATCCAAATTTTTTAGAAGAGATACTATATAAGTGGCATTTATACTATCTTTAGCAAGTAGCTCTATCTCAAAATCAATCTCATCTATAACTGAGGTCTTACCTTTATCTCTTCCTCCACCTACCAATGTATCATACATAT
Organism: Fusobacterium sp.; assembly: GCF_019012925.1. Lineage (GTDB taxonomy): Bacteria > Fusobacteriota > Fusobacteriia > Fusobacteriales > Fusobacteriaceae > Fusobacterium_A. The sequence continues at coordinate 60,461 of NZ_JAGIRL010000006.1, forward strand.
CTATATACTTACTCTTATAAGACTCGAACTCATCTTGATCTATATTCAAGTCCTCAAAGCTGAATGTACTAAAGGACTCCAATTTATTTAACACTCTTAAAATATTTTTAAAGCTCTCTATAAAGGCTAGTTTATTATCTTCAGTTTCAAGATTATCAACCTCTTCAGGTGTAAGAGCCAATCCTTTCAATCTCTCTACATAATCATTCAATATGGCTACATACTCCTCATAGCTCTTCATCAATACAGTTTCTACAGCATTTTCATCAGAAAAAAGTTTAATAGCTTCATCAGTTCTTTTCTTCAAATTTCTAAAGCAAACTATATTCCCGTGAGATTTATTGGCATTGAGTATTCTATTTGTTCTAGAGTAAGCTTGTATCAAACCGTGATATTTTAAGTTCTTATCCACATATAGAGTGTTTAGATACTTACTATCAAATCCTGTTAAAAACATATTAACTACAAGAAGTATATCTATCTTTCTCTCTTTTACCTTTTTAGATATATCTATAAAATAGCTATTAAATCCATTATCAGAGTTAAGGTTAAAATTAGATCCATACAGCTTATTGTAATCTGCTACCATCTCATCAAGATGCTCTCTTGGGTGTTTACACTCTACCCCTTCCACTTCAAAAGTTCCCTCATCATTTGCCAAATCAACATTAGCTTCATAGGTAAATATACTAGCTATTCTCAAGTTACTATTTTTTTCCTTAAATATATGATAATACTCTATAAGAGTGTTTATATCCCCTATTGCAAATATACTCTGATACTCTCTATTAGATGTTTTCAAATTGTGATTAGCTATTATAAAATCAACTATCTTCTCAAGTCTCTCTCTCTTTGAGTAAACCTCATATGTGTCAATTCCATTCTCTATCATCTCATCTGGTGATAGATCATACCCCTCTTTATTTTTCAAATTAAATGTAGAGTAGTATTCCACTGAAAATCCTAAAACATTCTCATCATCAATAGCCTCTTTTATTGTATATTTATGTAGGCAATCTCCAAATAGATCCTTGGTAGTTCTATATTTTATAGCATTGGCAGAGAATATTGGTGTTCCTGTAAATCCAAAAAATTGTTTATTTGTAAAAAATTCATCTATTCTCTTATGTGTATCTCCAAACTGTGTTCTATGGCACTCATCAAAGATAAACACCACTCTCTTATTTTTTATCTTTTCCATCTGCTCCAAATAGTATAGTTTTGAGATAGCATTATTTAGCTTCTGTATAGTTGTTACAACTACCTTTTTATTTCCTCTCACCATCTTTTGAACAAACTCATTTGTATCCTCTACTCTACTTATAGAACCCTCTTCAAAAGCATTGAACTCCTTTGCAGTCTGATAGTCCAAATCCTTTCTATCCACACAGAATACAACCTTATCTATCTCATCAAGAGTGGCTATAATCTGACTAGCTTTAAAAGATGTAAGTGTCTTTCCACTTCCTGTAGTGTGCCAAATGTATCCATTGAATGAGGGGTAGTTTTTCACCCTATCAATTATCTTTTCAACAGCATAGTATTGGTATGGTCTCAATATCATAAGTGCCTTTTGAGTCTCATTGGTAACTATGTATTTTGTAAGCATACTCCACAGATGCTCTCTTGTTAAAAAGCTCTTAGTAAAATCTACCAATCTATTTCTCTTGAGATTATGCTCATCTGTCCAAGGGAAAGTAAATTCATATCTCAACTCTCCATTGTTTGAAAAATATCTTGTATTCTCCTCATTACTGATTACAAATATCTGAATATATTGAAACAGTGCCTTATATGAAAAAGAGTGTCTTTGGTATCTTTGAATTTGAAAAAATGCCTTTTTTAATCTAATACCCTTCCTTTTTAACTCTATCTGTGTAAGTGGCAATCCATTTACTAGGATAGTTACATCATATCTATTCTCATATTGCCCCTTCATAGTTATCTGATTGGTAACTTGAAAGATATTATTTTCCATACTCTCTTTATCTATAAAGGAGATATATTTCATCTCTCCCTTATCAGTCAGCAATTCAAATTTATCTCTCAATTTTTTAGCTTTTTCAAATATACTTCCACCAGCTAAATGTACTTGTACCTTCTTAAATTCTGAATCACTTAATCTTATTCCATTAAATTTTTCCAATTGTTTTCTAAAATTATATACTAAATCTTCTTCATCTTTTATCTCTACAACTTCATATCCCTGTGAAGATAATTGAGTTATCAGTTGCTTCTCTAACTCCTTTTCAGAAACCATAGTCTCCCCTCCATTTTTATACTCTCCTCTATTTTATCACATTTTCATAAGATTTTAAAATACCTTTTATTTTCCAGTTTTTTACTGTATAATAAATTTAAATGGGATTAAATTAAAAACTTTAAATTGAAGAGGTTAGGTATGAAAATATTAGTTACAGATTGTCAAAAATCTAAAGATGGTTATTTGATAAAAACTACACCAAAAGATATATTTTATCCAGATGGTAAGGGTGGACAATTAGGAGATCGTGGAACTATTGATAATTCTCAAGTCCTATCAGTGAATGAAGAGAATATCTTAGTGGATAGAGAACTTCAATGTAAGGAGTATGAATACAGCATAGATTATGGGAGAAGAGAGGATATAGCTTGTCAGCATACAGCTCAGCATCTATTCTCTGCCTTGGCTTATCATAACTATCACCTCAATACAGTGGGATTTAGAATGACTCCTGATTATAGTACTGTGGACTTAGATTCCAATGAGATAACAGAGGAAACTATAAACAGTTTAGAAAAAGAGGTCAATAAAGTTATCAGAAAGGGAATACAATTAAAAATTTTTACAATGAAAAATGAAGAAGCTAGAAAAATAGAGGGACTTCGTAGAGCTATCAAAGAAAAGGTGACTGGTGATGTCAGATTTGTTGAGATTCCTGATATTGATCTAGGTGCTTGTGCTGGTTTTCATGTAAAAAATACCAAAGATATTCAACTTTTTAAAATTATTAACCATGAAAAGATCAAAGGAAATTATATAAGATTCTACTTTATAGCTGGAAATAGAGCCTTTGAAGATTATCTATATAAACACAGAATGACAAAGGAGTTATGTCAATCTTTTAGCTGTAAAGACTATGAGATTATGGATATGATAGAAAAGAGCCTAGATGAGAGAAAAAAAGTGGAGAGTGAATTCAAAAATCTAGCTTCTCACTATAGTGAACTCCTAGCGGAAAAACTTTTAAAAGAGTGTGAAAAGATCTCAAATTATCAGCCTATATTTTATTTTGAAGATAAGACAGTAGCTCAATTTTTAATAAAGCAGATGAAAGATGATAATATTTTAATCACTGGAAATGGAGATAGTTTTTCTATCATCTCAAACTCCTTTAATTGCAAGGAGTTCATTAAATATCTTATGGATAAAAAACCTGATATTAAAGGGGGAGGAAATCAAGTTAAGGGTAATTTTAAAGGGAAGATCTCTGAACAAGAGTTAAAGGATATATTAACTGAATATCTATGTTCTAATTAAATCTTTCTCATACAATAATATAGTGTTGTAATTACTCATTTTTTCTGTTATAATACATTGTTAATTAAAAACTTTATGGAGGAAAATAATGTCAGATAGAATAAATTTATTAAATCTTAATCAACAAGAGTTAGAGGAGTTTATCATCTCTCTTGGAATGAAGAAATTTTACGGGAAACAACTTTTTAACTGGTTACATAAAAAAATAGTTAGAGACTTAAATGAGGTTACTAACCTATCTTTAAAAGATAGAGAAACTTTGATGGAAAAAGCATACATTCCATTTTTAAATCTACTTAAGCACCAAGTGTCTAAAATAGATAAAACAGAGAAATTCCTATTCCAATTAGAAGATGGAAATACTATTGAAACTGTGTTATTAAGACATAAAGATAAGAGAAATACTCTTTGTATCTCATCTCAAGTAGGTTGTGCTGTAAAATGTGCTTTCTGTGCAACAGGACAAGGTGGATTTGTAAGAGATCTAAATGTAAGTGAGATCATAAACCAAGTATACACTGTAGAGAGAAGATTGGTTAAGCAGGGAACTAACCTTAATAATATTGTATTTATGGGAATGGGTGAGCCACTTTTAAACCTTACTAATGTTTTAAAGGCTCTAGAGATCCTATCTAATGAAAACGGTATAAACATATCTAAGAGAAAGATAACTATCTCTACTTCTGGAATTGTACCAAATATCGAAAAGATACTGCTTGAGAAAGTTCCAGTAGAGTTAGCTATATCTCTACATACAGCTATCAATGAGAAGAGAGATGAGATTATCCCTATCAATAGAAGATATCCATTAGAGGATCTACATGCTGTATTACAAGAGTACCAAAGACAGACAAAGAGAAGAATAACTTTTGAATATATCTTGATCAATAACTTTAACGTATCAGAAGCTGATGCCAATGCTCTAGCTGATTTCGTACACGATTTTGATCATGTAGTTAACCTTATCCCTTGCAACCCAGTAGAGGGAACAGAGATGGAAAGACCTTCTGATAAGAAAATTGAGAGATTTGTAAACTTCTTAGAGAATGTAAGAAGAGTTAATGTAACTATTAGAAGAGAAAAAGGAACAGATATTGATGGAGCTTGTGGACAATTAAGACAAAAAAATAAAAAACCTACTAAATAAGGGGGAAGAATGAAAAAGTTTACATACTTAAAGATATTTTTAGCTGTAATATTTTTAGGTGGAGTAATTACTTCAGGAGTAGTTTTTGGAGTAGTGTACAAGTATTATAAAGAACTTCCAGAAATTTCAACTCTAATAGAGGATTATTCTCCATCTATCCCTACAACTGTATATGATAGAAACGGAAAAGTTATTGATATAATATCTAGAGAGAGTAGAAAAGTGGCAAAGTTTAAAGATATTCCTCAAAATGTAAAAAATGCTTTCTTGGCTATTGAAGACAAACAGTTCTACTCTCACCACGGTATACACTTTAAAAGATTGGTTGGAGCTATAGTTGCCAATGTAAAAAATAGATCTGCTGTACAAGGAGCTAGTTCATTCACGCAACAATTGGCTAGAAATGCCTTTTTATCTCATGAGAAAAGCTTGGCTAGAAAGATTAAAGAAGCTCTTATCACCTTTGAAATTGAGAGAAAATATACAAAAGATGAGATTTTTGAAAAATATCTTAATGAGATATACTTTGGAGCTGGAGCTTATGGTGTAAGAACAGCTGCTGAACAATTTTACAGAAAGGATATCTCACAGATTGGCTTGGCTGAATCTGCTCTTTTAGCTGGAATACCAAATAGACCTGACACATACAACCCTACTAAAAAGTTAAAAAATTCTATTAAAAGAATGAAGTTGATTCTTTCGGAGATGTATGAAGATGGTATGATCACAAAAGAGGAGTATGAGAAAGCTCTAGCTCATAAATTCTATAATGAAAAGGATATTCCTAAGGATTTTGTCCTAGATGATAATACAACTATTGTGTACAATAAGAAAAATGCTGTTGAATATAATGTTCCTGATTTTTCTGATCTAGTTGAAAAGATTTTGCTAGAAAATTTTGATGAGGATCTTATCTATACGGGTGGATTAAAAGTCTATACTACTCTTGATTTAGATATGCAAAAAGTTGCTAAAGAGAGTTTTGATAACTATGAATTATTTAAAAAAGATAGTAAAAACGAGTTACAGGGTGGTATGATCACTATTGATCCTAACAACGGACATATAATTACTATTGTAGCTGGTAGAAACTTTAAAGCTGGTGGATTCAATAGAGCCACTATGGCAAAAAGACAACTTGGTTCATCTTTCAAACCATTCCTTTACTTTACAGCTTTACAAAATGGTTATGAGCTAAATACAGTTGTTGAAGATAGATATTTACAGTATGGTAAGTGGATTCCTAAAAACTATGGTAGTAGATATAGTAACAATCTCACTCTTTTGACTGCCCTAGATAGATCTGTAAACACTGTATCAATACAGCTTTTAGATCATATTGGAGTGGCTAATCTTAAAAAGAATATAGCTAAGTTAGATCCAAACTTAAAAATACCTAATGACTTAACTGCTTCTTTAGGTTCATTTGAAAATACACCATTACAACACGCTTTAGACTATAGTATCTTTGCTAATGGTGGTTACAAAATTAAGCCTATAGTTGTTACTTCAGTTGTGGATAAGTATGGAAACTCTATCTATGAGGAATTACCAGACAAAGAAAAAGTATATGATAGTATTGATACCAGCCTTATAACTTATATGCTGAAGAGTTCTGTCCTACATGGTAGCTCATCAAGAGCATCTGTTTATGATCTACAGAAGAAAAGAATTGAACAGGGTGGAAAAACAGGTACAACCAATGAAAATAGAACTATCTGGTTTGCTGGAATAACTCCTAACTATGTTACAACTATATATATAGGTTATGATAATAACTCACCTATAAAGGGTAATATTACAGGTGGTAGTGGAGTTGCTCCACTATGGGCACAATATTATCAAAATTTAGTTAATAAAAAACTTTATGATACCTCTGCTAAATTCTCATTCCTAGATAACCATTTAAAAAATGGTGATATCTTTATTCAAAACTTAGCCTTAGACACAGGTCTAAAAGTAAACAATGGAAGAGATTTTGCAATTAGAAGAGGAAAGCTACAATTAGAAAATAGCGAGAAATACTCTAAAGGAATTTCTGGAGTATTTGAGAGAGCTGGTTATTCAAATAGAAACTCTTCTCAAACAGAAGTTAAAAAAGAGGGAAATAGTTTAAATGGAAATAGCAATTTCAAAGAGGTTACCCCTATTGAAAACAAGACTAAATCCCCTTCAAATACTGAAGATTCTCTTTTCCAAAGATTGTTAGGTAATTAATAAAAAAAGGTGTTACATTTTTCTGTAGCACCTTTTTATTAATTAAAAATGGCTAGAATTAACTAACCATTTTAATTTATACTATTTTTTTAATAAAACTCTCATTATAAGGTCTCCAACCTTAACATCTTTTCCCTTTGCAACAACTTCAATTTTCTCTATAGCATCCATATTGTTGATAATTACAGGAGTTTTTGTTGATGGAACTTTATCTTTTATAAAGTCTAAATCATACTCTACTAATTTATCTCCAACTTCTACAGAATCAGAAGTTGCCACTCTGTTAAATCCCTCACCTTTTAAAGTTACAGTATCTATACCAAAGTGAACTATCATCTCTAATCCGTTTGGTGTTTCAAAGCTAACAGCATGGTTAGTTTCAAAAATATCTATATCTCCATTTACTGGTGCATATATAGCTCCACTAGTTGGATCAATAGCACACCCATCTCCTACCATTTTTTGAGCAAAAGCATCATCAGGAACCTCTGATAGATCAATAACTCTACCATTTAAAGGTGAGTATATCTCAAACCATTCCTCACTGTTTTTCTTTTTAAAAAAATCAAATAATCCCATAAAAATCCTCCTATTCGAATTAATAGTACACCATATTATTTCACATTTTTAAAAATAAATCAATTATTTTTTTTATTTGACTAAATTTTAATTTTTTAAAAAAATTGTTTAAAAATAGTTGACAAATTTATTTTTATGTTCTATAATCAGAATATAAATAAATTAGCACTCAAGCGATTAGAGTGCTAACAAATCAAAAGGAGGTCGTTTTTATATGAATCAAAATAAATTTACAGAAAACTCATTATTAGCTTTACAAGAGGCACAAACACTTGCGATTAAAGCTAAACAACAAACTATAAAACCTGAGTTTCTAGCTTTGGCTCTCCTTAAAAATAGTGAGGGACTTATTCCTAGAATTATTGAAAAGTTAGATTTAAATTTAAACTATATAGTTGGTCAGCTAGAAAATGAAGTTTTAAAATTTCCAAAGGTAGAGGGTAGTAATCTAGGAGATACTTCATTGGATCAAGGAACTCATAGAGTTTTAATAGAAGCTGAAAGCCTTATGGAGAAAATGGGAGACTCTTACATAAGTGTTGAACATCTTTTCTGGGCATTATTAAGACATCTTCCTATCTTAAAAAGATTAGGTTTAGATGAGAAAAAATATGAAGAGGTTGTCAAAGAGATTAGAGGAAATCAAAAAGTTGATTCTCAAAATCCAGAAGCTAATTATGAAGTCTTAGAAAAATATGCTAAAAACTTAGTTGAATTAGCTAGACAGGGAAAAATTGACCCTATCATAGGTAGAGATAGTGAAATTAGAAGAGCTATTCAAATTATCTCTAGAAGAACTAAAAATAATCCTATCCTTATTGGAGAACCTGGTGTAGGTAAAACTGCAATAGCTGAGGGATTAGCTCAAAGAATTTTAAATGGTGACGTACCAGAGTCATTAAAAGGTAAAACTATCTACTCTCTAGATATGGGAGCTCTAATAGCTGGGGCAAAATTTAGAGGTGAATTTGAAGAGAGATTAAAAGGTGTTTTAAAAGAGGTTGAAACTTCAAACGGTAATATTATTCTATTTATTGATGAGATCCACACTATAGTTGGTGCTGGAAAAACTGATGGAGCTATGGACGCAGGTAATATCTTAAAACCTATGCTTGCAAGAGGAGAGGTTAGAGTTATTGGTGCTACAACTATTGACGAGTATAGAAAATATATTGAAAAGGATCCAGCTCTTGAAAGAAGATTCCAAATTGTATTAGTTAATGAACCTACTGTTGAAGATACTATATCAATATTGAGAGGACTTAAAGAAAAGTTTGAGATGTATCACGGAGTTAGAATTTCTGATGGTTCTATTGTTGCTGCTGCCACTCTAAGTAATAGATATATCACTGATAGACAGCTTCCTGATAAGGCTATTGACCTTATAGATGAAGCTGCTGCTATGATCAGAACTGAGATTGATTCTATGCCAGCTGAACTTGATGAGCTTACTAGAAAAAGTATGCAACTTGAGATTGAAAAGGAAGCCTTAAAAAAAGAGACTGATACAGCTTCTAAAGAGAGATTGGAAAATCTTGAAAAAGAGTTAGCTGAGATAAACTCTAAAAAATCTCTTTTAAAATCTCAATGGGAACTTGAGAAAAAAGATATTACTAAGGTAAAAGAGATCAAAGAAGAGATTGAAAAAGTTAAGCTTGAAATGGAACAAGCTGAAAGAAACTATGATTTAACTAAACTTTCAGAGTTAAAATATGGTAAACTTGGTGAGCTTGAAAGACAATTAAAAGAGCAACAAGACAAACTTGATGAAGCTTATGGAAGTAGTGGACTTTTAAAACAAGAGGTTACTTCTGATGAGATTGCAGATATTGTATCTAAATGGACAGGTATCCCTGTATCAAAACTTGCCGAAACTGAAAAAGAAAAAATATTAAATCTTGAAACTTCTCTAAAAGAGAGAGTAAAAGGTCAAGATGAGGCTGTAAAAGCTGTTGCTGATACTATGATCAGATCAAGAGCTGGACTTAAAGATGCTAACAGACCAATGGGATCATTCATCTTCTTAGGGCCAACTGGGGTAGGTAAAACTTATTTGGCTAAATCTCTAGCTTATAATCTTTTTGATAGTGAAGATTCAGTTATTAGAATAGATATGAGTGAGTATATGGATAAATTCTCTACTACTAGACTTATTGGTGCACCTCCAGGATATGTAGGTTATGAAGAGGGTGGACAACTTACTGAAGCTGTAAGAACAAAACCTTATTCAGTAATACTATTTGATGAGATTGAAAAAGCTCATCCTGATGTATTCAACATTCTATTACAAGTGCTTGATGATGGTAGATTGACAGATGGACAAGGAAGAATTGTAGACTTCAAGAATACATTGATTATTATGACTTCCAATATTGGAAGTAGCTTAATTCTTGATGATATCAATTTGAGTGAAGCTACAAAAGAGAGAGTACTAGATCAATTAAAAGCTAACTTTAGACCTGAGTTTTTAAACAGAGTTGACGAGATAATTACTTTTAAAGCTCTTGATCTTGCTTCTATTAAGGATATAGTTAAACTTGCTCTTAAATCTGTTGAAGATAAGTTAAAAGATAGATATATTCAACTTAACTTCTCTGATGAGGTTGTAGAATATCTAGCTGAAAATGCTTATGAACCTCAATATGGAGCAAGACCACTTAGAAGATATATACAAAAAGAGCTTGAAACAACACTTGCTAAACTTATCCTTTCTAATCAGATAAAAGAGAGAGATACTGTTGATGTTGTACTTGAAAATAATGAGATCACTTTTAAAGTGAGATAATAGAAAAACCAGGATAGTATAAATAATTTTGTGTAAATAAAAATCTCTCTTGATTATTGATGAATTATAAGTATAATTTAATTAATATCAAGGGAGGTTTTTTTATGTCTTTATTACCTAAAGAACTTATTAAAGAAATTGTTAAAAAAGGAA
>NZ_JAGIRL010000015.1 GCF_019012925.1 Fusobacterium sp.
ACTTCAGTAGGTATTTGTTCATTTGTTTTTATCCAACCTACTTTTTCAATTAAGACTTTTTTCTCTTTAACTTTTAATTTTGAAGTATCATTGTAAAAACTAGGTTTACTTTTCTTTTTACTCTTAAATTTTGGCTTATTAGCTAAACCTTTAAAAAAATTTTTATAGGCATTACAAGCGTCTTTTACAGCTTGTTTGGTAACATTGTTTGATACTTCATTCAACCAAATTAGTTCTGACTTTTTTAGTTGAGTTAATTCTTTTCTGATAATTCCATCGCTAATAAATTTACCACCATTTCTATAATTTTCTTCCTGTTTCGCAAGAGTATAATTATAGATAAATCTAGCAATTCCTACAGATTGCCATAATTTCTGTTCTTGCTCTTTGGTTGGATACAATCTAACTTTCTTTGCAAGTATCATCTTCTATTAACTCCTTAATCATTTTTTTTGCTTTATTAGCTCTTTTTCCTTGAAGTCTACAACTAAATACAGTAACTATTTGAATTAAATCTTCTACTAACTCTTGTTCTTCAGTTATCTCTGTATTATCAATAATTTCGATTGTTGTTCCATACTTTTCACATAAATTTTCTATCAATTCATATCCAAATCTAACTAATCTATCTTTGTAAAGAATTACTATTTTATCAATCTCTGAATTAGTAATCATATCAATCAATTGATTTAGTCCTTTTTTATTATAGTTGATACCGCTTCCAATATCTGTTATTATCTCGAATTGATAACCTTTTGCGAACATATATGTTCTTACATTTTCAATTTGTCTTTCAAGGTCATCTTTTTGTTTGTTTGAACTAACTCTACAATAACCAATAATTTTTTTATTTATTTTAGTTTTTATTTTCAGTCCTAAAAAATTATTAAGTTGTTCTTGAGAATAATATCTTGTTCCACCAACAGTTACATAAGCAGGTTTAAAAGTATTATTCTTATCCCAATTTCTAAGAGTTTGAATTGTTTTTCCTATTTTATCTGCAAATTCTCCTATTGAGTAATATTTCATGTTATCACCTCAATAGTATTATATCATAATCTTTCAATATTTTGTAGATTTTTATATGAAGTTATATATTATTCACAACAGATTTAACCCCTCCTCAGCTATTTTTATGAATATACTTTAGCACAGAACTAATCTATTTGTCAATAATTTCATAATTATTTTTTCATTTTTATATTTTTATAAAAAATAATTTTTATAAAAACATAAAAAAAAGAGATTTTAACCTTAAATAGCAGTTAAAACCTCTCTATTCTTATCTATTCTCTCTTATCTCCTTTATATTCCCATTTTCCATTACAACTATTCTATCAGAGATTTTATTTACAAAATCAATCTCGTGACTCACTATTACCATAGTCATATCAGTTGTATCTTTTAAATTTTGAATTACATTTAAAACCTCATTTACCATATCTGGATCTAAAGCTGAAGTAGGCTCATCAAAAAGTAAAACCTCTGGATTTTTTGCCATTGCTCTAGCTATTGCTACCCTCTGTTTCTGTCCACCAGATAGTGCCTTTGGATAGAAATCTGCTCTCTCTTTCAATCCAACTTTTTCCAACAACTCAAGCCCCACTCTCTTAGCCTCCTCTTTTGACATCTTATCAACTATAACTAAAGACTCCATTATATTTTGTAGAGCTGTCTTATGTGGAAAAAGATTAAAATTTTGGAATACCATTCCCATTTTCTTTCTATCTGGTGTCTCTATGCTCCCACCATCTATCTTTTCAAGTCCAATCATACATCTCAAAAGAGTTGATTTTCCACCACCAGATGCTCCTATTATTGAGATTACCTCTCCTTTTTCTATATCTAAGTTTACACCTTTTAATATTTTTACATCATTATCATAGTTTTTATATAGATCTCTTATCTTTATAATCATTATATCATCACCTTTTTTTCCATTCTTTTAAAGAAAATTACTACAACTGTTGATAGAACTAAGTATACCCCAGCACAGATTATAAATGGAGTTATTGAAAAATCCCTAGTTACTATCTCTCTTGAGTTTCTTAATATCTCTGCCATTCCTATTGCTGATACTAAAGATGTATCTTTTATAAGAGCAATAGCCTCATTTCCTAGTGGTGGCAAAGCTGTAATTAGAGCTTGAGGAATTATTATTCTTCTCATAGTCTGCCAATAATTCATACCTAAAACCTTTGCAGCTTCATACTGTCCCTTATCTATTCCCAATATACTTCCTCTGAATATCTCACAAAAATATGCTGTATAGTTAATTATAAATGTAAGAGATGCTGCTGTAAAAGGAGATAGTGTAATTCCTATTACAGGTAATCCATAATATACAAAGAATAGTTGTAGCAATAGAGGTGTTCCTCTAAATATCCAAGTATATATCTGTATTCCATTGTTTACTATGCTATTTTTTGATATTCTTCCCAATGATAATACCACACCTAAAGGTAGTGAAAAAACCATTGTTACTATGTATAATTTTACTGTTAATCCCAATCCCTGTAATATATATAATATGTTCTCTTCCATTCCTATCTCCTTCTAATCTCTATTATTTTCCTAGCCATTTCTCTTTAATCTTATCAAATGTTCCATCTGCTCTCATCTCATCAAGTTTTTGGTTAATCTCGTCAGTCAAAGCCTTATCCTGTTTTCTCAGTGCCACTCCATATCCCTCTTCTGCTAGATTTTCAACTGAATAGTTCAATGTTGATTTTTTCTGATTATAGTACTTTCCAGAAACTTCATCCATAACTACAGCGTCCAATCTTCCCGCTTCCAAATCCATAAGAGCTTCTACATTAGTTGCATATTTTTTTAACTCTTTAATCTCACTCTTAATGCTACTATCCTCAACAGCTTGAGCTCCAGAACTTCCCAACTGTACTCCTACAACTTTTCCAGCTAAATCTGCTGTTGTCATTGTTCCACTATCTTTTCTTGAGAATATTATCTGGTTATTATTTAAATATGCTTTAGTAAATAGCACCTGTTTCTCTCTTGCTGGAGTGATTGTCATTCCATTCCATACCATATCTATATTTTTACTTCTCAAATCAAATATGATAGCATCCCACTCACAAGGTCTGAATTTTGCCTCTACTCCCATTCTATTAGCTACCTCTTTAGCTAAATCTATATCAAATCCAACTATCTCCCCATTCTCATCTCTATAACCCATAGGTGCAAATGTGGCATCTAATCCAACTGTAAAATATCCCTTTTTCTTCACATCTTCCAAAGATCTATCAGCTCCAAAAGAAGTTACAATCAAACTTAGCATCATCACCATAGTTATTATAATTTTTTTCATCTCTATACCTCCTGAAATAATTAATAAAAAAAGCCATCTGTTTTTATCCAGATGGCTAACTAAATTATGAAATCTTTTGTTTTACCATCATAGACACATTCTCAATTGCACGTCAATTAGAGTCTGTATCTATGAATCAATCTTCACAAAACAAACTCTCTACCTATGATGGTGATGATGAACTGTTTTTAAATTTAGTAAAACAAAACTCTTTTTCATAATAATCTCCTTTTTAATTTTTTATATGTTGTTATAATACACCCATATTAAATATTTGTCAATCTTTTTTTATCTAAACTTGATCTCTCCATTCTCTAGTGACTCTACTACAGCTAGAGATTCAACTCTCAATCCTTGATCTTGTAATAGCTTTTCTCCACCTTGGAATCCTTTAGTAACAGCTATTCCTACACCCATTACCTTAGCTCCAGCTTGGTCTACTAACTCTTTTAACCCTAGTACAGCATTTCCCATAGCTAAAAAATCATCTATTATCAAAACTCTATCCTCTGGATTTAAAAAATCTTTTCCTACACAGATAGTATACTCTTTATTTTTAGTAAAAGAGTAAACCTTTGATGTATAAAAATCTGACATTGTAGAAGGTACTCTCTTCTTAGCAAATACCAAAGGAACATTAAGAACATATGCAGCTGCTAATCCCACAGCTATTCCCGAAGCTTCTATTGTAAGAATCTTATTTATCTCTACCCCTTCAAATCTCTTTTTAAACTCTTCTCCCATTTTCATCATCAAAACGGGATCGATTTGGTGATTTAAAAAATTATCTACTTTCAAGATTTTTGAATCAATTGTTTTTCCCGTATTTAAAATATAATCTTTTAATAATTTCATCTGAAATAAGCCTCCAATATTTACTTCTAAATTAATGATATTTGTATATTATATCACAATCTACAATTATTTTGAATACATTTCCCAGAATAATTTTTCACTAGTTATAGGCAGACTTCTAACTCTTGATTTTGTTGCCATATATATTGCATCAGCTATTGCTGGAGCTGGTGTATTTATAACTACCTCACCTATTGATTTAGCTCCAAATGGTCCTGTTGGTTCATTTGAGTAACTGAACAACACCCCTACTTTTGGTCCTAAATCCTTTCTTGAAGGTATCTTATACTGCATCAATGTATCTTGTAAAAGTTTTCCATTTTTGTCAATAGTTATCTCCTCAGTAAGTGCTAATCCTATCCCCTGAGCTATTCCTCCCTCTACCTGTACTCTTGCTAGAGCTGGGTTAATTGGTGTTCCACAATCAGCAACTGAAAGGAAATCAACTACATTAGTTTCTCCTGTTAATGTATCCACTTCAACTTCTGCAAAACTAGCTATAAATGGTGGTGGTGAATTTTCTCCTCCCCAAGTTCCTGTTGTAGTTATCTGATTTTTCCCTTCAAATCCTACACTTCTTATAGCTATCTCTTTTAAAGTCAATCTTGTTCCATCTTTAGCTTCAACATACTCTCCAGTATATTGCAATTCATCTATATCTTTATTCATAAGTTTAGAAGCTGAAGCTAAAATCTCTTTTTTCATCTTTTCACAAGCTATTATAACAGCATTTCCTGTTACATATGTCCCACTTGAAGCATATGCTCCCGGATCATAAGGTGATACATCTGTATCTGCTGCATTCAATACTATCTTATCCATTGGAACTTCCAATATTTCAGCTGCCATCTGAGTTAGAACAGTATCACAACCTTGTCCCATATCTGTTACACCTATCATAAGTGTAAAATCTCCACTATCGTGGAATTTTACAGTTGCTGATCCTGTATCTAAACCTGCTATTCCTGACCCTTGCATAGTTACAGCCATTCCTGAAGCTCTGACTTTTCCATTTCCCATATCCACTACTTTTCTATTTTTCCAATCAAAAGCCTCTTTTCCAATTTGGATACATTTTTTTATATCTCCACTTACAGTTTCAGATTGATCAACTAAGTTTTTCATTCTAATCTCTGTTGGATCCATTCCCAATTTGTGTGCTAACTCATTTACAGCTGACTCCACAGCAAATGTCCCCTGAGTAGCTCCATATCCTCTAAATGCTCCCCCAACCATAGTATTCGAATAAACTATATCAGCCTTACATCTCATTGGTACTTTCTCATATAATGGGAATGTTTTATACACTACTAGAGATGTAACTGTTGGAGCATGTTCTCCATAAGCTCCTGTATTTGATAATACTTTTATATCTATAGCCTTTATATTTCCCTCTCTATCTGAACCAATTTTTACTGTTAATCTCATTCCATGTCTAGTGTTTGAATAAGCTTGTGTCTCTTTTCTTGTATATATGATCTTAGATGGTTTTCCAGTTTTTAATGTTACAAAAGCTGTATATATCTCACATACAGAAGTCTGTTTCCCTCCAAAACCTCCACCTAATTTTGGTTTGATAACTCTTATCTTACTACTTGGGTAATCTAAGGCTCTAGCTAGATGTCTTCTAACATGAAAAGGTATCTGTGTAGAAGAGATCACTGTCAATCTTCCGTATACATCAAAATATGAAGCTGATCTATATGTTTCCATCATTGCATGAATTTGAGGTTGTGTGTAGTAAGTATTTTCAATTATTACTTCACTTTCTGAGAATCCTTTCTCTACATCTCCCTTTTCCTGTAAATAAGAGGAAGCTAAGTTCCTTTTATTATCATAACCTATAGTGTCATAGTTTATATGTGCTCTATCTTTATGTACTAAAATATGTGAGTCTAGAGCTTTTTCATAGTCTACTACTGCCTCTAAAACTTCATACTCTACCTTTATAAGCTTCATAGCTTTTTCAGCTGATTCTTCATCAACTGCTGCTACTATAGCTACAGGATCTCCCACGTATCTCACATATTCATCTAAAATCTTTCTATCATATGGAGATGGCTCTGGATAAGATTGTCCTGCCAATGTAAACATAGTTTGTGGTACATCTTTGTATGTATAAATTCCCTCTACTCCTGGAACTTTCAAAGCTATTGTTGTATCTATGCTCTTTATCTTAGCATAGGCATGAGGAGATCTTAAAAGCTTTACTATCAGATACTCTTGGTTTGCAACTAGATCTTCAGTATAGAATGGCTTTCCTGTAATAAGACCTATTCCATCTATTTTTTTCATCTCTTTATTTACAAATCTCATTATCTTTTCTCTGCCTCCATAAAGTTTTTAATAGCTCTAAGTTGAGA
Source organism: Fusobacterium sp. (assembly GCF_019012925.1). Lineage (GTDB taxonomy): Bacteria > Fusobacteriota > Fusobacteriia > Fusobacteriales > Fusobacteriaceae > Fusobacterium_A. The sequence continues at coordinate 6,547 of NZ_JAGIRL010000015.1, forward strand.
TATATATCCACTACATCTACATAGGTTTCCATTTAAATAGTGTAAAATCTCCTCATCTGTTGGATTCTCATTCTCTTTCATAAGAGCCAATACTGTCAATGTAAATCCTGGAGCACAATATCCACACTGTTCTGCTCCCTCTGCTGCCATAAATTCTGCAAATCTTTTTGCTTCCTCCTGACAACCCTCAATAGTTGTTATTTTTTTCCCTTGAGCTCTCACTGCTAGAGTACTACAAGAAAGTACAGGTTTCTCCTCTACAAGAACTGTACATAGACCACAAGAGCCTGTATCACAACCTCTCTTTACACTTAAATAACCCAACTTTCTCAATACATCAAGTAAATATTCGTCAGGAGATATTGAAATCTCTCTCTTTCTTCCGTTCACATTAAGAGTTAATATCATTATAATACCTCCTGAATTGCTCTTTTTACAAGATTTTTAGAAACAGCTCTTCTATATTCAGCTGTTCCTCTCATATTACTTCCAAAACTAATCTCTTCACTCATAGCTTCACAAGCTCTATCTATTATCTCTTCTGTCCTCTCATTATTATTTAAAATCTCCATAGCTCTATAAGATAATACAGCTTTTCCAGGTCTTACTCCAATAGCTACTCTTATCTTATTATCAATCTTAGTTACACAAGTATTTGTTATAGCATAATCTGTCTTACTCTTTCTAATACTTTGGAAAGATCCTCTTCCCTCTTTTTTTATCTTGATCTCCACCAAAATATCTCTTCTTAGGCTCTCCTCTTTCAAATACTCCTCCAAAGAGATCTCTCCACCTTTGTATAAAACAACAGTGGAATCCATTGCTAATAGAGTTGGAATTAAATCTGAAAATCCATATTTAGAAAATACAGTAGCTCCTACTCTGACATTACTTCTAAACTGTACTCCCAATATTCCTCTCACACATCTATCCAACACTCCATCAAATAGTTGTTGAGTAATTTCATTTATCTCTAAATCTCTAAAACTTGCCATTGCTCCTATATGAATACAAGTTTCTCCCTCTTTTATATAGTCCAATTCAAGATTAGATAGATCAATAGCTGTATTATAGGCTACATTCCCCATTCTTAAATAAGAGGTTCCCCCCAATATAATATTTTTTTTATTTTTTAATAGTTCATCATAAGCCTCTTCCAAAGAAGTTACAGCTATATAATTTTTAAAGCTAAACAAAACTAACCTCCTAATAACTAATAAATTTATGCTTTTATTTTGTTCTCTTCTACTTTTTTATTATCTAACTCTTCATCTAAAGGTAGTATCAAATTTAATATTACTGCTATAGATCCTGAAACAACTATTCCAGATCCCCCAAATATAAGTCTTATACTCTCTGGGAAATTATTTAATGCTGCTGGAACATTTCCCAATCCATAACCTAATCCTAAAGAAACCGAAAGTATTAAAGCGTTTCTTCCTTTTAATGGCTCCTTAGTTATAAGGTTAATTCCAGATATTGAGATCATAGCAAATACCATTACCAAACTTCCTCCAATTACACTTGGTGGAACTATTGAAAGTATCGCACCTACTTTTGGAATAAAAGCTCCTAAGATTAAGAATGCTGCCCCTACCCCTACTACAAATCTACTCATAACTCCTGTCATTGTCACAAGTCCAGTATTTTGACTGAATGATGTAGTTGGTAATATTGAGAAACTAGCTGCTATACAACTTCCTATTCCATCAGCTAATATTCCTCCAGATAACTCTCTATCTGTCAACTCTCTATTAGCACCACCCATAGTAACTCCAGACATATCTCCTACTGTTTCAACAGCTGATACTATATACATCATTATCATAGCTAGGCAAGCATCTAGGTGAAAAGTTAATCCATATGTAAATGGTCTTGGAACATTGAAATATCCAGCTGTAGTTATGCTTGATAAATCTACTTTTCCCATAAATATAGCCACTATAAATCCAACTACTGTACCTATAAACATAGATCCTGTACTTGTAATCCCCTTTGTGAACTGTTTAAAATAGATAACTGTAATTAAAACAATCATTCCTAAAGTTAAGTTTGAAAATGAACCAAAATCTGCTGCTCCTACTCCTCCAGCAAAATTTGATACACCAACTGGTAATAGTGATAATCCAATAGATAAAACAATAACTCCAGTTACAACTGGTGGGAAGTATCTTCTTATTTTCTTTATAATCAATCCTATGAATGCTTCAAAAATTCCACCTACTAAGGCAGCTCCTAATATAGCTTCATATCCATATTGTAATCCAATTGAAAGTGCAACAGGTACAAAAGCAAAACTTGTACCAACAACGATAGGTAATTTGGCTCCGATAGGTCCAACAGTATATGCTTGTATCATAGTATTCACTCCAGCTACAAACATTGTACATTGAATTAGAAAAGTTTTTGTTTCAGACGGTAATTTTAGAGCTCCAGCTACTATTATTAACGGCGTGATATTACTTACGAACATGGCTAATACATGTTGTAATCCTAATGGTATAGCTTCTTTTAATGATGGAACTCCATCTAAGTGATAAGGTGATCTATTTCTCACTTTTTCCTCCTAAAAATTTTATTCTCATCTATCTGAATATATCTAGAAGTGAAATAGCAAAAAACTGATATTTAAAAATACCACAAAAGAATTTTACAATTTCAACTCATAGCGGGTTATTCTAATGGCAACCCGTAGAGACTCCTGACCATATTACAGGGATATATGAGTTTTTATTTATTATCATTTATCTCTAATATAACACATATTTCACAATAATTCAACTACTTTTTTAGAACTATTTATTCAATATAAATATTTTTTCTATTTATATATAAATTTAAATTCAATTTATAAACAACTTGTTTGTTTAAATCTCTTTTAAAGCCTCTTCAAATTCCTCTCTACTTATTCCATATCTATTTAATTTTGAAAGGAATTGTTTTCCATTTGAGTACCCTATACCTAATTTTCCACCAACTTTCTCTCTTCTCTCACTAGAAGTTGCTCCTCCAATTAGTCCACACTCCATTAGATACTCCACAGTAAAATTCTCCTGTAACTCCTCAGCCACAGTACATCTTGCTTTCTCAAGAGCTTTAATAATAGCCTCTGGTGATGCATTTTCAACTCCTACATCTCCATCTTTTGTCCCTTCACTTCTTCTTATATAAGCATCTTTTGCCTCTGGAAAAAATTTATGTATATATTTTCTAATTTCATCTCCAGCATAATCTGGATCTGTTAATATTATTATTCCTCTATTTTTTTCAGCTACCTGTATTCTTTCAATAGTACCTTTTTTTCTCACAGCAAAACCATTTACTTGAATTATCTCAGCATCAACAGCTGCTTTTACAGCAGAGATATCATCTCTTCCCTCTACTACTATGATCTCTTTTATAATTTTTTTCATTTTAACTCCTTGTTAAAAGGGGCTGTAATTTGTAACAGCCCCTAACTCTATAATTTTATCTTCTCATTAAAATATACTAAAAAATTTTTTAAATCTCTTGCTACATACTCCCAAGTGTGAGTCTCATTTTTACAAAGATAACCTATAAAGTTATACTTATGTTTTTTCATTCTTCTAACAGTGTCTAGCCACTGCTGTAACATCAGATGTGTCTCTACATCCTTTTCTCCTACACTTAGATAAAAATATCTATCTCTATATTTTGATTCAGGTAATCTTTTAGTCAATGTATAAGGATCCTCTTTTAAAATCTTATACCCCCACGAACCAAAAACTCTTAGAAAATGTAGTTTATCTTCATTTGTAAAAAGTTGTTTGGGTATGTATAAGAAATTAAAAATTCTAATAACCCTTCTATTAACACTCATTCTCACTATGCTTATAGCTCCTGAGAAACTTCCAATCACCTTAAATATATCCAGATTCTTAAGTCCCAATTTAAAGGCTCCATAACCTCCCATTGAAAATCCTGCTATTCCAAATTGAGATTTTGGAAACTCTTGCTTTAATTCACTTAACAATCCTTTTACTAGACACTCCTCATATCTATTGTGTCTATCTCTATAGAAGTTTGTATACCAAGACATTCCATTACAACCAGAATTTATAAGTACGATATTCAACTTATCTATCTTCCCCTGATCTAAAAGAGTAAGATAATTCTCTCTTATTCTTCCTCTCTCTAACCAATCATTTGAAGAGTCTCTAAGTCCGTGAAGCAAAATTAAGCATGGAAGATCATCTCTTTTCTCATCTGAATTTTTTATCACTACATACTCTAACTCCTCAGTTATATGTTCATTTTTTAAGATTTTCCTCTCCATCACCAATCTTTTTTTCTGATCTTCTGGAGATATTCTGCTATAATCAAAATCTTGATTCTCTATATAGGTTACCTCTTCAAAGGACAATACTCTACGTATCTTCCTTGAAAGTTTAAATGCATAGGGGTAGGTTACTACATAAAATAGTAACCCCAATCCTGCTAAGATTATAAAAAATTTTATCATAAATTCCTCTTAATTAAAATTCTGCGTTATTTGGTGTTCTAGGGAAAGGAATTACGTCACGGATATTTGTCATTCCTGTAATGTACATTATTATTCTTTCAAATCCTAGTCCATATCCAGAGTGTGGGAAGCTTCCAAATCTTCTTAAGTCTAAATAGAACTCATAATCTTCTGGTCTCATTCCTAACTCTACTATTCTATTTTCTAATATCTCTAAACTATCCTCTCTTTGAGAACCACCAATTATCTCTCCAATTCCAGGAGCTAAAAGGTCCATAGCTCTAACTGTTTTCCCATCTGGATTAAGCTTCATATAGAAAGCTTTAATATCTTTTGGATAATCAGTTAAGAATACAGGTTTTTTGAAATACTCTTCAGCTAAGAATCTCTCATGCTCACTTTGTAAGTCAATTCCCCACTCAACTGGGTAATCAAACTTCTTACCTGATTTTAATAGTATATCTATAGCTTCTGTGTATGTAAGTCTTCCAAACTCATTATTTAATACGTTGTTTAACTTATCAAATAATCCTTTTTCTATGAAGTTGTTGAAAAATTCCATCTCTTCTGGACATTGTTCCATTACAAATCTAATAATATATTTTACCATTGATTCTGCTAATTCCATATTTGCTTCTAAATCAGCAAAAGCAATCTCAGGCTCTATCATCCAGAACTCAGAAGCGTGTCTAGCTGTATTAGAATTCTCTGCTCTAAATGTAGGTCCAAATGTATAGATATTTCTAAAAGCTGAACAGAAAGTCTCTCCACTTAATTGTCCACTTACTGTTAAGTTAGTCTCTTTACCAAAGAAATCTTTACTGTTATCTATGCTTCCATCCTCTTTTTTAGGTAGGTTATTCATATCTAGAGTTGTTACTCTGAACATCTCTCCTGCACCTTCACAATCAGATCCTGTTATGATTGGAGTATGTACATATACAAATCCGTTCTCTTGGAAAAACTTGTGTATTGCATAAGCAACTACAGATCTTACTCTGAATACTGCTGCAAAAGTATTTGTTCTTGGTCTTAAGTGTGCTTTTGTTCTTAAATACTCGAAAGTATGTCTTTTATTTTGTAAAGGATAATCTAAGTCAGCTTTTTGAAATACATTTATCTCTTCTGCTACTATTTCAAAAGCTTGTCCAGCACCTTGTGATTTTACTAATTTTCCTTTTACCTCTATTGTAGAGATTATTGATAGACGAGAAATCTCTTCAAAGTTTGCCAATCTTGTATCAAATACAACTTGAACTCCCTTAAAGAATGAACCATCATTGATTTCAATAAAACCAAAGTTCTTCTGATCTCTTATCTTTTTTACCCAACCTGTTACTACTACTTCTTTGTCCAGGTATTTTTCTGTTTCTCTAAATAGAGATTTTACTGTAACTTTTTCCATTGTATATGCCCCCATAAACTATATTATCTTAATTTTTCCTTTATTTTCAACTTCTCCATCTACGATCTTTATATTGTCTAGATGACCTCTAACTTGAGCTTTGAACTGCTCTAAGTAAAGTTGTCTATATTTTTGTCTCTCTTCTTTTTCTGCTTCAGTCAACTCTCTTTCCTTAGCTATTTTAGAAAAATAATTGACTTTTGCAATGATATCTTTCATTTCCATATTACTTCTCCTATGTTTAAATATATAATACAGAATATTATATCACTTTTTGTATATATAAATCAACTTTTTTTACTAAGACTAGATATTTAGATATTTTTTTACATCTTTTTTATCGAATTTAAATACAGGCATACCACTTGAATATGGTGATAAATCATACTCATGGAATACAAATACAACATTATCTCCTTCAAAATACACTACGGCATTAGCTATATTAGCTTCACAGTTATCGAAGAACATCACTTCATCACCATTAGTGTTTAAAACCTTATCCTTATTTTTTATCATATCATTTATTTTCATATTAAAATAATCTTTAGCCTCTTCTGTAAATAGTTTATCAAAAGTTAAAATGCTATTGTCTTTTAAATTGATATTGTAGCTCTCAAATCCATTTGTAGAGTGTGCTCCACCTGTATATACACTTGATAATACTGTTACTGATAGAACACCAAAATTGTTTTTATACTCTTCAAAATTAACATAGGCATCTTGTATTTTTCCATCATTTTCACTAGTTGAAAGATTTTCTAGTATGTATCTCATTTCCTCCTTCATTGTAGCATTGAAATAAGTTATATCCTCACTCTTTTCATCTTCAATTTGTGGTATCTTTAACTCATATTTAGCAACTGCATTCTCCTCACTTTTGTAATCCAATGAGTTAACTTTTAAATTGTTATCCACATTTTTTCCATTACAAGCTAATTGAAACATTAATATTAATCCTATTGATATTGATTTTAAAATCTTTGTTGTCATCTCTCTCACTCCTTTATTTTAATCCAACTATCTCATATTTCTTTAGCAAGAAAGCTGGATGATAAGACTCCTTTGCCTCTCTTAATCCTTCATCACCAAAGTCATCTTCCCTATTAATATATTTACAATTAGAAAACTCATTCTGTGCAAATAGCTGATTTATTAACTGATAGCTTCCTGTATACTCATTCAATCCCTTCTCAATATGAATTACTCCATAGTCATCATTTAGAATCTCTCCCAATGAATAAGCTATAACTTTATTCTCTATCTTTATCATAGCCCCTATGTAATCCATCTCAGTATAATGATTTAAAAGATTCATTATTCCAAGGTTTTCATTTTTTAGTATAGGAATAGTATCACACTCCCTTTCTAAACACCAATTTTTTTGAAACTCAATTACTTCATTAATATTATCTTCAGAGATTCTCTCATAAGTGTAATTGTATGTTTTAGTAAAATTGTTTATTTTGTTCTTCTTTTTACTATATTTTCTCCCTTTTAAAGTTCCTAAGTCTTTAGAGTTATAGATATAATCAAAACTCTCTCTTCTCTCTTCAAGAATAAAGTTTTTCTCTAAGATCTCTTTCCACTCTTCTGGAACAAGGATTATTCTATGCCCATCTTGGATAATCTCCCTTATTACCTCAACTAAAGCCTTCAAATTATCATCTGTCTTATCTTTAGGGACAGGCATATAATAATACTCCTCTTCTGCAAAAACTCCTTTAACTATCAAAACATTATTCTCTACCCTATATTTACTCTCTTCTCCTATGCTCCATAGGTATTGATTTGTAAAATTATAATCACTTATATTGAATTTTCCTTTTAGATACTCATCAATTATCTCTTTATCCTGAATACCATACTCTTTCCACTCCATTAATTTTCTCCTTAAAATACTCTAAAATCTATATTTTCCACTCTTTTTTAGTTTTTTTCCAATCTGAATACTTATTATTAGGGGTGGAAGTCCTATTAAGAAAACTGTTAATCCAAAGGCATATTTTGGTGCTATATTCACTCCATAAGATATTCCTTGAGCTACTGATCCTATTATATCCAACGGATTAGTATAGAATAACTTTCCAAATGGTGGCAAAACAAGCTCAATCCCATAAGTTATTCCAAAAAACATCCCTATAAATACTATTAATCTTAATAATCCCATAGCTATCTCTCCTTTTGCTTCACAACCTATTATACACCTTTTTCTATATTATACCTAAAAAAAACTTAATTGCCTAATAGATTTTTTTATTAAATTACCAAATGATATTCCCAATAGTTTTATTGGCTTTTCCTCTATCTCCTCCAACAATAATTCTAAATTTTCAAAAAGTATTATTTTATCATCAGTTGGTCTTGACAAAGTCTTTGAGCGAGTTATTAAACTCCCATCACTATATTTTACTTTCAATATTATTGTTTTACTTATCAACTCTTTTTTTAATAATCTTTGATAGGAGTATTCAAATATATCATTTAACTCCTTTTGAATATTCCCATCTGAATCAAGAGGATATCTGTAAGTATTTTCATTTCCAATGGAATGTATCTCTCTTTTATACTCAATTTCACTATAATCTATTCCTCTACAAGAGAGATATAAGAGTTCACCTCTAGATTTCCCATACCTATTCACCAACTCTTGAAATGTGTAGGGCAGGAGATCCTCCACTTTATATATTTCATCTCTATTTAATAACTCTCTTAATTTTTTTCCTACCCCTTGAACTATCTTAATATCTTTTGGTCCAATATAAGTTGCAAACTCCATCTGTGAATTGAATATATATCTTCCCCCAGGTTTATTTATTCCACTTCCAATTTTAGCACTCAATTTATTTATTCCTATTCCCACAGAACAAGTTAGATTGGTATGATGCTTTATTCTCTCTTGAAATTTTTTAGCAAACTTATCCAAAGAATCATACTTTTTTGCTATATCTGTTATATCTACATAACCTTCATCTAAGGCTATAAACTCCACCTTTTCCGTAACTTTTAAAACTAATCTTTGAATTTGTTGTGAAATCTTTATATATTTATCTTTATCAACAGGTATCACTAGCAAATTAGGACAAAGCTTTTTAGCTTCAAAAACACTCATAGCAGAGTGTATACCATATTTTCTAGCTTCATAACTAGCTGTTGTAACTACACCGCCACCTACTACTAATGGAAGTCCTCTATATTTTGGATTATCTCTGATCTCTATTGAAGCATAAAAACAGTCCATATCATAATGCATGATTATCCTATCCATCTCTCCTCCTTTTAATATTTACAATCTGCTACAAACCTGCTATTTTACTCAATTTTTTTATTTTATATACAGAATAATATCAAAAGCTATTTCCATTTATAGCCATATGGAATTATCAATCTAACACTTCCTTAATAGTATTACTTATAATTCTGATTAAAGGTTTCTTTGAATTTAAATCAATTAACCCTAAATCTGTTAAATTATCTAAATGACGTCTTAAAGTTTGAATACTTTTTATTCCTTCTACATATTTTAATAATTCCTTATCAGATAATGAATTTTCTTTAGCAAAAATATAGTTTTGAATATAGATAAATAATATATTACATTCAATCTCTGAGAGATTAAAAGAATACTCAATACTTTTTATATACTTCTCTGCATAGTTAAGTTTTAATATCTTATCCTTAAGCATTTGTATAATACTTTCTTGACCATTAACAATGAAATTTAACATGCCTATTACAAAGAATGTTACCTCTCCATAATTTTTTACTTTTGAAGTATTTAAGAAAAGTTCAGCATATTTTTTTCTATCTCCAAATATTGAATAAGAAAGAGATAAACCTGTATAAATATCTATTTTTCTCGCTAAATACATAGAGAAAAGGAATCTTCCAAATCTTCCATTTCCATCATAGAATGGGTGTATATACTCAAAATAATAATGAACAATAGAAGCTTTTATCAAAGAAGGAATATCCTTTCTATTCATAAATTTAATTAAGTCACTAATATGCTCTACTATGGTGTTTTCTGAAGGATCTCCACTATGTATGTTACTAGTTCCATTTGAAACATTTATTCTTCCATTTCTAAATAAAACTCCATCTAATTTATTTTCTGGATTTTTTAAAATATCTTCTGAAAATATATCATCATACATTTTTCTTATTTGTTCTGGAGAATCAATATTTTCAATATTATTTAATACAATTTGGGTATATTTATTAACAATACCAGAGTAACGAGTGTTTTTCTTTTGTTCCATACTCTCATATATCTCTTTTTTGGTCGAATGTATCCCTTCGATTCCATTAGTTTTAGTAATTTCATTTGTCATAATATCATTGATACAAGCAAACTTTGCAGCATTTGGTAACTCTGAATCTAGTGCCATAATCTCTTTACTATTTAAAAATATTTTTTCTTGAAGAAAATTAATTTCATTTATAGGTAAACAGAATAAAGAATACTGTTCCTTTACCACTCTTTCTCCTCTTAATATAGGATGAATTTTTAATTCAGTATTATAAGTACAATAATTCTCAATTCTTTTTTGATATTCCTCAACTACATTTTCACCTTTAAAATGTAATTTTTCTAAACTTTCATATTGAATCATTTTACAAAAACCTCCTATATTACATTTATTATTATATTATACTATATTTTAAAATATAAAAAAAGTTAATTTTTTATTATTTTATTAAAAAGTTATCAAAAAATAATACAAAACAATATATTTTTATTAATTTATATCTATTGACATTAATTTTTTAAGAATATAAAAATAGAAACTTTTATCTATTCTTCACATTCTTCATCTTTCAACCATATAATTACCAATTACTTTTGATATTATTTCTACAATATTTTTATATTTTAACTCTTACTTTTTAGTAATTCTGTATTAATTGTAATTACTTCTATTATTTAAAGAAATTATGGGAATTGTGACTTTATTTAAAATAAAAACAATTCCTTTCTTTAAGTAAAAAACATTTAAACAACTTATTGTGAGGTAATATTATTATGAAAAAAATTATTTTTTTAACATGCTCAATCTCTTTAATTAGTTTTGGTGCTATTCAAGGGGTTGTAACAAGTAGTGAAACAAAAAATAGTGTCACTGTACCTGTTGAAGCTACTGTTGAAATTATCCCAGAAGATATCTCTTTCAAAATTGTAAATTCTGAAGGAAATGATATTGATAAAATAACTTTAAACCACGGAAAAATAAAGAATGGAACAGAGATCTCTAGACTTACTCCAGTTACTGAAAAGTTTAAAGTTATTCAAACAACACCGGGAAATTATAGTACAGGTGAAATTTCAATAAGCTTTGATGGAAAAAGTGGAACTAGTGAAATTATTCCCTTTGTAGATACCACAAATCTACAAACAACTATTAGCACTTCTGTCAACAAAAATTCCATTGGTAAAGATGTTGAGGCTGAATTTTCTATTACTTCAACCCTTTCTAACAAAGATAATAGTCAATATATTTATGAAAACTTAAAGACTTACACTACTACTCCTCAAAATTTAGTAGTTACATACACAAAAAATTCAAAATATTAGGCAATTAGGAAGAGAACCATCTCTTCCTATTTTAAAATAGGAGATCTTATGACAAAATTAATAACACTCTTTCTTCTCTCCTTACAGGTAACATATGCCTATATTAATATCTACCCTCTCTCCTTTGATAAAAAAATTGATGATGAGGGGAGTTATCAAGAATACTCACTATTTAATCAAACAGATAAACCAATATTTTATCGTGTTTATGTTGAAAAGCCTTCTAACAATAAAGATAGAGATATGTCAAAATGGATAAACTATTTTCCACACTCTCTAACTTTAAAACCTGGAGAAGAGGGAATAATAAAGATCAATATAGCTAGTTATGAACCACTTCCTGAAGGAGAGTATTCTGCAATTTTAGGTATTAGAGAGATTCCTGTATATGAAGAAGAGATTAAAAAGGAAAAAAGTTCTATTGCTGTATATACAGATTTCAAACTTGTATTAAATGGATATGCTGGCAACATATTCCCAAAATTAGAGATAAAGAATATAGGTATTGAAGAGAACAGTGATAGAGTTACATTAAAAGGAACAATTACCAATATAGGTAAAAGGCAGGGAAGATACAAGATTTATTTAGATGAATATTTCTTAGGAAATCTACGTTTAAATAAGGGGGATTCCCTTGAATTTAAGGAAAATGAATTTTACTATTTAAAAGATAAAAATTATAAAAGACCTAAAAAACTGGTGATTAAAGATTTTGATAGTGATGAAGAGATCAAAATCTTTAAATTAAGATAGGAGAAGACTTAAATGAAAAAAAAAATTATTTTTTTTCTCTCTTCTCTTATTTTAGTAAGTACCACTATTTTGGGAGAAGATAGATTAACAATTGAAAAACTAGAACAATTAAAAGCTAAAAATTATATAACTAATGAAGATTATGCTTTTTTAAAAGCAGAATTAGAGGGTAGATTAAAAGAAGATTATTCATACTCTCTTTTTATTGATAGAAAACTAATAACAAACAACTTAAAAATATTAACTAGAAATAATAAAAATTATATATCCTTAGATGATTACTTTAAATTAATACATTTTAATAACTATCAATTTAAAAATAGTGTATTAACGATGTATTTAGGAGATTCTTTAAATAAAGTGGAGATTGATTTTAAAAATTTCACGGTTATACAAGATAATAGAACAGCAGAATTTAAACAATCTGATTTTTATATAGAGGAGAATAGATATTATATTAGTATCAATCTATTTAAAAACATTTTCACTTCAACTTTTCACATTGATAACAATAAGCAACAGTTATCTCTAACTTCTAAATACAACCTTCCTGATAAAATTAGCAATAGACTAAAAGAAACGAAATCCCTATTAGAAAAGAAAAAAAACATTGATGAAATATACTATACAAATAAACATCAGCTTATCAATTTAGGTTATTTACAAGTTGATTTTAATCGATATTTTTCTAGATTTTCCAAGAAAAAAAATAGTGATTGGAATGGTAAACTGATATATCAAAGCGATCTACTCTATGGAACTTTTACTGGAAATTATGATTTAAAAAACAGAAAATTGGATCTTTTAAAACTACGTTATGATAACTTACCCTACTCTCACTACTTAGAGTTTAAGGGAGAAAAGAGCTTCAACGATAGTTGGATTAAATCTATCTCAATTGATAAAAATCTTGGCTATTATGACAATGGAAAAAACTTTATTATCAAAGAGAATGTACCAATTGGAAGTCGTGTAGAACTGATCTATCTAGGAACCACTATTGATATTCAAGATGCTGTTAATGGAGTAGTTGTTTTTGATAATAAGGAACTTAGAGATAATAGAGAGTACACTCTTAGAATACACAACCCCAACGGAACAATAGAGATTAAAACTATTGAAACAGCTGATAATTTTAATCAACAGAATAGAGGTGAATTTCAATATCAACTAGATATTTCTCAGTTGGAAGATTCATATGATAGAAAAAGAAGTGAATTTAACTCCAAGATATTTTATGGTATTACTGACTTTTTAACAATTGGTGGTAGCTACTCTAAATCTCCAAAATTATTGGTTAATAAAGATAATAACAGAGATTTAAAGTATTTAGAGTTTGGTGGTATGGAGCTTATATATACAAATACTCTTGATTTTATTACCTATACTATTGATCTAAACAGTGAAAAAATATTGAATAAAAATATCTATAGGAAGAGTAACAGTTTTTTTGGAAAAACACAGATCAAAATTTCAGATTTAACTTTTGAGTATGAAAAAGCTAATTATAGTGAATACTATTCTGATAAAAATTTAGATACTCTGTCATTAAACTACCAACCTTTCTCCTTTCTAACACTAAATCAATCCTATGAATGGAGAGAGAGTTGGAAGGGCGAAAGATATAGTGAATATAATTGGGATATGGAGATTTCTAAATCTTTTGGAAGGGTTTTAACTACATTTGAATATGAGAGAGCTGACAATAGAGATGATATTTACTCGGCCAATCTCTATTACTCCCTACCTAATAATTATGGAATCAGATGGAATAACTCCATAACAGAAAGAGAAAGAGATCTAAAAAGTAAAATAGCCCTGTACAACATCAGAGGAAACAGTGGAGTAAACTACTCTATTGAATTTTCCTATGACAAAAAGGAGAGAGAAAAACTAACTTTTAAGTTCAATATAGAGCTTGACAATCTATTTAAAATTGATGTGAATACAAAAGATAATGGAAATTACGATATTTCTCTTGGATTCAATAGAATTATGGATCTCAAGGATATTAGAAAACCGATTGATAATATGGATAGTTCTCGAGCTAAAGTGAGAAGCTTTTTAGATTTAAATGGAAATAATAGATATGATATTGGGGAGAGCTTTGTAGGGAATGTTCAAATTGAAATTAATGGAGAAAAGAAGATAACAAACTCTAAAAAACCCATATATTTTTACAATATTCCCAATGATATACTCTATGAACTTAAACCAATTATTAGATTTCCTGGCTATGATCTATATAATACAAAACTCTATCTTAAGGGAACAGGTAGTGGGGATATTCTTGTAGATATTCCAATTAAACCTTTTTTCAGTGTCTCTGGACAGTTACAACTTGATGAAAAAATACTTTCAGAAATAGTAATTACTCTAAAAGATAGTAAAGGAAATTTGATTACTAACACACTTCCTGATTATTTAGGTTACTATGATATCAGTCAACTTCCTCAAGGTGAATACACTCTTGAGATCAGATCATTTAAAAATACAAATATAACTCCTTTAATAAAAAAAATAAGAGTTAAATACAAAAAAGGAAATGGAAATACAATTATATTAAATGCAACTATTGATAAAAATAAAATAGTAGAAAGGAGTTAGAAAAGATGTTAAAAAAAATTATCTCTCTATGTTTTATCTCCTCTGCTCTTCTTTGGGCTGAAACTGCAGTAACTACTGTAGATACAGAAAACAAAGAGAGTACAAAAGTTGTAAAAAAAGAGAGAAAGTTAATAAAAAGTGATTCAATCAGAGTTGATACTAAGGCTAAAGTGTTTGTTCCACTAGAAGTTATCTCAGATATAGAGGTAAAAACCTTAGTTGTAGATGATGAGGAGATTACTCTTCCGTTTGAAATGGAATTAAACAAAAAACCTGATACTTTTTATAAATACAGATTTAATCTCAGTAATAAAGAGATTGATATAGATAGTGATGGAAAAATTGACACTGTAATCTATGTTAATAAAAATATTGATAGTAAAATTATTCGAGATAACTATGTTAAAATTTCTGGAAAAAATATTAGTAAGGAGGGAACTCATAGAAAAAGAGTATATATAACTGTGGAGGTAGATAGTAGATGAAAAAGTTAATTACACTTTTGCTTTTAATTTTTAATAGACTCTCTTATTCTGAAATTAAAATAAAGGTTAAACCTTTAGAATTTCACGAAATCAGAGCACAAAATAGTGGACTATATAGTGCTACTGCTAGAGGAATAATCATAATAACTACAGATAATCTAGATGAGGATATTGGAAAACTTATTAAATTTAAAACTCCTGAACAATTGGTTTTAAGTAATGGAAAAAACTTTATTAAAAGTGAAAATATTAATTTTGAAAATAAAAAAGATGAGATCATAATAGAGAAGGAGAATGAAAAGCTCATATACTTTGTTATTTTAGATAAGAAAGAGTTTTCTCAAGGAAAAAATCAAAATGAGATAGAGGGAGATTATCTGGGAACTCTTCCTCTTAACTACTCTATTTATGGTAAGGAGGAGGAGATTTGAAAAAAATAGTTACCACTCTCATCTCTTTTCTCCTATTTACAAATACAATTTTGGGAACAGCTGGGATAATGGCTTATGAAAAAGGACGTACTGCTCAATTGAATATAGAGGTTACAAAAATTAAAAGCAACAATTATTTGGATTTAATAGTCGATCGTAACAATAAAAAATTCTATGCTGAACTGACATCAGATATGGATCTATTTTCAAACAGGGTATATATAACTGATAGCATAAAGGGTATAAGATCCTTTACAGATATTGTTGGAATGTTCCCAAATAAAGTTATCTCTCTTAACAATAAAAAGTATTTAGAAGTTGATTACTCTTTTACCTCTACTCCTAAACAACTATATTTTTGGCTGATCCAAGGAGATAGGATAAAAAAAGTTTACACTGGAAGGATAGTAGATGAATATGTTGATCTTTCAAGAGCAGACGGACATATTATAATTGAAAGTGTCAACGACACAAAAGATACACTTTACAAGCTTGATAGATATGGGGTAGTTCTCAAAATAGCTAAAATATCTCATAGAAAAGAGAGCAATCAAAATATTGTTTTAGATATTAGGAATATCAAGTACTTTTTAGAAGGGAAGGAGTTTAAAGAAAAAATTCCAATCTCTCTCTATTTTGAAAATAATAAGCAATTAACCAATCTAAATAATATACATAACTCTGACACTCTCTATGGAAAAATTGATTCCAATATCAATATACCACTTGAATCTAAAGAGTATATATTAAAATCTGAAGAGAGCAATCTGTCTAGTTATCCTATTGAGGTAAAGTTTTCAACAAGACCTAGATTGATGAAAAGAGGCACGAATATTGATACTCCTCCTGCTAATTTTTATTCATTTAAACCCTATAGTCTTCTCTGGGAACACAATGGAGTTATCAAAGTTTATGCAAAAACACTTAATAATGATATTTTCTATATAAAGAAAATATTGTGGTGGGGGTATATTGAAAACCACCTTCCCTCTTCTGAAGTTATTCAAGAAGATTCATTTTTTGGAGCTAGGATATTTGATACTAAATCTAAGCAGATATTCTTTTATAGAGGAAATAAACAGGTAAAAAAAGGTCCTAAAGTAAAAGAATATATGGATTTAAATCTGAGTTTAGGAAAAGACTCTATCTCCTACTCTATTGCTAATAACATAATCACTTGTAAAATAAATAGAGAGGAGTTTAAAAAAGTGGGAATAGACAAGATTAAAACTGAGTTCTATGGTGGCTTTCTCCTTCCCAATACTGTTTTGGAAATTCTTTTTACTGAAGATCCAAAACCTGACCTCCTTGTTAATACCCTTCAAAATTTTGAATTTGGTAAAGTTAAAAATGGTTCTATTGGTGAGAAAAAAACAGCTGAAATAGCTACTGAATACAATAAAAATTATGATTGTTTAGTCGAAACTGAAAAAAGTATGACTTTAAAATATATTGGAAAAAAAAACAGACTTGATCCTACAAAATTTGTTACTGCTCAGGTTAACTCAATCATACCTAAAGAGCCAATAAGTGTTGATGAACGATTTAACAAAAGAAAATTTCTAATCACAGCCCAAATTGTTGATTACACAAAAACTATCCCAGGATACTACCAAGGGAGATTAAATGTAAAGGTTACTCTTGTTCCAAAAAATAAGAGTGGAAAATTTTAAAAAGGAGCTAACTATGAAAAAAATTACAACACTTATTTTTACCTTCATAATCACTTTAAATCTATTTGCCTTTGAAATTACCCCAGATTATTTTGGACAACGTCTGGATAATGGAGGTGCTTTTCAAGAATATACCATAAGTAATAAGACAAACCATACTGTTCGTTACCGATTTAGTGCTCTTCCTAGTAAAATAAAGGAGAAGAGTATGGATAAGTGGGTGGTATTTCAGCCTAGATATATGACTATAAAACCTGGAGAGAGCAGGTGCTTGAAGATTTTTGCTAACTCTCCTTTGAATGCTCAAGTAGGAGAGTATGCCTTCTATACTTACATAGAGAGTATTACCATTCCAGATTTTGTCTTTGATAAAGAAAAAACTGCCCTTGTAGCAGGCACTCAATTTGGAGTAAATATAGCTATACAGATGTTTGCTTGGGTTGGTGATCTTCCCCCAAAAGTTGATCTCTACAACTATAAAGTCTATAAAAAAAATGGTAGACTTTATATAAAAGGAACATTAAAAAATCTTACTAAAAAGAGATTTGTTCAATATAGAGTTACAGCCTATGGTAGAAATAGTTCTCAAGTTATTGACGGTGGATTTATCTTTATTGACCAGAGTAAAAATTTTGATACTCTTTTAAGTGATAATTTTTCTAGTATAACTGATCTTGATAAAATTGAGGTTATTGAATTCCCTAGTCAAAACATTCTAAAAATAGTTAAATTTTAAATTAAAAAGGAAAAAAATTACTCCGAGTAACTTTTTTCCTTTTTTATCAACTCTTTTTTATTTTACAAAATTTATTATAAGGGAAGTAAGTAGTAACATAAACGCCCCACCTATTCTTGAAGAGATCTGAGCAAATGGCATAAGTACCATTCTATTTGCTGCTGATAAAACAGCCACATCTCCTGTTCCACCCATATTTGCCATACAAAGTCCTGCAGTTATAGAACCTTCTATCACATAAAAACCTATAAAATGTCCAACTATTGCTGTACCTATAATAGCCCCTACAACAGTTGTTGTAACTAAAACTATATAAGTTAAGCTAAATGATGCTAGAACTTGCTCTATACTTGTATAAGCCACTCCTATTCCAACTAATAGTGGAATTGTAAAGTTCTTAGCCACAAAGTTAAACCATTTTGCACAACACCCCTCATAATATGGATCTATTGCTCCAAACAATTTACATATAACAACTGATATTATCATCAAAGCATATGAGTGTATTGGAATATATTTGCTTAAAATAGTACCAAAAGCAAAGAATGTTGTAGCTATTAGTAGACCTATTCCTAAGTCTGTATACTCTATTCTCTTTTGATCCTCATCTTGCTCTACTATCTCCTCTTGAGATTTTAAAAGTTTTCCCTCTCCACTCAAGCTTGGATATTTTTTACCTAACTTATCTAATAGTCCACCAAAAACTATTGCTAAAGCATTTCCCAATCCAACTGCTGGTACCATTACAGCTAATAACTCTGTTGGTGTCTGATTGAAAGAGGTACTGAAAATCTGAGCCAAAGGAATAGCTCCAGCTCCCATTCCTCCTCCCATAATAGGAATAGCTATAAAGAAAATAGATTTCAAGAATCCATACCCTGTTATAAACCCTACCAATCCTGTCAATAGAACTGAAACAGCAACTCCACCCAATATTACAGGCAGATATCCCAACGCTGCTTTCATAAGTAGTTTTCTATCCATTCCTAGAATACTACCTACAATTAGAGCTGCAATATAAAAATCTAAAAAGCTCTCCTTTGTCATAAAGTTCTTCATAATAGCTAAAGATTTCTCTGGAATCACATTATAATATACCAAAAAAGCCGATAAGAATATAATAACAATAGGTCCTCCACCCAGATAATCTTTTACAATAGGAGTCTTATTTCCTATAAAATCAAAAATTACACCAATGACAATCATTAATGGTAAAGCCCCTAACATTCCTGTTGGTAGTTTTCCCATTGCAGTACAAGTTATAACAACTAGACATATTGGAATAAAATATTTCATTTCAATTCCAGCTAATTTAAATTTTGTGCTCATTACAATCATCTCCTTAATTTTCATTTAAATAGCCCAATACTGATATACTATATTCATTTCCAATTGTCAAGAGTTTATTTATATTATTTTTACTCTTGTTCCTCTCTCACCAAAAATTGCCTTCTCAACCTGTAGTTTCTTATCAATTCTAACTTTCAAATCCTCTAAGTGAGTGATTATTCCAATATTTATATTTTCCTCTCTTCTAATACTCTCAATAGCCTCCATAACCTTGTCTAGAAGATTGCTATCCAAGCTTCCAAATCCTTCATCTAAGAAGAAAAACTCCAATGGCACCTTCCCTTTTAATTGTAACTGCTTAGAAAGAGCTAAAGCTAAACATAGTGATACTATGAAGATCTCTCCACCAGATAGAGTTCCAACCCTTCTCTTTACTCCCTCATTGAATACATCTATTACATAGAAGTCACACTCATCATCTGTATATAACTTATATCTACCATTTGTAATTTTATTCACATAATAAGAGGCATTCTCCATAACTCCTCTTAATTTTCTAGTTGTTAAGTAGTTTACAAAACCACCACTACTAAATTTACTTAATAAATCCTCTGCAATAGCCAACTCTTTTCTAAGTTCTTTCAACTCTTTTCCCTTCTCTTTTGAAAGAGCCAATTGTTTTTTCATCTCATCTATATCCATATTTAATCTCTGTAGATCCTCAATTAGCTGAACTATCTCCTCTTTTATTCCCTCTTTAACTATTTGTATCTCTTCCCATTTTTCTATAGAAAACTCTTTTCCAGCTATATTTTCCTCTGATTTTTTCAATAGAATAGTAACTTTTTGATATCTATCTTCATAACTATTGATATCCTGTGTATATGAAGTCTCTTCAATCTCATTGATACAGTTATCCTCTATCTCCTCAATTGTTATAAAATTATATTTACTCATCAATTCATCTATCTGTTTTTTTAATTTCTCAATCACTACATCTAAACTCTTAACTTCTACCTCATATCTATTAATTCCCATTCTATTCTCATCTATTGATTTTTTACTCTCCTGTAGCTCACTCTCTCCTCTTTGGATAGAAGCTCTCAATCTCTTCATCTCTAAATCATAAGCTTCAATCTTTTTATAATTCTCTCTTAAAATCTCTCTTCTAGAATTTAAACTCTCTATATCTTGATTTAGAAACTCCTCACCATACTTTTCTATCTCAGAGTTTAATCTATCTATCTCTCCTTCTAATTCTAAATATGCTCTCTCTTGCTTCTCATTTTTTTCCACCAATCTTTCTAGTTCTAGCTCTATATTTTTAACACTCTCTGATAACCCTTTTACCAGATACTCTAACTCTTTTTTAGCTGAACTTAATCTCTCTAGCCTTTTCTCCTCTTCCTCTAAACTCTTTTGAAATCTATCTCTGTCTGTCATCAACTCTTTTAAAATATCTTCATCTATCAATCTATCCTCATAATATACTTTTAATCTCTCAATATTTCTCTCTAAGCTCTCTATCTCTCCATTTTTTTTACCAATAGTTACAGTGTTGTTGACTTTTTTATTCTCTAAATTTTTTAGTTCTTTTTTTATGATTTCAATATCTTCACTCTCTTTATGCTCTAACTTCATATGATGTATAGATCCACAAACAGGACAAGGCTCTCCCTCTTTCAGATCTTTGGCTAGTTCATATGCAAGATTCTCTCTTTTTTTACTCTCTAACTCCTCAACTGCTCTTTCTAGCTCTATTTTCTCCTGATGTAAACTCTCTAACTCCTCTTTTAACTTACCTATTCTTACTAAATTTAACTCTCTCTCCTGTTTTTTCTCTTGATAACTTTCAAAAACTCTTTGATACCCTTCGATTTTTACCCTATATTCGTCTATACTCTCTCTATCTATCTCTGGAAAAGCAAGTAACTCTCTACTTTTTGTCTCTAGCTCCTCTCTCTTAGCTTGAAGTTCAATATTTTTCTTATCTCTAATCTCTTTTAACTCCTCAACTTCAATTGCTATTCTCTTTAAATACCCCTCTTTAGATTTTACTATCTCTTTATTTTTTAGTACCTCATTTATTTTTTCTTCTTCATCTCTGCTATAATCAACTTTTTCTCTCTTATCTTGAATCTCAATATTCTTCTCTCTCTCTTTTTCAATCTCTTTGTTCAAATTGTCAATATTTGAGAGTAGAGCCTCCTCTTTCAATTTCAGTTGAGTTAAACTTTTAATTACTCTTTTCTTCTCTTCTTCCTTTTCTTCAAATTCAACAATAACCTTTTTTACCTCATTAGCATTTCTACCACAAAGTAATTTGGCTTTTTTGTACTCTATATCATCTCTTTCACCATCTAGTTGCTCTTTCTCTTTAGAGTAAAAGCTAAACTCTTCAAAATCTTTTTTCAAAGAGTTTAATTCAACAAACCTCTTTTCAATCTCCTTCTCTTCTTCAACCTTTCTCTCTTTTATAGATAATCTCTCATCTCTTAGAGTTTCCAACTCTTGAATCTTTTCAATGCTTACCTCTAAAAAGCTCTCCATCTCTTGAGATAACTCTTTATCCTTAGCTTTTAATCCCTTTACCCTCTCTCTTATTCTATCTTGTAATCTCTGTCCATATCTTTCCATAGCAAAGATTTTCTCAAGCATTATTCTCTTATCTTTTCCTTTAAGTTTGACAAACTCACTAAATTTTCCTTGAGGTAAAACAACAGTTCTCAAAAAATCACCTATTGATAAACCAAACTCCTCCTCTATCTGACTTTTGATCTTAGTTGATGAGTCAGCTATTATCTCTCCATTCTTTATTAATAATTGTTCTTTTGTTTTTAACTCATCTTGACCCTTACTCTTTCCTAGAGCATACTTTCTCTTTATCTCATAAGTATCCTCTCCCAAAGCAAATTTAAAATATATCTCAAGCTTTTTAGATGAGGTATTCAAAAAATTCTTTAGACCATTTTTTTCATTAGCAAGTTCCGAAGCTCTAGGAATATCTCCATAGATAGCCAATATCATAGCATCTAAAATAGTAGATTTTCCACTACCTGTCTCTCCAAATATTCCAAACAGTCCATTTTCACATAGCTTTTCAAAATCTATAACTTGTTTCTCCTTATAGCTTTGTAATCCCTCTATCTCTAATAAAATTGGTCTCATTCTACTCCTCCCCACCTAACAATTCCATAAATAGATCTATTGTCTCTTCACTTGGCTCTATTCCATCAAATTTTTTGTAATACTCTATGAAACTATCTTTAATATTGATTTCACCATTTTCAAAATAATTTACCTCTTGGTTCTCTTCACTATTTTGGTATGCAATAGTTAGTTCAACTATATTTTTATTTTTTTTAATCTCCCTAATCTCTGCTCCAGATAAGTACCTATCAGTTTCAACTTTTAAATATACCCATTCTTCTACCTTCATAAGCTCTTTAGATAGGTTTATAGCCTCTTCTACACCTATCACCTCATATCTCTTTATAGGTTTATAATTTTCTAGCTCTATCTCCCTTATATCTGTTTGTAGCTCCCCTTTTAATTCTGCTATTATCACTTTTTTCTTATATCTATTCTCTGTAACTCTATACTCTATCGGTGATCCTGAATAACAAGCTCTCTTCTTACTATATTTTACTGGCTTGTGTATATGTCCAAGTGCTATGTAATCAACATCAGGTAGATCATTTAAGTCTACTCCCTTACTTCCACCTAATTCGACTCCTCTCTCATCTCCATCACCAATACTTCCCATAATGAATAGATGAGCCATTACAACTTTTGGAATATTCTCCAATTGAGAAACTCCATATTTCAATACCCTTCCTATCTTTTTAGTATAAGGTAAATCCTCATCACTCTCTTCAAATAAATTTCTATACTCATCATTTAATATAGCTTCACTCATATATGGTAACGAATAAATATATACTCTCTCTCCACCTATATTTAATAACGCCCCTCCTTGAGTGGCTCTCTCTATCTCAAACTCTCCATATTTTCCTAACTCTTTCTCTTCAAAAGGTTTTTCATATATTATTATTCCAAACTCTTTAGCTAAATTCTTTGAGGCTACCAATCTCTCTGCACTATCGTGGTTACCTGGAATTATAACTATGGCTCTCTTACCAAAATTTGATATTTTTTTCATTGCATCAAAAAATAGTTTCTCTGCCTCTGAACTTGGTGCTGGTGTATCAAATATATCCCCAGCTATTAATATTAACTGTGGATTCTCTTCATTTACTATTTTTTCAAGTGTATCTACAAATTTTTTCTGTTCCTCTATTCTTTTTGATCCTTCCAATCTCTTTCCTAAATGCCAATCTGAAGTGTGTAATATCTTCATTTCACTCCCCCTTAATTTGTAATTTACTCAACCCTATCATAACATATATATCAATTTCTTTCAAATAACAAAACTTCATCTAAAATAATAGTTTATTTATATAAAAAGGACTGGTACCTAAGTACCAGTCCTCTGTAATGATTTATTATCTAACAGTATAACAGTTTACTATTATTTTTTCTCAGATGAGAAGTCCATAGCAGCAAGTCTGTTGTATTGTCTCCATCTTCTTTGAGCTTCTGCTTTGTTTCTTTCATATAGATCTTTAGCTTCTGTTGGGTTAGCTTTAGAAAGAGTAGCATATCTTACTTCTCCTAATAAGTACTCTTCGTATTTATCCCAGTTAGGCTCTTTACAATCTATTTGAAGAGGGTTTTTACCTTCTGCTTCTAATGCAGGGTTGTATCTGAATATTGGCCAGTATCCACATTCAGTTGCCATCTTCATTTCGTTTTGAACTTTAGCCATTCCTTTTTTCAATCCGTGGTTGATACATGGAGAGTAAGCAATGATTAAAGATGGTCCATTGTAAGCTTCAGCTTCTTTTAATGCTTTTAAGTATTGTTGTTGGTTTGCACCCATAGATACTTGTGCAACATAGATGTGTCCATAAGACATAGCTATTGCAGCAAGGTCTTTCTTCTTAACTGATTTTCCTGCAGCTGCGAATTTTGCAATTGCTCCTGTAGGAGTTGATTTAGAAGCTTGTCCTCCAGTATTTGAGTAAACCTCTGTATCTAGTACAACAATGTTTATATCTTCTTTAGAAGCTAATACGTGGTCAACTCCACCATAACCGATGTCATATGCCCATCCGTCTCCTCCGAAGATCCATTGAGATTTTTTAGCTAAGTATTGTTTTAAGCTTAAGATTTCTTTACATACTTCACAGTCTTTTCCTTCTAAAGCAGCGATTATCTTATCAGATACTTCTCTTGATTTAGCAGCAAATGATCTGTTTTCTATCCATTCTTTGAATAACTCAGCAACCTCTGCTGGAGCTTTATCCATATTTTCTTCCATTATGTTTTGAAGTCTATCTCTCATAGTTTCTACAGCAACGTGCATTCCCATTCCGAACTCAGCGTTGTCTTCGAATAGAGAAGATCCCCATGATGGTCCATGTCCATCTTTGTTAGTTGTATATGGAGTTGAAGGAGCTGATCCACTGTATATTGATGAACATCCAGTAGCGTTAGCTATCATCATTCTTTCTCCGAATAATTGAGTTATTGCTTTTAAGTATGGAGTTTCTCCACATCCAGGACATGCTCCGTGGAATTCGAATAATGGTTGAGAGAATTGAGATCCTTTTACAGTATCTTTAGACATTAAGTCGCTTCTGTACTCAACTTTGTTGAATAAGTAATCAGCTTTCTTATCCTCTTGTTTCTCTAATGATTGACCAATAGATACCATTACTAATGCTTTCTCTTTAGCTGGACATACGTTAGCACAAGATCCACATCCTGTACAGTCTAAAGTAGAAACTTGCATTCTATATTGTAATCCATCTAATCCTTTTCCAACTGGTTTAATTGTTGTTAACTCAACTGGAGAAGCTGCTTTTTCCTCTTCTGTCATTAAGAATGGTCTTATTACAGCGTGTGGACATACATAAGAACATTGGTTACATTGAATACAGTTTTCAGCTTTCCACTCAGGTACGTGTACAGCTATTCCTCTCTTTTCAAATGCAGTAGTTCCGTTTTCGAAAGTACCATCTTCATATCCGTTGAATGCAGAAACTGGTAAGTCGTATCCTTTTATTGCGTTTATAGGTTTAGCAATTCTTTCTACGAATAACTCAGTTTTTGATTTCTCGTGGCATCCACAAGATCCTCCACAACAATCTTCTTCAACTGCTTTTAATTCTTCAACTGGTAATTCAGCCCAAGCTGGATCAACAGTTACTTCGATTAATCCTTCTGCTCCTTTATCGATTGCGTTATAGTTCATTTGTACTATATCGTCACCTTTTTTAGCATAAGATTTTTTAGCATAATCTTTCATATATTGTTGAGCTTCATCAAATGGAATAATGTCAGCTAATTTAAAGAAAGCAGCTTGCATTATTGTATTTGTTCTTTGTCCTAATCCAATCTCTTCAGCTAATTTAGTTGCATTGATTATGAATAATCTAGCTCCGTTTTTAGCTAAGTCTCTTTTTACTTTGTTAGGTATTTGTTTTACAGCTTCTTCAGCATCCCAGATACAGTTGATTAATAATGATCCACCTTTTCTGATTCCTGAAGTCATATCATATTGATGTAAGTAAGCTGGTACTGAACATGCTACGAAATGTGGGTTAGAAATTAAGTAGCTTGCTTTTATAGGAGATTTTCCAAATCTTAAGTGAGATCTAGTAACTCCTCCTGATTTTTTAGAGTCATATGCGAAGTATCCTTGAGCATATAAATCAGTTTTATCTCCGATTATTTTGATAGAGTTTTTGTTAGCTCCAACTGTTCCGTCAGCTCCTAATCCGAAGAATAGACACTCTTTTACATCGTCACCAGTTACAGTTACAGGTGCTCCTACTTCTAGTGAAGTAAATGTAACGTCATCTACTATTCCTACAGTAAATCTATCTTTTGGTTGGTCTAATTTTAAGTTATCAAATACAGCTATAACTTGAGCTGGAGTAGTATCTTTAGAAGATAATCCGTATCTTCCTCCGATTATTACTGGAGCATTTTCTTTTCCGTAGAATAGAGATTGAATGTCTAGTAATAATGGCTCAGCTTGTGATCCAGGCTCTTTAGTTCTGTCTAAAACTGCAATTTTCTTAACTGTTGATGGGAATACATCAAAGAAGTATTTAGCAGAGAATGGTCTGTATAGGTGTACAGATAAAATCCCTACTTTTTCTCCTTTAGCATTTAAGTAATCTATTGTCTCTTCTGATATAGGACAGATTGATCCCATAGCAACGATTATTCTCTCAGCATCTGGTGCTCCATAGTAGTTGAAAGGTTTGTAATCTCTTCCAGTTACTTTAGAGATCTCAGCCATGTAGTGTGCTACTACATCTGGTACTGCATCATAGAATTTGTTTTGTGCTTCTCTTGTTTGGAAGTAAACGTCATCGTTTTCTGCAGTTCCTCTAGTTACTGGGTGCTCAGGGTTAAGAGCTCTTTCTCTGAAAGCTTGAACTGCTTCCATATCGATTAAGTTCTTGAATACTTCGTAATCCATTACTTCTACTTTTTGAATTTCGTGTGAAGTTCTGAATCCATCAAAGAAGTGCATGAATGGAACTCTAGTTTTGATAGCTGCTAAGTGAGCTACTCCTGCAAGGTCCATAACTTCTTGAACTGAGTTAGTTGCTAACATTGCAAAACCAGTTTGTCTAGCTGCATATATATCTTGGTGGTCTCCAAAGATAGATAGAGCTTGAGCTGATAATGCTCTAGCTGAAACGTGAATTACTCCTGGTAATAACTCTCCAGCTATTTTATACATGTTAGGCACTTTTAATAATAATCCTTGTGAAGCTGTATAAGTAGTAGTTAAAGCTCCTGCTTGTAAAGAACCGTGTACAGTTCCTGCTGCTCCAGCCTCTGATTGCATTTCTACAACTTTTACTGGTACTCCAAATATATTTTTCATTCCTTTTGAAGCCCATTCATCTGTGTACTCTGCCATTGGTGATGATGGAGTGATAGGATAAATTCCAGCTACTTCAGTAAACGCATATGAAGCGTATGCTGCAGCTTGGTTTCCATCCATTGTCTGCATTTTTTTAACCATTACAATTTCCTCCTATAATTCTTTTATGAAAGTATTTTTATAATTTACTTCTATACTATTATTTTAAATCATATTTAAAATTTGTCAACAATTATTTAAATTTTTTTGATTTTATTCTCTTATATAACCATTTTTATTTTTTATATATGATTTTCTTACATATTTTATTATTTTCCAGTAACGATTCTATAAGTATCTCTAGCAATTACTAACTCTTCGTTTGTAGGTATTTTGTAGATTAATACTCTTGAATCATCTGTAGATAATTTTACATTTCCTTTTTGTCTTACTGAGTTTACTTCTTTATTGATTTTTGCTCCTAAGAACTCTAATCCTTCAATTACTCTCTCTCTTATTCCTGCTGCGTTCTCTCCGATTCCACCAGCAAAACAGATAGCGTCTACTCCACCCATAGCAGCTGCATAAGCTCCTACATATGATTTGATTTTGTAGATGAACATCTCTTCAGCTAATTTTGCTCTCTCGTCTCCAGCAGCTACTCCATCTTCCATATCTCTACAGTCTGATGATTTTCCGAAAATTCCTAAGATTCCAGATTCTTTGTTTAATCTGTTATCCATTTCTTTATCAGTTAATCCTCTTTTGTTTTTAACAAATAATACTGCAGCTGGGTCGATATCTCCACATCTAGTTCCCATCATTAATCCTTGTAATGGAGTTAATCCCATTGATGTATCTACTGATTTTCCATCTAATACAGCAGAAACAGAAGCTCCATTTCCTAAGTGACAAACTATTATTTTTGAATGCTCAGGATTTCCCATTATCTCTCTCATTGTTTCAGATACGAATAAGTGAGATGTTCCGTGGAATCCATATTTTCTTACTTTTAATTCTGTGTAATCAGCATATGGTAAAGCATACATAAATGCTTTTGCTGGCATAGATTGGTGGAAAGCTGTATCGAAAACTCCTACGTTAGGTTTTCCAGGCATTAATGCCATACAAGTTCTTACTCCCATTAAGTTAGCTGGGTTGTGTAGTGGAGCTAATTCGTTGTTAGCTTCTACTGCAGCCATTACCTCTTCAGTTAATAATACTGAACTTGCAAAAGTTTCTCCTCCGTGAACTACTCTGTGTCCTATTGCTTCAACTTCTTCTACAGATGCAATTACTCCGTGCTCTTTATCAGTTATTGCTCCAATAACTAATTCTAAAGCTTCTTTGTGAGTTGGCATTGGTTTTTCGATTTTTACTTCATAGTCTTTAGCTGGTACTTCATATTCCATTCTAGAACCATCTATTCCTATTCTTTCACATAATCCTTTTGCAAAAACCTCTCTTGTTTCTGGATTCATTAATTGGTATTTTAATGATGAACTTCCACAGTTAATTACTAAAACTTTCATTCTATTATATCTCCTCTTAAAATTATTATTCTGCTGCTTGTACTGCTGTGATTGCTACTAAGTTAACGATATCATCTACTGAACATCCTCTTGATAAGTCGTTAATAGGTGCTGCAAGTCCTTGAATTAATGGACCATATGCATTTGCTCCAGCTAGTCTTTGAACTAATTTATATCCAATATTTCCTGCTGCTAGGTTAGGGAATATTAAGATGTTAGCATCTCCTGCTACTTTTGACTCAGGACATTTTTTCATTGCTACTGACTTAACTAATGCAGCGTCAGCTTGAACTTCAGCTGTGTAAGGAAACTCAACTTTTCTCTCAGCTAAGATTTTTCCTGCTTCGATAACTACATCTATATCTGGGTGGCTTGCTGATCCTTTAGTTGAGAATGTTAATAAAGCAACTTTTCCTTGCATTCCAACAACTTTATCAGCTGTTATAACTGATGCTTCAGCTATATCTGCTAATTGCTCTGATGTAGGAACTGGTATTACTGAACAGTCTCCGAATAATAAAACGTCTCCGTAAGTATCTTGTCTTTCAGTTAATTCCATTACGAAAACTGATGATACAGTTTTTATTCCTTTTCTTGTTCCGATTACTTGTAATCCTGCTCTTAGTACATCTGCAGTTGGAGAGTCTGATCCAGATACCATAGCATCTGCATCTCCCATTTTAACCATCATAGCTCCATAGAAGTTAGGATCGTTTAATAAGATCTCTCTAGCTTGATCTACAGTCATTCCTTTTTTAGCTCTTAATTCTGCTAATTTCTCTGCATAAGTTTCTAGTTTTGGAGGATTTTTTGCTTCGATTATCTCTACTCCTCTTAAGCTGATTCCTAAGTCGTTAGCAACTCTTTCCATATCGTCTCTGTGTCCTAAAACAACTGGTCTAGCTACTCCTAGCTCAACTATTTTAGCTGCTGCTGTTACAACTCTTTCATCTGTTCCTTCTGGTAATACAACTGATTTTTGTACTTCTCTTGCCTTTTCTCTGATTTTTACTAAAAAACTCAAAATACTCACTTCCTTAATTTTTTATCTTAAATATAATTTATATACAAATAAACACATCATTTTATGATGTTAAGTATATACTAACAAATTTTAAGTATAAATACAAATACTTTTTTTAAAGATATACAATATATATACTATTTCTTAATCAAATATAGCTTGTATATATTCTTTAGCTTCAAATTTTCTTAAATCTTCTATCTTTTCTCCAACACCAATAAATTTAATTGGTTTCTTTAACTCCTCTGAAATACTAAATACTATTCCTCCTTTAGCAGTTCCATCAAGTTTAGTTATAATGAACCCTGTCAGTTCAGTCACTTCATTAAAAACTTTTGCTTGATTAAGAGCATTCTGTCCTGTAGTTCCATCTATAACTAATATAGACTCATACTTTTGATCTCCCAATTTTTTCTTAATTATGTGATGAATCTTCTCTAACTCTTTCATTAGGTTATTTTTGTTATGAAGTCTTCCAGCAGTATCTATAATAGCTATATCAGCTCCTCTTGATTGGGCAGCTGCTAAAGTATCAAACACTACTGCTCCTGGATCTGATCCTTGAGTACTCTTTACTATCTCAGCTCCAGATCTGTTAGCCCACTCCTCTAATTGCTCTATTGCAGCAGCTCTGAAGGTATCTCCTGCTCCTAATATAACCTTTTTACCCTCTTTAACATACTTTGAAGCTAGCTTTCCTATGGTAGTTGTTTTTCCAACTCCATTTACTCCTACAACTAAAATCACATTTAGCTTTCCATCTTCAATATGTATCTCATTATCCTCTTTTATTAGGAATCCTTCCATTACCTCTCTAAGTACGGGATAAACCTCTTTAGGATCCTTTACCCCTCTTCTTTTTACCTCTTTTTCAAGCTCTTTTACTATCTTTAGAGTCATATCCATACCGATATCTGACTGTACTAAAATATCCTCTAACTCCTCATACATCTCATCATCTATTACGCTTCTTCCTAAAATAAATGATTTTAATGTACCAAACAGTCCCTCTCTAGACTTGAATAGTTTATCTTTTAATGAAGCAAAGAAGCCTTTTTTCTCCTCTTTAACCTCTTCTATCTCAACTTTTTCTACTTCCTTTTTTGGTTCTTCTACTTGTTCATCTATTTTGTTATCTATATCACCATCTGTTTGCTCTATATTTACATCTTCTTTTTTCTCTTCAATGTTTTCTTCTTCTATCTTTGGAGTATCATTTTCAGCTTCTACTGATGATTGTATCTCCTCTTTTTCCTCTTCGCTCTCTTGACTTTTCTCTAGTAACTCATCTATTTCAACTTCTGCTACTTTCAAGCTCTCCTGCTCATCATCTTTTTTTCTTTTAAATAGTTTACTAAAAAAACCCATTCTTCTCCTCCTAGTAATCTCTTTCACTTCATTTTACCATAAAATATTATTTTTTTCAATTCAAAGCTATAAAAAATGGTGCCTTTTTCTCCAAAAAATGAAAGACAATGCACCATTTTTAACTCAATTATTTACTTATTATATCTCTTACTGCAAGCATTCCCATAACTGCTGCTATATTTAGTCCACTTCCATAACCAGAACTATCTCCTACTGCATATAGCCCTTTTAATGAAGTTTCCATATGTTCATTGATAATTAATCTTGTACTTCTAAATTTAATCTCAGGGAAGTATAATAATAGGTCTCCTGAAGCAAATCCTGGAGTTATCTTATCTAAAACTTCAATAAACTCCATTATATTATCTAGTAATCTCTGTGGACAAGCTAGAGCTATATCTCCAGCTACATAGTCCTCTGTAGTAGGAACTATATTCAATCTCTCTAATCTCTCATTTGTAGATCTTCTTCCCTCTTTCAAGTCAGCATAAGATTGAACTAATAGTTTACCTCCAGTTAGCATAGATGACATCTTTGCTATAGCTGTAGCATATTCAAAAGGTTGATTAAATGGTTCAGTAAACTTCTTTGTACACAATAGTGCTAAGTTAGTATTAGTTGATTTTCTATCCTTATAAGCATGACCATTAGCTAATATGAAATCATCATACTTTTCTGCAGCTATAAATCCACTTGGATTACTACAGAATGTTCTCATCTTATCTCTATAGTTTCTTGAGTAGTAGATCATCTTAGCTTCATAGAAATTTTCATTTATATCCTTCATTATAATATCAGGAATTTCAGCTCTTACTCCAATATCAATTGCACCATTCTCATATTTGATTCCGTGCTTTTGACAAAGTTCCATCATCTTTTTAGCACCACTTCTTCCCATTCCTGCAACTACATTATCTGAATAGTATCTCTCCTCTTCTCCTTTATGAGATACCACTACACCCTTCACTCTATCATCTTCAACTATTAGGCTATCCACTTCTCTTTCAGTAACAAACTCTACACCCTTTTCTATTAAATAATCTATCAATTGTGTATAAAGTTTTCTAGATCCATCTGTTCCTAAGTGCATAGTAGGTGTATCTACTAATTGTATTCTATTTTCAATACAACCTTTTTTTATCTGCTCCATAGTTTGGTTATATTTTAACCCTGTAGGCTCCTCATTAAATCCAAACTTTCTATATACTTTAACTACATCATTGATAGTGTCATTAACAAGTTTTTTTCCAGTAATTACATGTACATCTCCACCTACTCTATAATCCATATTGAATTTTGAATCAGAGAAAGCTCCTGCTCCACTCACTCCATAGATTATTGCACAAGTTGGACAACTCACACATTTCCCTAATTTTTCCTTTGGACAAACTCTCTGCTTTAGCATTTTTCCCTTATCTAATATTAAAATGCTTAGCTCTGGATTTTTCTCAATAGCTTCATAAGCTCCAAAAACTCCAGCTTGTCCTCCACCTAGAAAAATAATATCATACTTTTTCATAAAAAATCTCTCTCCTGTTCTTTTAATAGTTATTCCAATCTATTCCTTGAGAATATATATTTATTGGTAAGTTTGCATGTATCTCGCCTGTTTTTCCAGTATAGTCATAATTCCAACCACCATAGTTCTCATCTTGTTTAAAACTGTTTGTATTATAAATGGCATTGCTCTCCACTATATCTTCAACAGCTGGAGTTTTAGGTAGTGTATCATGACCATAAATTTTGGCAAATGATATAAGATTACCATTCTCATCTCTATAATCCAGTATCCTCAAATTATCCTTAGCTCCCTCTAATGTCAAATTTGGGTACTCTCTTGTCAACTGATAATACTCTTCAAGAGCCACTCTCAATCCCTTTAGCTCCTCCAAAACTTTTTCAGCTTTTTTAGCTTCAGTTAGATCCTTAACATTATAGCTTCCTAAGATTATTACTAAGGCTGTTCCCAATATTGAAAATACTGTTGTTATTACTGTCCCACTCACTTCGTGCTTGAATATCTTCATAATTATCTTTTAGGCTTGATAAAGGCATCTCTTATTACAATTCCAGCCTCTTTTGGAGCTGTTACCTCTATCTCTAGTGGTCCTCTCTTAACTGAAATCCAACCTAGTCCTTTGAATACAAGCTCTTCTCCTGTTTTTACAACAATTTTTTGTTTTTTCTTTTCTAATTTTCTATACTCATCTCTACAGTGATCACAAGGTGGAGATAATAGATCTCCTCTATCACTCTTTAGTAACTCCTCTAATTTTTCAGAATTAGTCTCATGGAAAGTTACCTCTTTAGCTGCATATAGTGAAAATATTGGTTTAGTCTCTTCATCATTTAGAACTTTAAACCAAACTAGCTCCCCTATAACTAAGGCTCTATCTTTTGACATTTTAAATGTCTTTCTTGAGATCTCATTAGCAGGTATCATCTTTAAGTTACAGTTTTCACATACTAAATCTGATATTCTTCCCTCTGGAATCAATCCTGGTGTATCTATCAATGTTATCTTTGTATGAGGTATTTGATTTCTTACACTCTTCAAAGTAGTCCCTGGGTATTTAGAAACAGTTACCTTTTTCAATCCCAACAATCTATTTACTATACTTGATTTTCCTACGTTTGTTACTCCTAAAACTAAAGCTTCTACTCCATCTGGATAGAAGTGTTTTATCTTTTTAAATATTCCGTTAATTCCATATCCATTCTTACTACTTACAATGGCGATATCTAAAGGAGAAATTCCCTCTTCAGCAAGTCTTACCTTTACCCAGTTAGCCACTTCAGAAGGGTGTTTTTCATCAGGTATAAGATCCAATTTATTGATTACAACTATTGAATCCATCTCTCTTAATACATCTAATATCTCATCATCAAAAGATCCTTCAAAATCAATGATATCAAAAACAGCTATTGCCACTTGAGCATTTCCCATCTCATCTTGAACAACTCTTCTATAATCATCTCTTGTCAATTTTACTGGCATATACTTACCATAGTTTTTTATCTTGAAACATCTCTGACAATAATGGTCTCCAGCCTCTTCTAACTTAGCTGCCGGAAGATATCCATTCTTCTCTGGGTAATCACTTTGCAGTTCTATTCCACAACCGATACAAATTTTCTTACTCATATTATCTTCTCCTCATTTTAAATTACGTCATATGTAATATTTGAATTAGTATAAATACACATCTCACCTGCTATTGCCATAGCTTCTATTGCCACCTCTTCAGCTGAGATATCCTTTCCATAAAGAAGTATTCCTTTAGCTGCTGCATAAGCATAGTTTCCTCCACTTCCTATAGCTGCTACATCTCCATCAGGCTCTATTACATCACCATTTCCAGAGAGAACCAATATACTCTCCTTATCTGCCACTATCAACATAGCATCTAAAGTTCTTAAAGCCTTGTCACTTCTCCACTCCTTAGCTAGTTCTACAGCTGATTTTTTTAGATTTCCTGAAAACTCCTCTAATTTACTTTCAAATTTATCCATCAATGCAAAAGCATCTGCTGCTGCTCCAGCAAATCCAGCCATTACATTATATTTCTCTATTCTTCTTATTTTTTTAGCATTTCCTTTAAATACTACCTCTCCAAAAGTTACCTGCCCATCTCCTGCCATTGCAACTTTCCCATCTTTTTTTACTGCAATTATAGTAGTAGCTCTTATCATATCTGCTCTCCTCACACTATCCATTCTTTAAAGTTTCACTTCTATCAATTCTTGATAAACTCTTGTACTCTCAAGAGTTGCATGTCCCATCAACTCTTTTAAATATAGTAGATCCATACCGTTATTCAGCATATGTACAGCAAATGTATGTCTAAAACTATACGGACTAATCTCACGATCTATTCCAGCTCTCTCAGCATATCTATCTATTATTCTACGTAGAGATCTATCACTTAATCTAGTAGCTGAACCATTTACAAAGAGTATATCTGGATTGTATCTCTCTCCATATTTCTCTTTTTTAGAATCTACATATTTTTTGAAAAACTCTCTAGTTCTCTCACTAAAAAATACAACTCTACTGCTCTTTCCATTTGTAACATATAGCTCTCTTCTATCTAGATCAAAAACCTTCTCTCCAACTCCTAGCATCTCTGTAGAAGTTATTCCACTGGAATACAATAGCTCCAACATCAATCTATCTCTCAATCCATTAGCTGTTTTTAATGAGATCACATCTCGTAATCTATTGATCTCATCTAAGCTTAGTATATCTGGTTTCTCTACAAGAAAACTTGGAGAAGCTACCACTTCAACTGGACTTTGATTAACATTTCTATTTTTCACAAGATATTTAAAAAATGAACGTATAGATGATAATTTTCTATTTACAGTTCTTTTAGTTATCCCATTCTCTTGAAGAAAAGCTATAAATCCTCTAATCATAACAGAATCTACATCTATACTCGACTCTACTCTCTCTATCTCGTTTAAATATTGTGCTAATTGAAGTAAATCTTTTCTCATAGATTTTACAGTGTTCGAGCTTTTATTATCTCCAAACTCTGCAAAATATAGAAAATCTTTAATATCTCTTTCTATATTTCTTTTCTCCATATTTAACTATACCACTCCAAATTATATAACATTTCTCTCTCTGGTACAACTATAAATTTATTTAACATCAGCTAATCTAGTATCTAAATACTCTAAAGCTATTGTAGAGATCTTGTTATATCTCTCTTTTTTATCTCTTATTCTCTCATCTAAGCTTCTTATAATTCCAAAATTTGGTCCCATTGGTTGAAAGTTTTTCTTATCCTCAGTTATATATTTAACCATTGCTCCAATAGCACTTCTGTCATCTAATACAAATGGCTCTTTTCCTGCCAATCTATTAGCTATATTTATAGCAGCCATCATTCCTGTAGCCACAGAGGATACATAACCTTCACTTCCTGTGATCTGACCTGCAAAATACACATTGTCTCTAGTTTTTAATTTTAAACTCTCATCTAATAATTGAGTTGAATTTATAAATGTATTTCTATGCATAACTCCATATCTTATAAACTCCGCATTTTCAAGTCCAGGTATCATAGAGAAAACTCTCTTCTGCTCTCCCCATTTTAAATTTGTTTGGAAACCTACTAAGTTATATAATTTTCCCTCTTTATCATCCTGTCTCAATTGAACAACTGCATAATCCATCTTATCTGTTTTAGGATTTATAAGTCCTTTTGGTTTTAATGGTCCAAATACAAGTGTTCTCTCTCCAGTCATAGCTATTCTCTCCACTGGCATACAAGCATCAAATATTTTCTCCTCCTCAAATGCTTTTAATGGAGCTCTTTCTGCTGTTATTAGAGCATTGTAGAAGTTATAATACTGCTCCTTATCCATTGGACAGTTTATATACTCTCCCTCACCCTTACCATAACGAGACTGTCTGTATGCTATATCCATATTTATCGACTCCAATGTAACTATTGGAGCTGCTGCATCATAAAAATATAGATAATCACTATGAGTAATCTCAGCAATCTTTTTAGATAATCCTTCAGATGTAAGTGGTCCTGAAGCAATAAGAACAATCTTATCCTCTGGTATCTCAGTTAACTCCTCTTCGATTATCTCTACATTCTCCATCTCTTTTAAAACTCTAGTTATCTCTTGAGAGAATCCATCTCTATCCACAGCTAGAGCTTGTCCTGCTGGAACTCTATTTCTATCTGCACTCTTTATTACCAACGAATCTAATCTTCTTAACTCCTCTTTCATAAGTCCTGATGCATTGGCTAGGTTATCTGCTCCCAATGAATTACTACACACTAACTCAGCAAAATCATCACTTTTATGAGCTTCTGTCTTCTTATGTCTCTTCATCTCATAAAGTTTAACTTTTATCCCTCTTTTACCAAGTTGATAAGCTGCCTCACTTCCAGCAAGTCCAGCTCCTACTACTATTACCTCTTTATTTGTCATTAAGTACTCCTTATTTTTTATCTATCTTTCTTATATTCTTACACTCTGGGTATCCTGTACAAGCTAGGAATTTACCCCATCTTCCTCTACCAATTTTAAATGGTCTTCCACATTTTTCACATACCCCAGCTTCTTTTAAAATCTTCTCATCTTCAGCTAATAGTTTTGAAAGCTCTGCATTTATCTGCATAACTCCATCTTTCTCTTGAATCTGATTGTTAGCTAAAGCTTTTCTTATCTCTGGTGGTAATGGCATTCTTAAATTATCTTGAACATATTTTTCACTCTCTAAATAGCTACCAAATCTTCCAACTTTCAATAGATACATATCTCCATTTTCAGTTTTTACATCTGTAGCTTTTCCTTGCTTAGTTTTAACTAATTCTTCTACCTTATCTCTCACAAAGATCTTACCTTGTTTTATCTCTTCAGCTGGAATATCTATCCCTTTCAAAGATATTTTTTCCTTGCACTCCCCGTCCTTATCAACCTCTGGACAAGCTAGGTATCTTCCAAACCTTCCTGTTTTTAATATCATATTTCCCTTACCACAGCTACAAGGTACATCTGATTCTATTCTACGATTAGCTTCCTCCTCTACCTTCTCAGCAAACTTGTCTATGTACTCTTTTAACTCTTTATAGAATACAGAAAGTAGAGTTATCCAGTTCTCTTCTCCCTCTGCCACCTCGTCTAATTGATTCTCCATTTCAGCTGTAAATTTTACATTCATTATATTTGGAAAGTTTTTATCTAAAGCATCTTCTATCTCAAATCCCAACTCTGTTGGAATAAAGCTTTTCCCCTCTATTTTTACATACTCTCTCTTCTTCAATGTCTCTATTATTGAAGCATAAGTTGAAGGTCTTCCTATTCCTTCTGCCTCCAATTTTTTTACAAGAGATGACTCTGTAAATCTTGAAGGTGGTTTTGTGAAATCCTCTTTAATATGTAATTTTTCTAATTTAGTTTTATCCCCTATCTTAATCTCTGGGAAATCTCCTAATGGCAATTCATCTTCATCTTTAAATATTTTATAATAACCATCAAATATTATCTTATTGATTGTTCCTCTAAAGTCAAATTTATCATATGTAGCTACCAATTCAAACTGTTCATACTTCATTGGAGCTAATTGAGATATCAAAAATCTCTCCCAAATCAATTTATATAATTTCAATTGATCCTTATCTAAAGAGACCTCCAATATACTTGGAGTTAAGTTTATATCTGTTGGACGTATTGCCTCGTGAGCATCTTGGATCTTCTGCTTACTTTTACTCTCTTTTTTCACTCCTAGATACTCTTTACCAAAGTTCTCTAAAATATAGTTTTTAGCCATCTCTTGAGCATCTTCAGAGATTCTTGTAGAGTCTGTTCTCATATAGGTAATCAAACCTTTATGAGTTCCATTTACATCTATACCCTCATATAGCCCCTGTGCCACTCTCATAGTTTTGGAAGCTGAAAATCCCAAATATGATGAAGCTAACTGCTGTAAAGTACTAGTCTTTAAAGGTAGTGGTGAGTTCTTAGTTCTCTTACTTACCTTAGCCTCACTAATTGTAAATTCCTTTTTCTCTATTGATTTTATCTCTTTTACAACATTCCCATCAGTTAATCTATCAACTTTTTTTCCTTCTACTTTATATAGAGCTAATTTTAGTTTGTTGGAAAAATCTCCCTTTACCTCCCAAAATTTTACTGGCACGAATTTTTTTATCTCATTTTCTAAA
Organism: Fusobacterium sp.; assembly: GCF_019012925.1. GTDB lineage: Bacteria > Fusobacteriota > Fusobacteriia > Fusobacteriales > Fusobacteriaceae > Fusobacterium_A. Next base: position 45,554 of record NZ_JAGIRL010000015.1, read on the forward strand.
TCGCAAATAAGTTTTAAAGCCACTGATTGCACTCTACCAGCACTGGTATTAGAAGCTATACTCTTCCAAAGCAGTGAACTTATTCCATACCCTACCAATCTATCCAATATTCTTCTAGCTTGTTGGGCATTGACCTTGTTCATATCGATCTGTCTCGGATGAGTAATCGATTCCTTTATTGCGTGTTCAGTTATCTCATTAAACTCTATTCTATTAGTGTCGTTTTCATCTAATTTTAAAGCATAAGCTATGTGCCAAGCTATTGCCTCTCCTTCTCTATCAGGGTCAGATGCTAGATAAACTTTATCTGATTTTTTTGCCAAAGCTTTAAGATTCTTTATTACATCACCTTTTCCCTTGATTGTAGAGTATGACGGAGTAAAATTATTCTCCACATCCACTCCTAATTTACTCTTAGGTAAATCTCTCACATGTCCAAATGATGCTACAACCTGAAAATTCTTTCCCAAAATTTTTTCAATTGTCTTAGCTTTCGCTGGTGACTCAACTATTACTAAATTTTTTTTATCTGTTGTCTTTGCCACTTACTTCACCCCTGTTGCTCTATTATCTCTTTTCCGTTTCATTCTACTAAATTCTTAAAAAAAAATCAAGATTTCTATTTAAATTTTTCTCCTATACTTTCCTCCAGGAACACTCATCACCACTTTTTTTACTTCTAAATCCATTAAAATAGATAGTATTTCACCTGGTTTCATCAAAGTTGCCATAATAATCTCATCTAGATTTTTTTCTCTCTCAAGAACATTGTATATTTTTTCTTCATATTCTGTCAAATTTAATTTCTTTTTTTCCTCACTTACTCTCTTTTTCCAATTAAATTCATCTAATATATCCTCCACAGAGGTTACTAATTTAGCACTCGAATTTTTTATAAGATTATTACACCCCTCTGACACAGGAGAAAAGATCTCACCAGGGATTGCAAATACCTCTCTTCCCTCCTCCAATGCCAATTCAGCTGTAATTAAACTTCCACCTTTTATCTTACTTTCAACCACTGTTATACCTTGTGAAATTCCAACTATTACTCTATTTCTCATTGGAAAATTGTAAGCATACGGCAACGTTCCTAAAGGATATTCACTCATAATTAAACCCTTTTCTCCTAATTCTTGCCATAATCTCTCATTCTCTTTAGGGTATACCACATCCAATCCACTACCCACAATTGCTATACTCTTTCCCCCATTTTCCAATGTTTTTTGATGACAGATTCTATCAATTCCACTTGCTAGTCCACTGACAGTTGTTACTCCATTTTCCACCAACTCTCTTACTAATTTTTCACAAGCTATCTTTCCGTATGAGGTGGGCCTTCTTGTCCCTACTACCCCTATCTTTTTCCCTTTTAGAATAGAAATATCTCCTCTATAATACATAAATATTGGTGGTTTTGCTATATTTTTTAACTCCTCTGGATAATCTCCATCTTTGATAAAAAGAAGAGACACTCTATTCTCTTTTAATTTTTCTATCTCCTCTTTCAAGTCTACTTTTTGAGAGTCCCAAATCTTTTCTATCTCTTCAATCTCCAATTTGTAGCTATCTTGTAACACTCTTTTATCAACTTTAAAAATATCTTCATACTCTTCAAAGAACTTCAGTAGTATTCTAAATGTCCTGTCTTTTATATCCACCACTTTTAACCTATACCACTCCAAGCCCCTCACCTCTTTTGTGATTTTAATTATTTTTTAGCTCTGCATATAGTCTTATTAACATATCTCTTATTACCTTCGAATTAGGATATCTATTTCTTCCAACTTCCAATATATTTTTTGCTTCTCCATAATTTTTAGTTATCATATAAACATCTCCAAGCCCTGTATATACTGCTTCATCTTGTCTATATTTCATATACTTATTAAAATCATTGATAGCCTCTGAATAGTTTCCAATATTTCTATTTATAACCCCTCTTCCTAAATATGCTTCATAGAAATTAGGATCCATCTCTATACTCTGAGTGTAGAGTCTCAATGCATTCTCATTGTCATTTAAAAATCTTGCTGATGTAGCTGCCCCAAAAACATTCTTTATGTTTGTATTATCCCTTGAAAAAACCTCATAAGCTTTTTCATATCTTCCATTTTTAAAGTAGTAATCTCCCACATTAAAAAGCTCATTACTGTTGTTTTGTAGATAATCCATATAGATGTCAAATTCCTTTTTATACTCCTTATAATTCTTCTGTAATCTCCATTTATCCCTATCAAAAGAGATCTGTTGATCCAACTCTTTTATTCTCTCCCATCTCTGATTCATCTCTTGTCTACTTACATCTACTTTCTCTTTTTCACTGTCCCCTTTCCAGAATAAAAATCCCTCTCCATAAACTAAGCTTCCCATTAAAAACAATAAACTTACTATCTTCTTCATCAAATATCTCCTCAAATCTTTATAATCTTCTCTACTCTTCCTGAAATTGATCCATCATTTAATCTGATATCAATCTCCTCTCCTATATCTAAATCATCTACACTTTTTATGCTAACACCAGCCTTACTAACAACACTATACCCTCTTTCCAATGTTTTTAGAGGATTTAAAGTTATCAATCTCTGTATCTTATTCTCCAAACTATTTCTTTTACCCTCTATGTAATAGGTAATAGCCTGTTGTAGCCTTCTCTCCCTCTCAACTAAAACACTGTTTTTCTCCTCTATCACTTTTGAAAAACTCTTTATGTAGTAGTTATTCTCTCTGCTCTCTAACTCTTTTCTCTTCTTATTTAATATGTTCTTCATAAGAGTATTTAGGTATCTCTCTCTATCCTCTAATCCCTCTATACTCCTCTTTCTCTCTGGAACAGATAGCTCTACTGCCTGTGTTGGAGTAGCTGCTCTTACATCTGCAACTAAGTCTGTCAAAAGGTTATCTATCTCATGCCCTACTGCTGATATTATTGGTTTTTCAGAATTAAAAAATGCCATAGCTGTTTTTTCTTCATTAAAAGCCCATAGATCCTCTATACTTCCTCCACCTCTTCCAGCTATTATCATATCTATTTCAGGAATCTGATTTAGAACCTCTATCCCTCTCACTATCTCATCACTTGACCCCACTCCCTGTACTTTAGCTGGATACACATATATATTTATAGTATTATCTCTCTTTTTCACTGTTTTTATTATATCCTGTACAGCTGCTCCTGTAATTGCTGTAACTACACCAATATTTCTTGGATAGTTAGGTAGTGGTTTTTTGTAGAGAGGTGAAAAATATCCCTTCTTTTCCATCTCTTTTTTTAACTCTTCTAACTTAGCAAACATATCCCCCAACATATTTTTCTTTTCAATATGTCTAACTAAAACTTGGAAATCCCCTCTATTTTCATAAAAGCCAACATCTCCAAATAATTTAACTGAATCTCCATCTTTTAAATCTTCAGCTATTCTCTTAAATTTATACTTGAAAGCCACACACTTTATTTGTGCTTCTTTATCTTTCAAATTAAAATAGAGATGTCCACTTTTATAATAGGTTACTCCTGAAAGCTCCCCTTCCAAAAAAAACTCTTTCAAATTTGGGTTATCTTCTATATACCCTTTTATCATTCTATTAAATTCAGTTACTGAATAAGTTCTCTCTTCAAACATAATTCTCCCTCAAATTAAAAATCTAGTAACAATTTTTTTAATTTTATCATCTCATCTCTTTTTATTATAGCATTTTCAAAATCCAGCTCCTTAGATAGTTTTACAATCTCTTTTTCAAGTTTTCCTATCTCTTTCTCAATATCACTCTTTGAACTAAAACTCTTGATATCTTTATCTTTTGTCAATTCCTCTGGTAGTCCATAATCTAGATTTATAACATCTTCACTTATCTCTCTTATCACTGTCTTAGGATCTATACCATTCTCTATATTATACTGATTTTGTATCTTTCTTCTTCTATATGTTTCATCTATAGCTGCCTTCATAGAATCTGTTAAAATATCTCCATAAAGTATAACTCTTCCCTCTACATTTCTAGCTGCTCTTCCTATAGTTTGGACCAATGAACGCCTACTTCTTAAGAATCCCTCTTTATCTGCTTCCAATATAGCTACAAGAGAAACTTCTGGTATATCCAATCCCTCTCTAAGTAAGTTTATCCCAACCAGTACATCAAATTCACCTTTACGTAACCCTTTTATTATATCTATTCTCTCCAATGTATCTATATCTGAGTGCATATATTTAACTCTAATTCCAAGTCCCAAATAATACTCTGTGAGTTCCTCTGCCATCTTTTTAGTAAGTGTTGTAACCAAAACTCTCTCTCTCTTCTCTGCTCTCACTCTGATCTCTTCCATTAGATCATCTACTTGATTTTTAGTTGGTCTGACCTCTATCTCAGGATCTAATATCCCTGTTGGACGAATCAATTGTTCAGCTATATTTCCATCTGATTCAACCATTTCAAAATCTCCTGGAGTCGCTGAAACAAAAACTGTCTGTCCAGTTAATCTTCGGAACTCTTCAAATCTCAAAGGTCTGTTATCAAGTGCTGATTTCAATCTGAAGCCATTATCCACCAAAGCTTCTTTTCTTGCCCTATCTCCATTATACATTCCCCTAATCTGAGGAACAGATATGTGTGACTCATCAATATATGTAACAAAATCCTTTGGAAAATACTGTAATAGTGTATCTGGTGTCTCTCCTACTCCCTTTCCTGATAGGTATCTAGAATAGTTTTCTATACCCTTACAATATCCAATCTCTCTTATCATCTCTATATCATACTCTGTCCTCTGTTTCAATCTCTGAGCCTCCAAAAGTTTTCCCTTCTCTTCAAAGGCTTTAACCTCTTCTATCTTATCCTTTTGAATCTCTGCTATTATTCTTTCTACATCTCCATCTTCAGTCAAATATTGAGTAGCTGGATATATCATTATTCTCTCTAGATTCTTTTTTATTTTTTGTCCTGTTAAAGTATTTATCTCTGAGATCTCTTCTAAGTCCTCGTCCCAAAACTCCAATCTATATCCACTCTCCATATACGAAGGATATATATCTATTACATCTCCCTTTATTCTAAACTTTCCTCTTTCAAAAGCTAGATCATTTCTTTCATACCTAATACTTATTAATCTTTGGATTAGCTCTTTTCTACCAATCCCTGTTTTTCTATCAATAGGAATTGTCATCTTCTTATATGTTTCAGCTGATCCTAATCCATAAATAGCCGATACAGAAGCTACTATTATTACATCTCTTCTATTAATTAAAGCTGCTGTTGCTGCCTGTCTCAATTTTTCTATCTCATCATTTACAGATGAATCTTTTTCTATATATGTATCTGTTACAGCTATATATGCTTCTGGTTGGTAGTAATCGTAATAAGATACAAAGTATTCAACAGCATTCTCTGGAAAAAATGATTTATATTCACTGTATAATTGTGCCGCCAATGTTTTGTTTGGAGCTAATATAAGTGCTGGTCTATCTGTCTCTTTTATTATATTAGCAATAGTAAAAGTCTTTCCAGATCCTGTTACCCCTAGAAGTACTTGGTCTGCTATCCCATTATCTATATTCTCAACTATTTTTTTTATTGCCTGTGGTTGATCTCCCATAGGAGTATATTTAGAATGTAATTTAAACATTGAATCACCTTTTTTATTTTTATAATTTAATTATACCATATTTACTCCCTATATCATAAGAAATAATAATAAAAATAGGATTGTTGTCTCTCTTTACAACAATCCTATTTTCTAATTTTTCTTATTTTAAAATTATATTAAAAACTTTTTTAAGTGGACATCTCTTTTTTAAGATACTCTCTATATCTATTTGTAAAGAGTAAATCACTCCCCCTATATAAGTTGTCATTGGAGCTACTACCACTAACCCTATGCTCCCTATTATTATTTTAATTATTTCAGAAGTTATCAGCTTCATATTTAAAATCTGTAACAATGTCATATCTCTTTCTAAAAATAGCATCATTAAAGTTAAAAATCCTCCTGAATATGCTAATAACAATGTGGTTGTCATTGTTCCTATTACAGATCTCCCTACATTAAATCCAGATTTTATTAGTTGATGAGTTGAAATTTTAGGATTATGATATTTTAACTCCTCTATTGTTGCTGCCATATCCATTGCTATATCCATTGCAGCTCCACTTGCACCTATCACTATAGCTGAATAAAATATTTTTAATATATCTATTCTCATAGCACTTGCAAAAACAACACTTTGAGCAAAAGGCTGATTCATTCCATCTATCCTAAATATATCTCCAAAAAGAAAAGTTAAACTTGCTGTAGTAAATAATCCAGACATTGTTCCTAAAAAAGCTGTGATACCCTTTCGTGTAAATCCTGCTACTAAAAAAATAATCAATGCTGATAAAAATACTAAAGTTATAATTGTTATAAAAAATATATTTTCACCATCTTTTAATGCAGGTATTAAGTATTCCCAAATTATTACTACACTTCCCACAAATGATATAAGTGATTTAAATCCTATTCCTCTAGCATAGATTAATAATAAAACTATAAAAATACAGCCTAGCTCCATAATTTTATCCATTCTTAATAACGATAGTGCTTTCCCTACTATTTCACCCTCATTCTCCAAAATTGCAACTAAAATTTTATCTCCAGTTGAATAAACCTCATCATATTCCATACTACCATTCAATAAATTATTTATCTCTATTACTTCCCCTTGATACTTTCCACTTAATATCTCTACTTCTAAATTTTGACTTCCTATTCTAGAGATTCCTTGAGTTATCATATTACTGTTATCTATTGATATAACTCTCCCTATCTGCTCTTTTTTTAATACTTTTTCATCTATACATTCTCTTATTTTTTCATTAAAAATTAGAAAAGCAAGAGAAAATACTATTATCATAACTCCTATTTTTTTCAACCTAATTAACCCCCTAAGGTTATTTTATCTCTTTTCCCATGCTGTTAGCTATACTTCTAGCCACATCAGTATTATCTTTAAATCCTGTAAATTTCTCTGCTCCTTCACCTACAACTGCCAATGGTACTTGTACTCCTGTATGTGCAAAAGTAGTCCATTGCATTCCTGATCTTTCTGATATAATATGGGCTACAGCTATTGCAGTAGGACTATATCCACCAAATGTATCTCCAACCTCTTCCTTCTCATCTTCTATTTTCATAGCTCTTAAAATACTTTCTTTTTCTTTATCAGTTAAATTTTTAAGTCCTAAGTTTTTTTCAATATAGTTAAAATACTCTGTTTTATCCCCTTTATATATCCCTTGTAATGTATCTTCTATTGAGACTTTTACATTTTTTAGCTCATCTAATTTCATATAGTAATTATTCCCAAATCCCATTCCCATTCCACCTGTTTCATGGTCAGCTGCTACAACTATTAATGTATCTTGTGGATATTTTTTATAAAATTCATATGCTGATTTTATTGCATCATCAAAAGCTAGAGTATCATATATTGTCCCTGCAACATCTTGAGCATGAGAAGCATGGTCTATTCTTCCTCCCTCTACCATTATAAAGAATCCATCCTTATCTTTAGATAAAAGTTCTATTCCCTTATCAGTCATCTCTTTTAAAGTTGGATACTCTCCATTTTTATCATCTATTGTATATGGCATATGTGAAGCTTTAAAAGTAGCCAAAACTTTTTCTCCCTCTTTAGGATTCCACTTCTCAAAATCTTTTATTGATTTTTCCCCTAAATATACTTGATATCCTCTCTCTTTAAATTCACCTATTAAATCTCTATCATCTTTTCTTTTACTTGTTAATCCACTATTTTTTCCAACAAAATGTCTATATCCTCCCCCAGCTAAATAATCTACACCACTATCCACATAATCAACAGCTATGCCATTTTCATCATCTCTATCTATATTATGTGAAGCAAATACAGCTGGAGTTGCATGAGTTATTCTTGTAGTTGTTACTAATCCTGTTGCCATACCTTTTTCTTGTGCTATTTCTAAAAGGGTTTTCAAATCTTTTCCATCTTTATCTTTTGCTATATATCCATTGTTAGTTTTGTGTCCTGTTGCTAAGGCTGTTCCTGCTGCTGCTGAATCTGTTATTAAAGTGTCTGCTGAATAAGTAGTTGTTATTCCTACTGTTGGTAGTGAGTTCATCAATAATTTTTCATCTTTTTTTAATACCTGTTTTTTAAACTCTTCAGTTATCTGTCTTTGACCTGCTCCCATTCCATCTCCTATAAAATAGAATACATACTTAGCTTGTGCAAAGCTTGTCACTGCCATCATTGTCATTCCTAAAAACATTATTTTTTTTCTACTTAACATAAATTCCCTCCACACTATTTTAATTTCTTTGACAAATTAATTTTATCTTTTCTATGTTAATTTATTATTTATTTTTTGTAAAATCTTTGTAAATTCGTCTTAAATATTGACAAAGAATTTTTAGCACTATATAATTTAGTTAATTTTTATTAAATTGGAGGAAAAGATGAATTTTAGAAAAGCTGAAATTAAAGATGTAGAAGATATTTTAGAGATAATATCCCATGCTAAAGACTATATGAAAGAAAATGGTCTTACTCAATGGAGTGGAGAATATCCAAATAGAGAGGTTATCTTAGGAGATATAGAAAAAAAGATAGGATATGTTTTAATTGTAGATAATCTTGTAAGAGGATATCTTGTGGTAGATTTTGTTGATGATGAGATCTATAGAGCTATTAGAGGAGCTTGGAAAACTGATTCTGAGTACGCTTCTATACATAGATGTGCTATGCATAAAACTCTTAGAGGAAAGGGGTATGGAAGTGAACTTTTTAAGTTTGCTGAGAATTTAGCAATAAGTAAAAATATCTCATCAGTAAGAGTTGATACTGCACCTGACAATCTAACTATGAAACACCTATTTGAAAAAAATGGTTATGAGTATTGTGGATTAGTATTTATTGCTGGGGATAAAATAGCATATGAAAAAGTTTTGAAATAATCTTTATACTATTTAATGAAAAAAAGAAGAAAATTGTTTATCCAACTTTCTTCTTTTTTATTTACAATTATTTTAATAATCTTCTAATCTTCTATGATGACTCATCTTTTCAAAGCCACTTCCAGCTCCTACATAATCAGCACCACTATTTTCAATAACTTTTAGTACATTGTTTGACTTAGAAACTCTTGCTAAGTTAATAGCTGTTCTCTGATGATTATTTTTTATATCTAAATCTCCACCAAATTCTAATAAAATTTCCATTATCTTTCCACTATCTTTTTGAGCTGAAATATGTAGAGCTGTATTTCCATCTTTATTCTTAGCATTAGGATCTGCCCCATTGTATAATAAAGCATCTACAAACTCATACTTACCCATTTCTACACAAAGATGTAAAATTGTATTTTTCTTATCATCCAACTCCTCAATAGAGTCCATATCTAAATTTTCTTTAAATCCTTTTAGATCATCTTGTTCAACAAATTTTAAAAGTTCCATTTTGTTCTCGTAAATTTTCTCCTTCTGTTTTGATAATAAAAATCTCGTTGTCAATCAATTATAGTTACTTTTTTCTCTTTTAATAACCACTCTCCTCAAGAAAAAGAGGAGGCATTATCTCCAGTTGTGCTTTTTTTCCTTTCCAAGCTTCAATCAAAACAAGATTTGAATTTTTCTCCTTAGAAAAATAGACAAATCTCACTCTTTTCAGAGAAAAACCACACTCTTCCAATACTTTTGCAATCTCTGTAAATCTATAACTTTGGTGTACAAAGGTAAAACTTCCTCTTGGTTTTAAAAGTTTTTTAGCACTTTTTACAAGCTCCAATAAGTTAAGTTTTATCTCGTGTCTAGCTATAGCCTTACTTGTTAAATCATTTTGTTTCTTTCCATCTACCTTCATATATGGTGGGTTTGAAACTATATAATCAAAGGAATTACCCATTGAATAATCCTTGATATCACAACCTATTATTTTTATATACTCGTCTAAGCTATTTAATGTTACATTTTTTTTAGCTAATAGAACATTCTCCTCTTGAATATCTATCCCTGTTATATCCTTTCCCTTATCCTTAGCATAGAGTAGTATTGGAATCACTCCATTTCCAGTTCCTATATCCAATATTTTTCCACTTTTACTAGGTAAAAAAAAGTCTGATAGTATCACTGCATCTACTGAAAATCTAAATCCATTTATTTTTTGAATAATCTTATAATCATCCTTTAGTAATGTCATATTTTCATCTTTACACAACATAACTATTCCTTCTCTAACTCCTTATGAGCTAACTCCTCTGCTGTCTTAGCATTTTTCAATCTATTTGCCTCTTTTATATTGAATCTAATCTCATCTACATCAAATTTTATCATACCTTTATTCTCTACATCTACAAACAGATACCCATTTAAAGGACTTATACTCATAACTTTTCCATCTCCACTTGGAGTCTTTACATGCTGATTAACTGCTGGATAACGTCTTAATGCTTCTTCATATTGCTGATACTCATAATTTATACAGCAAAGTAATCTTCCACATACTCCAGAGATTTTTGCTGGATTTATTACCAATCCCTGATCTCTTGCCATCTTTATAGATACAGAGTCAAATTTATTAATAAAAGTTCTACAACATAGCTCTTTTCCACATACTCCTACTGTACCCAATATTCTAGCTTCATCTCTAACACCGATCTGTCTCAACTCTATTCTAACTCTAAATATATTAGCCAAATCCTTTACCAGATCTCTAAAATCTATTCTTCCCTCTGCTGTAAAGTAAAATATCAATTTTGTCTTATCAAATGTATACTCAGTTTCTACAAGTTTCATTGGTAATTTATGATGATTTATTCTCTCTTTACAGATATTTTTAGCTTCTAGAGATAGTTTTTTTAACTCTTTGTACTTCTCCTCTTCCTCTTTACTTGCTTTTTTCAACACTGGTTTCAAAGGTAGAACTAGATCTTTTTCATTTACCATTCTTGGTTCTCCATAAACTACTCCAATCTCTTTTCCTCTTATAGTATCGACTATTACCTTATCTCCCTTTTTATACTCAACTTTATCTACAACTTCAAAGTAATATCTCTTCTTAGTAACCTCAAACATAACTCCTAATACATTATAAAATTTAGGTTCTTGAGGTATCTCTTGTTGTTCTTTATTTAAATTTTCCATTAATCCTCCAAGTTTTACTACACACATATTTTATATCATCTTATCATAATTTTTGTCACAATACAAGCTTCTAAATCAAGCCTTCTTCTAAAAAGCTAAAATATCCGTCTCTTGTCACAATTATATGCTCTAATAACTTTATTTCAACCAGTTCTAAAACCTCTTTCATATGTTCAGTTATCTGTATATCCTGCTTAGAAGGTCTAATATTTCCAGAAGGGTGATTGTGTGCAAATATCACTCCCTTAGCCTTATAAAACAAAGCTCTCTCTAAGATCTCTCTCGGATATACAGCACTCTTATCTATTGTTCCTGTAAAAAGAGTTTCACTCCCTGTAAGTACATTGAAATTATTTACAAATAAGACTTTAAACTCCTCTCGATTTGAAAATCCAATCTCACTTCTCAAATATCTCAAAAGAGAGTTTTTATCTCTAAGCTGTATCTCCTCTCTCTCTAATTCTCCTCTATAGAGATTTTTAGATAGATCTCCCAATATTTTTAAAAAGATTGCACTGCTCTCCTTTATCCCTGTTATACTATAAAGCTCCTCATAATTAGCACTTACTACATTGTCTAAATTTCCAAATTTTTCTATCAACTCTTTAGCTATTGGCTTGGTATCTTTTCTAGGTATCACATATGTCAATAAAAGTTCTAGTATCTCATATTCGTGAAAAGCTGAATAGCCTCCCTGTAAATATTTTTTTCTAAGTCTTTCTCTATGACCCTCAACTTTACTCTCCATATATCTTCCTCCTAAAAAGAGTTCTATTTAAAAAGTTCATATACAGCTACTGGTGTTTTCATCCCGTTTATCATATCAATAGCACACTCTATCATTGGATAAGTGAGTACAGCACCTGTTCCTTCTCCCAATCTCATCTCCATATTCAAAAAAGCTTTTTCATCTAAATTATCCAATACAACCTTCATTCCTGGCTCTTCACTCATATGTGTAAGAAGTATAAAATCTTTTACTTTTGGCTCTATTCTACAAGCTGTTAAAGCTGCTACTGCTGAGATAAAACCATCTACAAGCATCAACTGTCTATATTTTAAGGCTCCTAGATACATTCCCACCATACAAGCTATATCCAAACCACCAACATGAGCTAAGATATCAACAGGATCCATCTCAAATGTATTATATCTTTCACAAGACTCTTTTATCACTTTTTTCTTTTTTAGTAATCCAGAATCAGAAAGACCTCCACCTCTTCCTACTATCTCATCTATATCTCCTCTAGTTAAAGAGTATAATACTGCAGAGCTTGTAGAAGTATTTCCTATTCCCATCTCCCCATTTGAAAAAATAGTTACTCCTTCAGATTTTTCCTTTATCATATCCATACCTATCTCTATAGCTTTCAAACACTCTTCTCTACTCATTGCTGGCTCTTTGTAAAAGTTATTAGTTCCTCTTTTTACATTTCTATCATACAGATTGGCATACTCTCTTGGAATTGCTTCCTTTATTCCAATATCTACTAAATTAAACTCAACGCCCAATCTTTTTGTAAACAACCCAATACAAGCTATTCTATTCAGCATTGCCTCTGATACTATTCTTGTATACTCCTCTGGACATGAAGATATCCCCTCTTCAATAATCCCATTATCTGCAGAAGCTACAATATGACATTTTTTATCTATATTTTTTACTGGATATCCATATATCCCCGCCAATTTTAGAGCAATCTTCTCTATCACTCCCAAACTTCCCTGTGGTTTCATCTTTCTATCCAATTCCTCTTGAGCTAATTTTATGCTCTCTAGATCTTTTCCGTCTACACTCCCTAAAATACTCTTTATTCCCTTCACTTTTATCACCCTATTTATATGTTTAATCCCTTCATTACAGGATATTTATCTACAAATTCAATTACACAGATCCCACCATTTTCTAATGAATACTTCCAATAACTCTCCAACTCTTTAGAGAAATACCAACTCAATATACAATTGATAACTCCCCAGTGAGTTATCACTAGATTATCCTTTGTAAGATCTAGCTGTTCCACAAACTCCACTGCTCTTTTTTGCATATCTCTCGGACTCTCTCCAGAAACAAAGTTATAAGTTTCCCACTCTTTTTCACTTCTTTCACACTCTTCAGGATATTTTTTCTTTATCTCCTCATAGGTAAGTCCTTCAAAAATTCCAAAATTTATCTCTCTTAGCCTTTTATCTGTAACTATATCTCTATTTAAATAATTTATCATCTGAGCTGTTTCATAACATCTCCTTAAATCACTAGAGTAGATATTATCATAATGAATCTGAGATAACTTGGTTGTAGCTTTCTTTACCTGCTCTCTTCCCTTACTATTAAGCTCTGGATCCAACCAACCAAAATATGTTCCATCTACATTCATATCTGTCTGTCCATGTCTCACTAAGATAAGTTTTCCCATATTACACCTCTATAGTAAAACAGCTGTACACACATATAAAACGAATATTCCTATTACCTCTGAAAGTTCAACAACAGCTCCCAATGTATCTCCTGTTATTCCACCTATTTTTCTAGTCATAAGTTTTGCAAATATGTATCCTAACACCATTAATACTGGTATTGTAATTAATAGTGTATAAGGTAGCATAAAAATCTTACATACAACTGCACCATATATTAAAGTTAGTACTGTTGCCACTAACACTCCACAAGAATTAGTATGATCCACAAAAGTTTTTCCCATTCCAGTAGCTCTTGCATATGGAGCTGAAGCACAGTTAATTACACTATTTAATCTTGCAAAAGCTGGGATCAATAAAAATATAACCCCAGTTGATAGACCTACAACCATTTCCAATTCATAGATTAGAGCAACCTTAAGTATAAAATAAAGTATTAATACTAATCCACCATTTGTCCCCAATCTTGAGTCCTTCATTATATCCAGCATCTTCTGCTTACTTCTATAACTGAATATTCCATCAAAAGTATCTGCAAGTCCATCTAAATGTAATCCACCTGTTAAAATTACCTCTATTATCACTAATATTACAGCCATTACCATTGGCGAATAAATTATATAACTTAACCCCCAGTAAAATCCAAATAAAATTATTCCCATTACCATTCCAACTATAGGAAAAAATTTCATACTCTTTCCTAAGTTATCTGAATCAAATTTTGGCTCAAACCCAACGGGTAATCTTGTCATAAATTTAAAAAGTAGTGCTATTCCGTTCATATATTTCCTCCATTACATCTATTTTAATTTTAATTGTAAACCTGATACTGCCATATAGGCCTCATCTGCATAAGTTCCAGCTATTTGATTCATTCTTCCACATATATCTCTAAAATATCTTCCTAGCGGATAGGCTGGAACAACCCCCATTCCCAACTCATTGGAAACAACTACCACATCTATCTTTTGATTTTTCACATACTCAAAAAAGCTTTCAACCTCATCTTTAATCTCTAATTCTATCCTATCTACTTCATCAGTTGAGATATTATCCCAATCGCACTCTCTATCCATTATCATAAGATTGGTTACCATATTAGTTAGACAATCTAAAAGAATTACTCCATCTCTCTCTGCATATGGTGAAATTTTTTCAATGAGATTGCTATACCCTTCAATTGTTATCCAATTTTCTCCTCGTTGCTCTTTATGCTTTTTTACCCTAGCTTTCATCTCATCATCAAATGGAATTGAAGTAGCTAAATATATTTTCTGTGTATACTCTTTATCAAAAATATATTTTTCTGCTTGAAGACTCTTTCCACTCCTAGCTCCACCTGTAAAATATACTATTCTTCCCATTTTTTCACTTCCTAACTTAGCTTTCAATGCTCTAATTATACCATAAATAGAGAGCTTTGAGTAGTAATTATATTTTTTTATGAAAAAAGGAGAAATTTTATTGAATAAAAATTTCTCCCTTCTTCTATTTAATTATTTTTAGTTCTCTTTTTTCTTTCTTCTTGAGTTCTCTTTTCTCTCTTTACCTTTGCTAGAGTCCCCTGATTTATCCTTAGCTTTTTCTACTAATGGTTTCTTTCCATTTTTCTCTTTTTGGAATGCTTCAAGTATCATTTCAGCTTCTGTAAATGGAACTGACATAAATGAGAAATTTTCAAATACCTCTACATTTTTTATCTTTCTATCATCAACTTTTGATCTTTTTATTACATAGTCCACCAATTTCTTAGGAGTCATAGCATTTTTTCTTCCCAATGCTATAAACAATCTAACTTTTCCAGATTTTTCTAGCTTAACTTCACTTATCTCATTGTAATTATTTTCATCTAGAATATCATCATAAGCATGTTTCAATAGAGCTGATACTATATCCAATGCTTGCTCACCGTTTAAAAGTTCCTTAGCAAACTCTTTAAAGTTATCATAGTTTCCTTCAGCTAAAATTCCATTTAACTCTTCCATAAGTCTAAACTTTTTAGCTTGAATTACATCTTTAACTTCAGGTACTCTCTCTTTTCTGATCTCAGTTTTAACTATTCTTTGAATCTGAAGAAGTCTTCTATACTCTTGTGGAGTTATAAATGTAATAGCAGTTCCCTCTTTTCCTGCTCTTCCAGTTCTTCCTATTCTGTGTACATAACTCTCAGCTTCTTGAGGAATAGAGTAGTTAATTACATGTGATAGATCATTTACGTCTATACCTCTAGCAGCTACATCAGTTGCTACAAGTACATTTATCTTTTTAGCCTTAAATCTTTTCAAAGTAACTTCTCTATAGTTTTGGCTAATATCTCCATGTAATCCTTCAGCATCATACCCTCTATCATTTAACTTTCCTACTAGATCGTTAGCATCATTTTTTGTACGACAGAAAACAATTCCATAGAACTCTTTTGTTAAATCAATTATTCTGCATAAAGCTTCAAATTTATCTCTCTCATGCACTTCAAAATATATTTGGTCAGTTAAATCTGTTGTTAACTCTCTAGCTTTTACAGCTAATACTTCATACTCTTTCATATGATTTTTAGCTATCTTCAATATCTCATTTGGCATAGTTGCTGAGAAAAATAGCATTCTCTTATCTTCATTTGTCGCTTCAAGAATCTTTTCTATATCCTCAACAAACCCCATATTTAACATCTCATCTGCTTCATCAAGAATGAAAAACTTTAAGTCTTGTAACTTAATAAGTTTTCTATCCATTAAGTCCATAACTCTTCCTGGAGTTCCAACAATGATATCTGTTCCTTTTTTTAGTTGTCTTATTTGGAACTCTATTGATTGTCCTCCATATACAGGAGTAATTCTTATCTTCTTACCGTGTGCTAAGCTATTCATCTCCTCTGCTACTTGTAGAGCTAACTCTCTAGTTGGAGCTAATACTATAGCTTGAATATTTTTATTTGGTTCAAAATTCTCAAGTATTGGTAATGAAAATGCTGCAGTTTTTCCTGTTCCTGTTTGAGCCTGTCCTATTATATCTTTATCTCCATTTAATAGAGCTGGTATTGTTAATGCCTGTATTGGAGTAGGTTGTTCATAACCTTTTTTTGCCAAAGCCTTTAATGTTTTCTCACTTAATCCTAATTCTCTAAATTTTTCTAATTTTTCCATTATTCACATCCTTACAATTACAAATTTCTTATCTGTCCACCTATGTGTCCTATAATAAGTTGTTTACTGTCATATTATAGGAATCTCTCTGTTCTAATTTTATATAAGCAATTTAGCGGATAAAAAGATAATAAATTTTTTATTAATTTATAATTCAGAGAATAATCCTATGTTTTCTTAATGCAGTACAATATATTGTATCATACTTTTTAAATAATTGTAAGTTTTATTTTTTCAAAAATTGTACATTTTATTTTTTTCTTAGAAAAATTAGTCTTTTAAAGCTAATGGCATCAGTATATAAATATACTCCTCTACCTCATTTTCTCTTATCTTTACAGAGTTATTAGAAGCGATAAATTCTAAAGTTATCTCCTTCTCTTTATCTAAATTTTGTATGAAATCAGCTAAAAATTTTGTATTCAGTGCTATTCTTATATTATCCCCCTCATACTCCACTTTTAACTCCTCATTAATTTTAGCAATTTCATTTACACCATTTACTTTTAATTCACCACTATTCAATTGAAAAGTAGCTCCATATTTTGATTCAGAGTTATTTCTTACAAAAATAATAATTCTTTTTAACATTTTCATAAATACTTCCGCTTTTATTGTAAGTTTTTTATCATAGTTATTATTTTTCAAAATTCCCTTATAATTTGGGAATGCCATATCTATAACCCTACTTACAATCAATACATCTTCCATTTTAAAGAAGATACTTTTATTTATAAAATAAAATTTTATCTCTGTATTCTCTATACTTCTCAATAATTTTGTCATTGACTCAACTGTATTAAGAGGAATACTAACTTCAATATCCTCTGTTATCTCATCTAACTCCTTCTCTAAATACACAAGTCTATATGTATCTGTTGTAATGAATTTTAATTTGTTTTTTTCATTTTCCATTTTTACACAGTTTATTGCTAAATTGTCACTTGAAAGAGCTGCTGCATACTTAACCTTTTCAAATATATTAGCTAACTCTTGACTCTCTATTTTAAAGATCTCTGTCTTTTCTGAAAAGTTTTCATCTACTAATATTTTAGGAAAATCTGAAGCGTCCATCAATGAAAACTCTGAAGCTGAATCTGAACTCTCTATCAATAGATTTCCATCTTTTTCGATAAATGTCACAACCTCGTCTTTCAACTCTTTCAAATACTCTTCTACCAACTGGTATTGAAAAACAATTTTTCCACCCTCTATTACCTCACTACACTTCATCTCAGTTGTAATAGTTGACTCTAAGTTTGTACCACAGAAAAATAGTTTATCTCCTCTTGTTTCCACATATGCACATGATATTATTGGTCTGATCTTATTTTCTGTTATTACCTTTTCTATAATTCTCAGTCTTTTTAAAAATTCTAATCTTTCTATTATAATCTTCACTCTATGGTCTCCTTTCAGAATAAATCATTATTAAAAGAATTTATTGTTATTTTTACTATATTGATTCTTTAATTTTTTTAAAGTTTTCTTTTCAATCTGTCTTACTCTCTCCCTAGTTATGTTAAAAGTTTGTCCTATCTCCTCTAAAGTATGTATCTCTTCACCATCTAAACCATATCTTAAGGTTAAAATTTGCTTTTCACGTGTATCAAGTACCTCTACAAGCTCTCTCAACTGACTTCTTCCAATCTCTTCAATTATCTCATCTTCCAAAGTATGATCTATATTATCTGCTATTGTATCCTCTAAATATATATCATCACCTATACTTGCACTCAAAGACATTGGGTCTTGGAAAGTTAAGATAATATCATCTACCTTATCCTTATCCAACTTTAGATCTTGAGCTATCTCTTCTACAGTTGGATAGACACCCTCCTCTTTAACCCTTTGAGTTACATACTTATTTACTCTGTTTAAAAGATCATATTTATATGAAGGAATTCTAATTCCCCTACCCTTACAGATAATAGCTTTATTAATAGATTGTTTTATCCACCATACAGCATATGTAGAAAATCTGAATCCCTTATCTATATCAAATTTTTCAACAGCATAGATCAATCCAAAATTTCCTTCACTTATTAAATCTATAAGACTCAACCCTCTGTTGGTATAACTTTTAGCAATATTAACTACCAATCTCAAATTACATAAAATCAACCTATTCTTTGCTTCATTATCTCCAGCTTTCGCTTTTTTTAGTAATTCTATTTCTTCATTTTTATCTAAAACATCATATTTTCTTATATCTTCTAAATAAAATGAGATAAGGTCCCTATCTAGCATATTACATCCCCACTTTTTGTTTATCTTAGTAAAATTCTACCTTTAATTCTCTTTCCATCAAAGCTTCTACCATATTTTTTGCATTGGCATTATTATAAATAATATTGTATGTAGCCTCTACAATTGGCATTGATATTCCTAAGTTCTTAGCCTGTTCATACACTGCTTTTACAGTAGGAACTCCCTCAGCTACCATAGTCATATTTGCTAGTATCTCCTCAATTGTTTGCCCTTTACCTAAACATTCACCTACATGTCTATTTCTACTGTGCTTACTTGCACAAGTGACTATTAAATCTCCTATTCCACTCAAACCTGAAAAAGTTCTCTCATCAGCACCTAAAACCTTTCCAAATCTTACCATCTCAGCTATTCCCCTTGTTATTAAAGCTGCTTTTGTATTATCTCCAAATCCCATTCCATCAGCTATTCCAGCTCCTATTGCCAAGCAATTTTTTACAGCTGCTCCTAGCTCTACTCCTACTATATCCTCATTCAGATACACTCTAAAATTCTTTGTATTAAATAGCTCTTGTATCTCTCCAGCCTTCTCTTTTATTCCAGCAGCAACTATTGTTGTAGGTATTCCTATAGCTACCTCTTCAGCGTGAGTTGGTCCTGATAATACCACTATATTTTTGTGATATTTTCCTATTATCTCATCTTTCATAACTTGAGATAATCTCATTCCAGTAGAAACCTCTATCCCTTTTGCAGTATTTACCAATATCATATCTTCAGTTAACTGGTGTGAAAAATTTCTAACTACACCTCTTAATACCTGTGAAGGTACTGAAAATATAACATATTTTATCCCTTTTAATAGATCTTTGCTCTCAGATGTTACATTCAGATTATCTGGAAACTTTATTCCAGGAAGATACCTCTTATTCTCTCTTGAGCTTTGAATCTCTTCAGCTTTTTCTCTATCATATTCCCACATAGTAACTTCATACTCTTTACTTGCCAATACTAGTCCTAAAGCTGTTCCCCAGCTCCCTGCTCCTATTATAACAACTTTTTTCATAACTTCCTCCTATTTTAGTTTGAATTTATTCTCTGTTCCATTAAGAAGTCTTCCAATATTACTTTTATGTTTATATACAACAAATCCACCTATTAATGCTGTCATTATAACTAATGGTACTCTGTCTATTCCATTTTTTATTGGATAAAAATATGTTAATATTGGTAACATTATTGAAGCTATTATTGATCCAAGAGAGATGTATCTCGTAATAGCCACTACCACTATAAATATTATTAAAAGTGTTAAAGTTACATTTGGAACTAGAAATAAAAATACTCCTAAACTTGTTGCAACACCTTTTCCACCCTTAAAGTTCAGAAAAAACGATAGTGTATGCCCTATTATAGCTATCATACCTATAAGTAACAAATAATTTCCTTCAACTCCATATTTACTAGCTATAAATGGTGGTAAAAATCCCTTTAATGCATCTGCTATAAGGACCATTATTCCATATCTAGCTCCCAGTACTCTATAAGCATTAGTTGCTCCTGAGTTTTTACTACCATAGTTTCTAATGTCTATGTTTTTAAAATATTTTCCTATCCATACACCATTAGGTAAAGCTCCTAAAATATAAGCTAATACTATAAACAATATTATTTTCATAACTCTCTTCTCCTATTTATAAAATCTTCCTACTACCTCAGTATGAGATGTTCCTGGAAACATATCCACTGGTTGTACTTCATCTATTTTATAACCTAGTCTAGTCAAAATTTCAGCATCTCTAGCAAAAGTAGATGGATTACATGAAATATAAACAATCTCTTTTATTCCACTCTCTGATGTTTTTATCAAACTTTTTTCCTCTATCCCTTTTCTTGGTGGATCAAAAATAACAGCATCAACTTTATCTCCTCTGTTGATTAATTCTAGCATCTTATCCTCTACAGCTCCATTTATAAACTGAATATTCTCTATTTCATTCTCCTGTGCTGTCTTTACTCCATCAAGTGTTGCTGATTCAACTAGCTCTATTGCATATACTTTTTTAGCTTTTTTAGAAAGTATCATAGCAATAGTACCAGTTCCTGAATAAGCATCTACTATATATTTATTCTCTATATTTTCAAAATAATTTATAGCTACATTGTATAATCTCTTAGTTTGTGGTAAGTTTATCTGGAAAAAAGATTTTGGTGAGATGTTGAAGTGTATCCCATCAATCTCCTCTTTTATGCTCTTCTCTCCCCAAATAAAGATATTCTTCTCTCCTAAAGCAAAGTTAGTTCTTCTATTATTCAACGATACATATATAGATTTTATTTGACTTATTTTATTTTTTAACTCCATTAGGATATCTTTATATCTCTTCTCTACCTTTGTAGCATTTATTATTAAGACTACCATAGCTTCATCTTTTGAGTTTGTTCTTACCATAATATGTCTCAATATTCCACTGTGCTCTTTCTCGTCATAAACCGATACTTTTTCTCTGTTTAATATCTTTTTTAACTCTCTTATTATCTCATTTCCAAGCTTTGAATTTAATATATTTTCCTCCACTTGAAATACGTCATGTGATTTTCTTTTAAAGAAACCTGTAATAATCTCTCCATTATACTTAGAGAACGGCTCTATTATCTTATTACGATAATGGTATGGTTCTACACTTCCCAATACATCATTGACTCTCACATTTTCTAATTTTCCAATCTTTCTCATCACATCTTCAACCATCAGTTTTTTATACTTTAACTGTGCTGAATATTGCAACATTCCAAAATCACAACCTTGAAAATCTTCAAATGTTATCTTACTCCTGTCCTCTACCCTCTCTTCTCCAGCTTCTACAATCTCCTCTATCAGACCTCTAGCATAGCTTTTCTTTACAGATATTATCTTTATTTTTAGTATATCATTTGGCACAGACATTGGAACAAACACTGCAAAATCATTGTAATATCCCAAGCCTTCTCCGCCATTTACTATCTTATCTACCTTTATCTCTATTATTTGATTTTTTTTTAACATTAGGTATTACTCCTCTATTTTAAAGAACTTTATCTCATTTGAAATACTCATATTTTTCTTTTTTTTCATCTCATTTCCAATTCTCTCTAAATCCATGAGTGAATCGTACTGTAATTCTTTTTTTTCAAGCTCTTTTTGTAGCTCATCTAACTGTTTATTTCCAGTTTTAATGGATAACTCTAATCTAGATACCTTAACTAATAGATTCCCATGGTATAACCACACTGAAATCAATCCAACTAAAAATATTGCTACAATTCTCATCTTAACCTATCCTTTCAACTACTCTCAATTTTGATGAGTGTGCTCTGTTATTAAACTTTACCTCTTCTCCTTCTGGAACTATTGGTTTTTTAGTTATTAGTTTTACCTTTGCCTTTCCACCACACACACATATTGGCAATCCTGGAGGACACTTACAAGCAGTAGCCAAATCTTTAAATTTTGTTTTTACCAATCTATCTTCTAATGAGTGGAAAGTTATAATTCCCAATCTTCCTCCCACTTTTAGAGAGTCCACAGCCTTATCTATAGCTTTTTCTAAAACCTCTAACTCTCTATTAACCTCTATTCTAATAGCTTGGAAAGTCTTCTTTGCTGGGTGTTTTTGAGCTCTCTCTGGATAAGCTCTCTTTATTATAGCTACAAGTTCTCCTGTTGTCTCTATGTTTTTCTCAGCTCTAGCTTCACATATAAACTTAGCTATCTTTCTAGCATTTCTCTCTTCCCCATATTCAAATATTATCTTAGATAATTTTTCCTCTGGATACTCGTTTACAACTTCATAAGCTGATAATGGGTTACTTCTATTCATTCTCATATCTAACTTTGTATCATATCTATAAGAAAATCCCCTCTCTGGATCATCTAACTGTGTTGAAGAAACTCCAATATCCATTAAAATTCCATCAACTTTATCATATCCAGCCATGTATAGTACCATATCTAAATTTTCAAAATTATTCTTAAATACTTCCCATTTTTTTCCATATTTTTCCAATCTCTTCTTAGCAAAATCTATTGCTTGTTGATCTTGATCTATTGATATAAGATGTCCATTTTCAGATAGTTCTTTTAAGATCCCCTCTGAATGACCACCTCCACCTAAAGTACAATCTAAATATACTCCATTCTTATCTACCACCAAGTTATCTATACACTCTCTGTATAACACTGGTATATGGTATTCACTCACTATATCTTCCATCTTTTTCTCCTTAAAAGTTTCATTTTTAAATTACAAAAATAGAGAAGCTTTAAGCTTCCCTATTAAAATATAAGCATAAAAATTAATCTTCTCAAAACTATAAAAAAGAAATATGCTATAATAGGCGAAATATCCATTCTCATATTTCCTATAGGTATAAGCATTCTAAATGGTCTTAATATTGGCTCCGTTGTATTATATATTAACTCTGTAAATCCATTTCTTGACATTGGTGATAACCATGAAAGAACAACCCTTATTAAAATAAGAGTGTTTATTACACTAACTAATAGATCTACTATCCTTACAATTAAAATCATATCTAGTACCTCTTTCTATTTTGAGTTTAAAAAATAATGTTTTGCTTTAGAAGTATATTCCCAACCAGACCATAGTGTTAATATAACTGGAATCATCATCATATAGATATTCCACTTGTTATCCCCAAAAATAATCATTATAAGTATCACTATCATCTGACTAGTTGTCTTATACTTCCCTAACTTTCCTGCTGGTATAACCTCTCCTTTAGCAGCAGCTAGCATTCTTATCCCACTTATTAAAAATTCTCTTGCAATCACTACAATTGACATCCATGAAGGGATATATCCCAAATCAACAAATATGACTAATGCTGATATAACAAGAACCTTATCAGCCAATGGATCCATAATTTTACCAAAATCTGTTACCAAATTATGTTTTCTTGCTAGGTATCCATCAAAAAAATCTGTAAGGGATGCTATCACAAATATAACAAAAGCTATTGCCCTATAACTAAATCCTCCCTCATTTGAAAACTGAAGAAAGTATATAAAAGGTACAGCGAGTACAAGTCTTAAAAATGTTAATTTATTTGGTAAATTCATTTTTATGCTCTCCTTTATATTTTTTATTCTCTATTTTTCATTTTTTACTATTGGTCCAACAAAATCATACTCAAAATTCTGTTCAAACTTAACTTTAACAATTTCCCCAGGTTTTGCTGTACCATCAGTTGTTAGAACTTTTCCATCTATCTCCAATGCCTGTCCTCTTGTTCTTCCTTCTAATAGGTACTCACTTTCACTAGAAACACCATCTATCATAACCTCTATCTCTTGTCCTAGTAATTTTCTATTTTTTCTCTCTGCTATCTCGCTTTGTAAATTTACAAGCTCTGCATATCTTCTCTCTTTTATCTCTTCTGGAACCTGATCAGGTAATCCATAAGCTACTGTATCCTCTTCTCTTGAATATTTAAATACACCTGCATAATCAAACTCGAACTCTCTTACATACTCCATTAGCTCTTGGAAGTTCTCCTCTGTTTCTCCAGGGAAACCAACGATAAGAGTTGTTCTAATTGTAGCATCTGGAATAGCTGTTCTTATTCTATTTAAAACACTTTTTACCTGTTCTCCACTCTTTGCTCTAGCCATATTTCTCAATATATTGTCTGAAACATGTTGTATTGGTACATCAAAGTATTTACAGATCTTCTCTTCAGTTTTCATCACTTCGATTAACTCATCTGTTACATACTCTGGGTGCATATAATAAGTTCTTAACCATTTTAATCCATCTATCTTACATAACTCTTTCATCAGAGCTGCCAGTTTCTTGTCTCCATATAGATCGATTCCATACTCAGTAGTTTCCTGTGCCAAAAGATTTATCTCTTTTACTCCACTAGCCACTAATTGCTTAGCTTCTTGTACTATATCCTCTATACTTCTACTTCTTAATCTTCCTCTCATCTGTGGTATTATACAGTAAGTACAAGCTCTATTACACCCTTCCGATATCTTCAAGTAAGCTGTATGTGCTGCAGTTGTTATAACTCTCTCTGTGTTAGCATTAGCTAAG
Organism: Fusobacterium sp.; assembly: GCF_019012925.1. Taxonomy (GTDB): domain Bacteria; phylum Fusobacteriota; class Fusobacteriia; order Fusobacteriales; family Fusobacteriaceae; genus Fusobacterium_A. Next base: position 70,576 of record NZ_JAGIRL010000015.1, read on the forward strand.
AAAGTTAAGTTTGTTGTTTCAACCACTTTTTTATCAGCTAAAATCTCATCTACAACTCTCTCTATCTTATCTATATCACCAGTTCCTATTACTGCGTCAACTTCAGGAAGTTCTTTTAATATCTCCTCTGAATATTTTTGTGCTAAACAACCAGCTACTATCAATTTTTTTAAGTTTCCAGTCTCTCTAAGTTCACTCACTTCTAGAATAGTCTCTATTGACTCCTCTTTTGCATCTCCTATAAAACCACAAGTATTAACAATTACTATGTCAGCTTCTGCTACCTCACTTGTTAGCTCCATGCCCTTTCTTTTAGATAAAATTCCTAAATAGTGTTCACTATCTACCAAATTTTTACTACAACCTAAGCTAATCAAAGCTAATTTCATTCTTTATTTTTCTCCTTACATCTCTAAATATTATAATTACTCATACAGTTTAAAGAGATTTGAGTGTCATCTTTCAATGACACTCATATTCTCAATATTACACTCTCTTTTTACTTAAACTTATTTTTCCATTGTCAGTAGAGATAACTTTTACGTCAAATACATCTCCTACTTTTAATACATCCTCTACATTTGCTACTCTCTCTTGAGAGATTTCAGAAACATGTAAAAGTCCCTCTTTACCTGGTAATATTTCCATAAATGCTCCAAATTTTTGGATACTTACAACTCTACCTGAATAGATCTCTCCAACTTCTACATCTTTAACATAAGAGTTTACCAATCTTACTGTTTCAACTAAAGCTGCCTCATCTTTACAGAATATAGAAACTTTTCCATCATCATTGATATCAACAGTTGCTCCAGTTTGATCAATTATTCCTTTTATATTTTTTCCTCCTGGCCCGATTAATGCTGCTATCTTATCAGTTGGGATAACCATTTGATGTATTCTTGGTACATTTGATTTGATAGGTGCTGGAGCAGGAATTGTGTTGTTCATTAGCTCAAGAATTTGATTTCTAGCTTCTAAAGCTTGTTTTAAAGCTATTCTCATTATCTCTTCTGTAATTCCTGTTATTTTTATATCCATTTGAAGAGCTGTTATACCATTTTTAGTACCTGCAACTTTAAAGTCCATATCTCCTAAATGGTCCTCTAGTCCCATTATATCAGTTAATACTGTGAACTCTTCTCCCTCTTTTATAAGTCCCATTGCGATTCCAGCTACATGCTCTTTTATAGGTACACCTGCAGCCATCAATGATAATGATCCACCACAGATTGAAGCTTGTGAAGATGATCCATTTGATTCAGTGATCTCAGATACAACTCTTATTGTATATGGGAACTCCTCCTCTGATGGTATAACATATCTTAAAGCTCTCTCTGCTAAAGATCCATGTCCTAACTCTCTTCTACCAGGGCTTCCCATTCTTCCAGTCTCTCCTACTGAATATGGTGGGAAGTTATAATGTAAATAGAATTTTTTGTAGTATTCTTTTTCTAAGTCATCTACTAATTGTTCATCCTCTTTAGTTCCTAGTGTTGTTACAACTACTGCTTGAGTCTCTCCTCTTGTAAACATTGCAGAACCATGTGGAATAGGTAGACAATCAACCTCTGCAAATAATGGTCTTATCTCAGTTGTTTTTCTTCCGTCTACTCTATGTTTGTGGTAAAGAATAGCATCTCTTACCAATTTTTTCATTAAGTCGTGGTAATATCCTTTGAACTCAATTAAAACATCTTCAGGGAATTCTACATCTTCTCCCTCTCCATAGTTTTCCACTTTGAATGTTTCTAATAACTCCTCTTCTAGAGAATCTACAGCTTCCTCTCTATTTTTCTTACCTAAAGTTAGAACCGCTGCTTGTAATCTCTCCATTCCTCTCTCATCAATGAAGTTCTTAACTAGTGGCATAACTTCTGGTTTTACAAATTCCATCTTCTCTTTTCCAACTTCTTTTGCAAAAGCTTCTTGGAAATCACATATCTTTTTGATATTTTCGTGAGCAAACATAATAGCTTTTAACATAGTCTCTTCATCTAGCTCTTTTGCTCCTGCTTCAACCATGTTTATAGCTTCTTTTGTTCCAGCTACTGATAACTCAAGCTCACTTGTCTCTAACTCCTCTGGAGTAGGGTTTAGTATGAACTCTCCATCTTTATAACCTATTACAACACCTGCAACTGGTCCTAAAAATGGTAGATCTGATAACATTAATGCCATTGATGATCCAATTATTCCTAAGTAGTCAGGTGTATTTTTCTCATCAAATGAAAATACAGTATTTACAATGTGTACATCATAGTTGAATCCATCTGGAAACATAGGTCTTATTGGTCTATCTATAAGTCTTGCTGTCAATGTAGCATTTGTTGATGGTTTTCCCTCTCTTTTATTGAATCCTCCAGGGAATTTTCCAGCAGCATAAAACTTTTCTATATAATCTACTGTCAATGGGAAAAAGTCATTTTCCTTTCTAGGTTCCTTACTTCTGTTTACTGTACTTAAAACTACAGTATCTCCATATTGTACCATTACAGCTCCACAAGATTGTCTCGCTATTTTACCAGTAGAAAAAGTAAGTGTTCTACCTGCTAATTCCATTTGAACTTTTCTCTCGTCAAACATATATCCTCCTATAAACTTTACAGATTAGGAAGTAAATAATAAGGAGTAAAGAAACAATTTTTTATTTCCTTACCTCTTACTACTTAATCTTCCTAATCTTTTTTATTAGTATTATAGCATTTTTAATGGTAAAAATCAAACTTTAGCTCATTCTTTATTTTATTTTTTTTAAAAGTTTGATATAATATAATGGTATGGAAAATATAGGAGGAAAAATGAAAAAATTTACTTTAGCTATGTATTTAATTTTTTCTATACTCTTTATTCAAACTAAAACTTTTGCTAAAACACTGACTTCTAAAGAAGATTTTGAGATAAATAATTTAAAAGAGCAGATTAAAATTTTAGAGAATAAAATTACTCAATTAGAAAAAATTAAAAAAAATAAATTTAAAAAGAATAAAAAAAATATAAAGATAGGTCTTACTTTGAGTGGTGGTGGAGCAAAGGGACTTGCTCATATAGGAGTCCTCAAGACTCTAGAAAGTTTAGGTATTCGTCCAGATTATATAACTGGTACAAGTATTGGAGCTTTGATAGGAGCTCTCTATTCTGCTGGATATTCACCAGATCAAATCGAACAGATTTTATCTAAAAATAGTTGGGATGAGTTTATCAATGGTGATTTTGTAGAGGATAAAATTCCATTAGAAAAGAAAATCAATAACAAAAACTATATGGTTTCAGTTAAATATGATAATAAATTCAATTTCTCTCTACCTAAAAGTTTCGGAAATAGTCAGATGATGTATTTTGAATTAAAAAAACTACTAAACAATGTAGAGGATATAAAAGATTTTGATAAATTACCAATCCCACTTAGAATTATAGCAACTGATCTTAATACTGGAGAGGCTGTAGCTTTTAAAGATGGAGATTTAGCCAAAGCCATTGTTGCAAGTACAGCTATCCCTACTATATTTGATCCTGTTGAAATTAATGATAGACTCTATGTTGATGGACTTGTTTCTAGAAACTTTCCAGTTATTGATGCCATTGACATGGGAGCTGATGTAGTAATTGGTAGTGATGTTGGAAATGAGATAAAAGATAAAAAAGAATACAATATCATCAGTGTTTTAAATCAACTTGTTGCTATTCAAAGTGCTTCTTCTACAGATGAACAGAGAAAACTTGCTTCTATATTAATAACACCTGATGTACTTGAATATTCAGCTACAGAACTAGATAAGAGTAGTCTTTTTGTAGAATTAGGTGAGAAGGCTACAAAGGAGAAACTACCTCTTTTAGAAGATCTTCCCAAAAATCTTACTAAACCAACTCCTAAGCTAAAACTAAACAATAATGTTTGTATTAAAAATATAAAGTTTAAAAGTGATATTTCTGAAAAAAATCAAGCTATTATAGATAGCTCTCTCTCTAATATTATAGATAAAGATATTTCATTAGAGGAGTTGGAGATGCAACTTCTAAAGCTTTATGGTAATGAGATTATCAACTATCTATACTATGATATTGAAGATGATAATTTAGTTCTAGATGTTGGAATAAATCCTAACAACTCTGTTGGAATGGGAGTTAAGTATCTCACTGGTTATGGAACAACTTTTGATATAGGTACAACTATTACAAATTTTGGAAAAATTGGAAATAATACCCTTGTCAACTTGCAAGTAGGAGATTATTTAGGAGTAAATTTTAAAAACTTTATATACTATGGTTATTCTAATAAGATTGGTATTTTTGCCAACTTTGATTACAACGAGAATCCATTCTTCCTATATAATGGAAACAAAAAGATTTCAAATCTGTTGGTTAGCACCTTTGATGCAGAGATTGGAGCTCTTACTCAATATAACAATCAACTGACTGTAGCATATGGAATCAACAGTTCCTATGCTAAACTAGAACAGGAAACTGGTTCTCTCAATCCTAATGAGATTGAGTATTCTAAAAACTACAATGGAGCTTTTTTCAAAGTTAATTTTAATACTCTTGACTCTGATATATTCCCACACTCTGGTTCAAAATTAGACTTCAAATATAGTTGGGAAGGAAGCTTTGATAAGTCAAATTCCAGTTTCTATGGTCCTTTATATACCTTTGATGGTTATCTTCCAATTACGAAAAAAATAACATTTAATTATGGTCTAGCTGGTGGAGTCATTAAGGGAGATGAAATTAATTCAATGGATAAATTTATCCGTCTAGGTGGAACTAAAAACAATCTTCAAAATAAAGATTTTGCTTTTTATGGTTATTTCTATCAGCAAAAACTAGTAGAAGATTTTATGATTGGTAAATTGGGAGTAAGCTACAAGCTTGATACAAATCTCTATTTAAATGCTCGTTGGAATATTGGAACTTACAGTGATTTAAAAGAGAGTCCATCTCCTAATAAAAAAGTTATCTGGGAAGACTACTCTCAAGGGTTTAACCTTTCATTAGCTTATGGAAGTATTTTAGGCCCTATTGAATTTTCAGTATCAAAAGATAATGAAAGTGGAGAACTTATCTCACAACTTAGTATAGGGTATATATTTGAGTGAACCTCTCCCACTTAAAATTACTTCGTAATTTTTGAAGTGGGAGCTTCTTCTTGGGAAATAGTTGCTTTTGTTAGCCAACTATATTTACCAAGCTATCCCCATAGTTCCTACGGTTCTTTTTATTTTTAGACAACTTGTCTTATTCTTAGTCCTTCAGCTAGTATATTTTTACTTGCATTTATATCTCTATCGTGGTGTGTATGACAAATTGGACAAGTCCACTCTCTTATATCAAGAGTTTTCTTGCCAGCTCTATGACCACAT
>NZ_JAGIRL010000025.1 GCF_019012925.1 Fusobacterium sp.
AGGTTATGCGAAAGATTGGCATTTGATAAAAGGACAATTAGCAATAGAATATGAAGAAAGACTGAAAGGTTTTTAGTTCCTTTCAGTCTTCAAAATAATTTAAAAATTAATAATCAAGAGATGATAAATACACAAAATTATCTCTCTTTTTATAATCTGTTATTTTATTTTTTTAAGATGTTCCTCTTGAACAATTTTAATAACTTCCATCATTTTTTTCTGGATATGATTATATCCAACATCTTTAACATGTGGTAAAATACAGCTTGAACAATCCTTAATTCCAGTAGCAGTATATTTAAAATTTCCTCCACACTTATCTCCCATCATATATAGAGGACAGTAGCAAAACATACAGTTAAAATCCTCTATCTTCTCCATCTTATGGCATGGAAAATACTCACAATCTTTGTGTTGAAAAAATTTGTAGTTATCCATATGACATCACTCCTTAAACATTTCTAATACAAGTATACTTTTTTTGTTAAAACTTATCAAGAGAAATTTGTGAAAGAATATCAATTTTTTTATCAATAAAGTATATATTACCATTTTCAAGTCTAAATTGAAGAGGGTATATTTCCACACCTTTTTCTATGGCTAGATAAAAAAGTTCACAAAATTTTGGATCAGTTTCAAATTTTGGTCTAAAACTATTACAATCTCTAAAAATTAATAGAACTACAGCAGCTCTCTCTCCAGATTCTTTTATTTTAATAAGCTCCTTGAGATGTTTTTGTGCACGAGTACTAGGAGCATCAGGAAATTTAGCTGTTTTATTTTCTACAAGAGAGACTCCTTTAACTTCAATCCAAATTTTTTCACTATCTTTTGTTAGAAGAAAATCTAATCTACTCTCCCCGTTTTTAACTTCTGCTCTAATTGTATCCACTTTACCAAAAGGTGAGATTTCAAAATCATTTAATAGATTTTCTGAAATATATCTGTGATATGCAGAGTTTAGTAAAACATCTTCATCTCCTTCTGGAGTTCTAGCTGATACAAAATCATATGAAGTTTTTCTCTTTTCTAAGTTTGTTGCTTTTTTAACTCCGACCAAATTATCTTTGAAAAGAAGTTCCTTTATTCTACCAGAGTCATGTACATGACATAACTCTATATGTTGATTAAGCTCAACCTCAGCAATAAATCTATTTGGTCTATCAATAAATTTTCCGGTTAATATTTTTCCAATTTCATATATTTTTTTCATATTTCTCCTAAAAAATATAGAGAGAAACCTAAATTTCTCTCTAATAAATCACAGTTATTTTGTTGTATTGCAACCACAGTTACAATCTTTATAAGTTTCTTCAGCAAGCTCTTTAAAATTACGAGCTTCTAACTTTTTAATAAAATCCATCTGTATCTCATTGAAGGCTCTGTGAACTGCACACTCACCTCTTCTTAAACTACAAGATCCTGGATCGTTCACACAATCTTTTATAGAGATTATTGGTTCGATAGTCTCTATAGCATCTCTAAGAGTGATCTCTTCGCTAGGTTTAGTTAACTGATAACCTCCTCTAGCTCCCTTATAAATATTTACAAGCCCAGCTTTTTCTAATTTTTTTAGAATTCTTAAACTAAACAAATGTGGAATTTCTTCAGCTTCAGAAATCTCATTAGAAGAAATTATTCTATCTTGTCCATATTTTGTTAAGTAAAGTAAAATTCTTATAACGTATTCAATTTCGTTTTTAATTCTCATAATAGACTCCCTAATCCTTAATATACGACTAATTATATCATAGTATACCAAAAGTTGCAACTTTTATTTTTTTATCTCTCTCGCATTAGGGATGTTTTCATTAAGAGCAGCTTTGATAGCTACAATAGCAACTTCTAATTGTTGAAGATCAGGCTCTTTTGTAGTTATTCTCTGTAGAGAAAGTCCTGGAAAGGCTATTGCTTTTATAATAGGATTATCTAGATGTTTAGAGCTATATCTTTGTATTTCATATGAGATTCCAGCAATAAGTGGCATCAATAAAACTCTTAAAAGTACCTTTACTAATATTTTTCCAGCTACTGTTGTAGGTGTAGGAAAGATAAAATCTATTGTAGAAAAAACTATTATAGCTATAAACATCACAATTAATAGAAAACTTGTTCCACATCTAGGGTGTAAAGTTGTAAATTTTTTAGCATTTTCTGGAGTTAATTCAAGCTGATTTTCATAGGCATAGATTGATTTATGTTCAGCTCCATGATATTGATATACTCTCTTTACCTCTTTAGAGAAAGAGATTAACCATATGTAGAGAATAAAAAATACCAATCTTAAAACAGCTTCTAATATATTTGAATATAGTTTATTATCAAAGAATAAAAAACTTCCAATAAGAGAGGGAAGTACGATAAATAAGCCAACTCCCAATCCTAGAGATACGATCGTAGTTAAGATCGCCTCTTTTTGTGTAATCTGCTCCTCCTCTTTCTCCTCAGCTTCGTTAGCAGAGAAGGTAAGCTCTTTTATTCCCAAAACAAGGGCATCAAAAAGCATAACGGCACCTCTAACAAATGGAATTTCAGCAAGTTTTCCCTTATTAGAAGATATTTTTGTTTTTTTATAAACTATCTCACCAGAGGGCTTTCTAACAGCAGTAGCAATGTAAGAGGGGCTACGCATCATAACTCCTTCAATAACTGCTTGACCTCCAATACTTATTCTATTTTCCATATTATTTCCTTTCTAAAACTAAATTATACTTTTTAGTATAACAAAAGTTAAATCATCTGTTTGTTCAAAATCTTCTCTAAAGTTGTTAATCTCTTTTAAAATCTCTTCTCTTAACTCTTTAGGTGATTTATTTTTATTTTTAAAGATAATATTTTGTAATCTTTCCAATCCAAACATCTCTTTATTCTTATTTTCAGCTTCAGTGATTCCGTCAGTATAAAGAACTACAATATCACCTTTTTCTAGCTTGATCTCTCCCTGCTTATAGTTGTAATTGTCTAAGAAACCGATAGCTACACCTTTTACAGTATGAAGTTCAATCTTATCACTACTAGCTTTATATACAACTAAAGGATTATGACCAGCATTAGAGTAGTAGAGAGTTCTTGTTTCTGGATCATACTTACTATGCATCATAGTTATAAACATATCTTCAGTAATATCAGAATATATAATTTTATTTAATTCATTTAAGTTTTCATTAGGAGCAAAGTCGTCAGTTAGAGTAAGGGTTTTTAAAACTGATCTTCCTAATGCCATAAGAAATGCAGCAGGAACTCCTTTTCCACTGACATCAGCTATAGTGATAGAGAAAATATTGTTATCTAAAACAGTGTAGTCATAGTAATCTCCACCAATCTCTTTAGCAGGTTCAAAGTATTGAGCTATCTCCAAACCAAAAATCTCATCAATATCTGCTGGTAAGATCTTTTTCTGAATTCGAGAGGCAACATCTAGTTCATTTGAAATTCTCTCTTTAATTAAAAGTTCAGAGTAGATTTTAGCATTGTTTATAGCGATTGCTACCTGTATAACAAGTGCTGAGATAGTTTCTTCATCTAGATCTATCATCTTAAGCTTGTCCTCTATTACATATATAACACCCAATTGCTTATCTTTAACAACAAGAGGTGAGATTACAATCTCTTCATCTGGAGCTAAGAGAAATCTCTTAGATAGATCAGAGTAGATAGCCTTATAATCTTTTAATGAGAAATTTTTAATATCGTCTTCACAAAAGTAAAGATTTTCTTTGAAATTACACTCACCCTTTGTCTTTTTATTAATTAGTCCATTCTCTTCCCAAAGATAGAGAGAGATTCTTTTAGCTCCCGTGAGGACAAAATAAGCATCTAATATAGTGTTTATGATGTTATCTAAGTCTAGAACAGATAAGACAGCTCTAGAAATAGAGTTAAGATTGGATAAATTTTCTACCCTTTTCTCAAGTAATTGGTTACTATATTCCAACTGAGTAGATTTTTGAACTAATGAGTTATAAGTTTCCTCCAACTCTTTTCTATACTCTCTCAACTCTTCAATAGAGTTTTCAAGCTCTAGATCTTGCTTAATTACATTTTTAATTGTATCCTCATACTCTTCCTTAAGTATTTCTGGTACATTCTCTAGTTGCTTTTTATTTCTAATACTTGTGAGGATTGTCATCATATCTTCAGTCATATCTTCCTCTTTTTTCTTGAAATGATATAACAATAAACCAACAACAAGGATAAAAATAAAGTAGATCATTTCTCTATCCCCCATATTACATTTGATTTTTCAAAATCAATAGTTTTTCTTTCTCTTGTTTCTCTTTTCAAACTTGCTTTTTCAAGGACGCTGTTAGGAACAAGTTTTATTTTAAAGTTTTGCATATCTTTTATCTTAAGATCTTGATACTCATCAAGGATAGGGATTAACTCTAAAGGATTTGTAATATCTAAAATTTTTGTATTTATTTCAAAATCTTTTATGTTTTTAACATTTTTGTTAGCAATAAGTAGAAGCTTATTCGGGATAACAGAATCTTCAATTTCGCCCTTTACCACATAAATTTTAGATTTTAGAAGATCTAAATTATCAGGTAGAGAGTCAGTGTTTAGAAATATAGGTAGACCTGATTCAGCACCTTCAGCAAGGGTATCCACAGTAACCTCTATAGTCAGATTGTTTCCAAGAGCAAAAATAGTATTGGAGAATCTCTTTCTATTTTCAAAGACCTCATCTACAATTCTGTCTTTATCTAGTTCAGTATAATTTTTATTTTCATTGTATAACTCAGGTTTTTTTAGGTAGCTATACCAATAAGCAATCTGTTTGTTAAGATATTTTTGTACACTTCCAGAGTTTTCAGGAGTATTTACTTTGATTTTACTATCAATAAACTCTCTCTCCATATCAGTAAGTGAGTAAGAGTGCTTGTAGAAAACTTTTTCGCTCTCTCTAACCTCTCTTAGCTGAAGATTGTGTAGATCTTTGTAAAGCTCTAATGGAATGATAAGATTTATATCTTTTTTATGAGCCAATATTTTAGAAGCTAACACATCTAGTTGAGCATAAAATTTATCCTTTTCATTAGGAGTATTAGGGTAGAGAAGCCTGTAAAATGTGATATCATATTTATCAGGTATAATTTTTGTATTTTCAAATTGTACTATTTGACTTTTATCTTTTCTAGCTACTATATTTCCACAACCTGTGGATATAAGTAACAGTACAACTAAGAGTAATGATGTTTTTTTCATTTTTTCCTCCAGATATTAATATTCACTTTTTCTTTTGATTTAAAGTTAATAAAAGTTCTTCAGCAACTTTTTTAGGAATAAATCTACTCAATGAATCTAGATCCGCTTGAGCAATTTTTTTAACAGATCCAAAACTTTTAAGTAGTAACTCCTTACGTTTAGGACCAATTCCTGCAATATTATCTAATTCAGAAGAGATAACTCTTTTACTTCTAAGTTTTCTGTGATAAGTAATTCCAAATCTATGGGCTTCATCTCTAACCCTTTGAAAAATTTTTAAAGCTTCCCACTCCTTAGGGAAAGAAAAAGGGGTAGAGTTACCATATTTATATATCTCTTCATCTCTTTTAGCTAAGCTTAATAGCTCAGCTATTCCATCTTTTCCAATCTCTCTAAAGACCTCTCCAGCTGCATTTATCTGTCCAAGTCCTCCATCAATTAAAACTACATCTGGAAACTCATGTTCAGGGAGTTTACTGTACCTTCTTGTAATAGCTTCCCTCATCATAGCAAAGTCATCAGGAGTATCCTTACAAGTTATCTTAAATTTTCGATAATCCTTTTTAGAAGCTTTTCCTTCAACAGATACACTCATTGAAGCAACAGCATCCTTTCCTTGGATATTTGAGATATCAAAGCACTCAATTTTTCGAGGGTATCTTTTTAAGGAAAGTTCAGTATAGATCTTATATAGCCCCTCTTCGAGCACAGACTTTTTCCTAAAATAGTTTTCAATATCCTTATCGAGATTTAGTTCAGCCATCTCTACCAACTCTTTTCTCCTGCTTTTTATTTTTGGAAAATAGATATCAATAGTTTTATTTTTTTGTAGTTGTAGAAGATCTTTGATAAGTGATAGCTTAGTTTCTAGACTCTGTTGAAAAACAATATTTCTAGGAGTAGGATGTTTAGAATAAAAAGAAGTAACAACACTCTCCTCTAAATTGTCAGCTATCTTATTTTTTAAATCTATATTTGTTGAGATTTTACCAAGTATCTTTCCATCTCTCACATTTAATACACAGATAAAAAGATGTTCTCCCTCTTTTTTTAAAACAAAAATATCTTCATCTAAATCTTGTCCATACTCAGTGACTTGATTAGCTACAGCATTTTCAATCTCTTTTATCTGCTCTCTTAAAAGGATAGCCTCTTCAAAATTCATTTTTTCAGCAGCTATATCCATAGATGTTTTAAGAGTGTTAAGAACATCTCTCCCCTTTCCCTTTAAGAGATTTTTAGCTCTTTCAATTTGATTGTTATACTCTAAAAATATCTCTTTGTATGTACAGGGTGCTGGACACATCTTCATAAAATATTTTAAACAGGGACGAGGATAGGTTTTATTCATATCTCTATCACAATCTCTAATTTTAAAGATTCTAATCAATGTTTTTTTTAGATTCCAAACTCCAAAAGGGTATGGACCAAAATATGTTCCCGATTTTGTATCTAGAGATTTTGTACTTCGAATTATCTTTATATTTGGAAAATTCTCCTTACTTATCTTAATATAGGGATAAGTTTTTTCATCCTTTAAAAGGATATTGTATTTAGGGAGATATTTTTTTATAAGATTATTTTCAAGGACAAGGGCATCTAATTCACTATTACAGATGATAAATTCAATAGCTTCAATATTTTTAACCAGTTCTCTTGTTTTTTCACTTTCATGCTCTCTGTTAAAATATGATGAAACTCTATTTTTTAAATTTTTAGCTTTTCCAACATAGATTACCTTATCATCTTTTTTCATTAGGTAGACTCCTGGATTATTAGGAATATCTATCTTTTTTATATCGAATATCTTTACCAATTTCCTCTCTCTTTCTCTCTATGGTTAACATATACATTTAAATTATCAATTTCAGAGAGTTCTTTATATATAAGTTCTGCAAAAGTAACTGAACGGTGTTTTCCTCCACTACAACCTATACCAATAGTTAGGTGTTTTTTTCCTTCTTTAATGTAGTGTGGGATTAAAAAATCAAACATATCCATTAATTTTGTATAAAACTCTTGAGAAAGTTCAAAACTCATAACATAATCAGAAACCTCTTTATCCAAACCACTTTTCGATTTGAGTTCACTTATGTAGTAGGGATTTGGAAGAAATCTTACATCAAAGACTAAATCTACATCAATGGGAATACCATACTTAAATCCGAAAGATTGAACATGTACATTTATATCTTTTATATCCACATCTAAACCGAGAAGAGTTTTTAATTTTTGAGTTAACTCTTTTGGCTTATCAAAGCTAGTATCTATAATACCAGTAGCTAACTCTTTTATTTCAGCCATTGTTTTTCTCTCAGTTCTTATACTTTGAAGAAGAGTTGTCTCAGTAACAGGGTGTTTTCTTCTAGTTAAATTATACCTATTCAAAATGACCTCTTTAGAAGCTTCTAAAAATATGATAGAGTATATTATATCAGGAGTATTTTTAAGCTTATCTAAAAAGTTTGTAAACTCCTCTATCTCTCTAAAAGAACGGATATCCATTCCTAAAGCAATATTTTCAATTGATGATGAGATAAAAGAAAAACCAATTTCACAAGGTAAATTATCAACAGTATAATACCCTAAATCTTCTAATACATTTAAAGCTGTTGTTTTTCCACTTCCACTTAAACCAGTTACAATTACTATTTTTTTCTTTGCCATTATTTCACCTTAATCCTTCTATTCTACATTATATCATATTTTATTCATCTTTTACTAGAAATTTAACTGAGTTTTTACATTGTACTCAACTAAGAAAAGTGTTGTTGATAGGAATGGAGAGAGTAACTTTTGTACCCTTTCCTATTTCACTCTCTATTGAAATATCAATTTTTAATAGAGTACAAATTTTTTTTACAATGGAAAGTCCCAAGCCATGACTGCCCAATTTTCTACTTCTACCTTTATCCACTCTAAAAAATCTATCATAAATATGTTCAAGATCTTCATTTGAGATTCCAATTCCATTGTCTACAATCTCTATTTTTAATATTTTATCCAATTCAACTCTTATATTGATAATTTTTCCAGAACCATATTTTATAGCATTTTCAACAAGATTAAAAAGTAATTGTTTAAATAGATATCTATCAGAATAGATAAAAAAACTTTCTGAAAAGATATTGATGGTCTGTTCAGGATATATCACTTTAAAATGTTGTTTAATCTCTTCGAATAACATTAAAATATCTATCTTGCTAATTTCAAGGCTATTACTATCATCTTTGGCTAAAAATAGGAGTTTTGTAACAAGATTTGCCATATTATTAGTTTCTTCATAGATAGCTGTTAGACTCTCGTCTACTAAATCTTTTCTTTCAAACCCCCACCTTTTAATCATATTTACATAACTATTGATAATAAAAATAGGAGTTTTAAGCTCATGTGAAGCATTGTTAACAAAATCAATTTGAGCTTCAGTTTGCTCCTTTAATCTTTCTAACATTTGATTGTATGAGTTTGTAATATTGTCAAACTCAATAAACTTATTTTTTGATTTAATATTTTTATTTAAATTGACTAAATTTATCTTGTTTGTAATATCTTGTAGTCTGGTTAAGGAGCTAGTAAAATCTCTATAAAATCTTTTTGAGATAACAATGCTTAAAAAAGTAGTTATACTTATTAAGATGATTGAGATTCTAAAAATTCTAAGTAAGATTCTTTTTTCTTGAGAAAGTTTTTTTATAATCAAAATCTGTATTGGTTCTTGGTTAGGAATTTTGAACTCTCTATTTAAATATTGAAAATCAGGGAGATTAAAAAGAAGAAATTTACTGATGTTGATTTCAAGATTACCATTTACATCTCTTCGAGTAAAAAATTTTTTTCTCTGTACTTGATCAGAAAATTTGCTATCTTCTAACTTGGTTAATATATTATCAATATAATCTAATGTATAGACATTGTTATTATGTTTAAATATGACAAAAGTATTTGGCATTTTAGGGCACTCCTCTAAAGCCCCGTAAAAAAGTTCGTCCCAACTTTTTCCAAGAGACAATTTCTTTTCAAATTCACCTACTTCATACCTAATAAAACTGTTAATGGAGAGTATATCTGTATCAGTATCTTTAATAATGTATGAGATGAAGAAATAGAGTAGTCCAATATATGAGATAAAAAAGATAGATATTATAAAAAAATAACTTTTGTATAGCTCTTTAGATATTTTTTTCAATTAGATACCTCCAATTTAAGATTTTAAAATATATCCAAATCCTCGAACAGTTTCAATATAATTTTTTTTCATTTTTTTACGTAGGGCATTGATATAGACATCTACTATTTTATCATCACCTTCATAATCAAATCCCCAGATATTTTCTAAGATCTTTTCTCTAGAGAGAACTAGTTCCCGATTTATTAGAAAATATTCAAGTAGAGCAAATTCACGTTTAGTAATACTGATCTCTTGATTATCTATATAGAATTTTTTTTGTTGTAGATCTAACTTTAAATTCTTGTAAATTAAAAAATCTTTGGACTTATAGTTACTTTTGTTTCTAAATGCTACTCTCATTCTTGCAAAAAGTTCATCAATATTGAAAGGTTTAGTTATGTAATCATCAGCTCCCATATCTAAAAGTTCAATCTTGTTTTTTATCTGATCTTTTGCAGTAATTACAATTATTGGAATTTCAGACATAGATCTAATATTTTTACAGACCTCTTCTCCTGAAAGTTTTGGTAACATTAAATCCAATAGTATGAGATCATATTTATTAGAGTTAAATTTATCAATTCCATCATCTCCATCAATAGCAATATCTACTTTATAACCTTCATGTGTTAGCTCTAACTGTAAGATTCTTCTTATTTTTTCATCATCTTCTATAATTAAAATATTTTTCAAAATCCCACCTCAAATTAATTTTTTATTCCTATTATAACACCTAAAAATTAAAATTTAGTAAATAAAAAAAATATTTTTTTTAAATACAAAGTTAAGAGTAGAAAAAATCTATATTCAAAAAAATAAAAAAATTTTTCTTTACCATTTTTTTACTTTTGTTTATTAAAATCAAAATATCAAAATTAGTAGGAGGAAAGATACAATGAAACGTATTTCAGTAGTAGCCCCAGTGTATAACGAGAGAGAAAATATCTCAAATTTCATAAATAAAGTTGGGGCAAGTTTAAAAAAATGTGCACTATCTTATGAGATTATTCTTGTAGATGATGGAAGTACAGATGGAAGTTATGAGGTATTAGAGGAGGAATCTAAAAAAGATGGTCATGTAAGAATTTATCATTTTACTTGTAATAATGGACAAACAGCAGCATTAGATGCAGGTTTTAAAAAAGCAACAGGAGATGTTGTTATTATGATGGACTCAGATTTACAAACTAATCCAGAAGATATCCATTTACTATTACCGTATTTACAAGATTATGATATGGTGAATGGGAAAAGAGAGACTAGAGAAGATGGATTAAAAAGAAAAATTTCTTCTATTATTGGAAATGGAGTTAGAAATTTTATAACTAAAGATAATATTGTAGATACTGGTTGTCCATTGAAAGTTTTTAAAAAAGAGGTGGTAGAGAGTTTTTACCTGTATGAAGGAATGCATAGATTCTTACCAACATTAGCTAAGATAAATGGTTATCGAGTAATTGAAGTTCCTGTAAGACACTATGATAGAGAGTTTGGAGTATCAAAATATGGAGTTTTTAATCGATTGTTCAAAGGATTAAAAGATGCATTTGCAGTGAGATGGATGAAAAAAAGAGCCTTGAGATATGAGTTTAAAGAGAGGAGAGAAGAGTGTTCAAATTAGATTTTTTTATGTTAATAGGGCTATTAGGACAGATATTTTTTTCAATACGTTTTTTGGTTCAGTGGTTGGCAAGTGAAAAAGCTAAAAAAAGTGTTATTCCCTTTTCCTTTTGGATATTTAGTTTACTTGGAAGTTTGAGTTTATTAATTTATGCTATTTATAGGAAAGATCCAATATTCATACTGGGACAGTTGCCTAATCTTTTAATCTACTCAAGAAATATATGGTTGATCAGAAAAAGAGGTAAAAATGAGTGAGAAAAGAAATATATTCTATCTACTTTTATTGGCTCTTGTAGCTTTCAGTAGTAATATTTGGGTAAGATCAGCAGATATAATGGAAGCAAGAAATTTTATTACTGCAAGAGAGATGTTAGAGAGTAAAAATTATATAATAACAACTTTGAATGGACAACTTAGGTTTGAAAAACCACCACTTCCTACTTGGCTTACAGCTCTTGTAATGAAAATTACAGGAAATATAGAAAATGAAGTATTATTAAGGATACCAGTGATATTGATAAGTGTACTTTTAATATATTTTATATATAAAGTTGTATTGGAGTTTAAAAAATCACATAGAGTTGCTCTTTTATCTGCTTTTGTAGGAACCACAATGTTTATGTTAATAAAAATAGGAAATGAGAATAGTTGGGATATGTATACCTATGTATTCTCCTTTGGAGCAATATTTTTCTTAGTAAAAGGCTTGAAAAGTAAAAAAATGGGATATTTTATAGGTTGTAGTATTTTTTTATCTTGCTCTATTTTGAGTAAGGGACCAGTTGGAATATATGGTTTATTTATTCCTTTTTTAATTGCTCATATCTATGTCTATGGTAAGACAAAATACCTTGAAAATAGAAAAAATTTATTATATATGCTGATTATAACTCTCATATTATCTGGAATTTGGCCACTATTAGCCTATAGGAGTTATCCTGAGTATTTTTTATCTGTTCTAAAAAAAGAGAGTGGTACTTGGAGAAGTAAGCATACACAAGGTATATTTTACTATCTAGATTATTTTATATATACGGGTTCTTGGATATTTTTTTCAATATTAGGAGTGAATAAAAAAATACTAGAGAGATACAGCAAGGAGAAAAGATATTCAAAATTTTTATTTATTTGGAACATATTAATTTTTGTATTTCTATCTCTAATAAAAATGAAGAAAAAAAGATATGGAATTCCTTTATATATTCTTTCAAGTATGGAGATAGGAGTTATATGTGACTACTATTATGATAAATTTTGGTATGAATTAAACTCTTTTGACAAAATATTTTTAAAAATTCAAAAGTATTTTATAAGCTTTATATCTATAGGAATAGTTGGTATTCTATTTGAATTTGGGTATTTAAATGGAAAATTATCTTTGAAATATATTTTAATTTGTACATTAATTTTAGGAGTATTTAATTATAAGATTTTAAAAAATCAAGAGAAAGTAAAATATGTAATAATTGGAACAGGAGTATTTATGTTACTTGTGAATATTACAGCAAGTTGGTTTATAGATAGGAATTTTTATAATAAATCTTTTGTGAACAAATATGATAAATTAAGTGTTTTAAGAGAGGAGACTCCTAGTTTGGAGATATATTCAGAGGATTATGAAATTGAAGATGTTTGGAGAGTAGGAAAGAGAATAAATAATTTAGATAAAAGTATAGAGTTACCAGAGGAATTTATCCTACTTGGAAAATTAGAAAAAAATTTAAGTAAAGATTATAAGATAGAATTAGAAAAAACCTATGTAAAAGATAAAGATGAGTTGGTAAAGTTGTATTATTTAAAAAAGAAGGAGAGTAAAATATGAAAATAGTAGTAACAGGAGGAGCAGGATTTATAGGATCACATCTATGTGAACAACTTTTGGAAAATGGACACAGAGTAATAGTAATTGATAATTTTGATGAATTTTATTCCTATGAGATAAAACTAAAGAATATTCTTGAATGTACAAAAAATATAGAAAAATTACCACTAATAAAAGAATTTTTAAAAAATGCTCTTTCAAAAGATCAAATTATAAGGGAGATATCATATTTAGTAGAGAACAAAAATTATAAGTTATATTATGAAGATATTAGAAATTTATCAAAAATAGAAGAGATTTTTAAAGAGGAGGCTCCAGAGTTGATAATAAACTTGGCTGGACTAGCTGGAGTAAGACCTTCATTGGAGCGTCCATTAGAGTATGAAGAGGTGAATATAAGAGGATATATGAATCTTTTGGAGATGTGTAAAAAATATGGTGTAGGCAAATTTATACAAGCTTCTTCTTCATCAGTTTATGGAAATAATAAAAAAGTTCCATTTTCAGAGCTAGACAGTGTCGATTATCCAATATCTCCATATGCAAGTACTAAAAAATCTTGTGAATTAATAGGATATACTTATCATAAATTATATTCAATAGATATGCTACAATTGAGATTTTTCACTGTATATGGAGAGAGACAGAGACCAGATTTAGCTATTCATAAATTTACAAAACAGATTTTAAATGGTGAGAAAGTGACAATGTATGGGGATGGAAAGACTTATAGAGATTATACCTATGTAGGAGATATAGTTGATGGAGTAAAGAGAGGAATTGATTATTTACTTGAGAATAAAGACGTCTATGAGATCTTAAATATAGGAAACTTTAATACTGTTTCATTGAAAGAGATGATAGAGGTAATAGAGAAAGAACTTAATATAAAAGGGGAGATAGTATTACTTCCAATGCAACCTGGAGATGTTACAAGAACTTTTGCTGATATATCTAAGGCAGAAAAAATGATTGGATATAGACCTAAAATTGAATTTAAAGAGGGGATAAAAAGATTTATATCTTGGTATAAAAAGGAGAATGAAATTTAGTATGAAGATAAGTATAATTGGAACAGGATATGTTGGTTTAGTTCAAGGGGTTACACTTGCTAATTTTGGAGCAAATGTAATCTGTATGGATGTGAATAAAGAGAGGATTGCAAAGTTACAAGAGGGTAGTATCCCTATTTTTGAACCAGGTTTAGAGGAGTTGCTAAAGAAAAATCAAGAGGCTAAAAGAATTGAATTTACAACAGAGATAAAATATGCCGTGGAAAATTCAGAAGTTATTTTTATAGCTGTTGGAACACCACCTGCTTCAGATGGTTCAGCAGATATTCATTATATCCTAGATGTTGCTAAAAGTATAGGAGAGTATATCAATGGGTATAAGGTTATAGTGAATAAGTCTACTGTTCCAGTTGGTACGGCTAAGTTAGTAAAAGAGTGTATAAACCAAGAGTTATTAAAAAGATCTGTAGAAATGGAGTTTGATATTGTATCTAATCCAGAATTTTTAAGAGAGGGAAAAGCGGTGTTGGATTGTCAAAAGCCTGATAGAATAGTTATAGGGTATGAAAGTGAAAAGGCTAAGGAAATAATGCAAAAAGTCTATGATGTGTTATTTATAAATGCAACTCCATTTATATTTACTAATATAGAGACGGCTGAGCTGATAAAGTATGCTTCAAATGCCTTTTTAGCTGTAAAAATCTCATATATTAATGAGATTGCCTTGTTGGCAGAGAAAGTTGGAGCAAATACTCAGGAAATTGCAAGAGCTATGGGAATGGATGGAAGAATATCTCCTAAATTTTTACACTGTGGGGCTGGATATGGAGGATCTTGTTTTCCTAAGGATACAAAAGCTATAGTAGATATAGCAAATAAGTATGATGAGGATATGTATATTATAAGGGCAGCAATTGCAGCTAATGAAAAACAGAAAAGAAAGATAACAGAAAAAATTATTAAAAAGATGGATGGAGTTTCAAATAAAATAATAGGTGTCTTAGGACTTTCATTTAAACCCGATACAGATGATATGAGAGAGGCACCAAGTTTGGATATAATTAGAGGATTAGTAAAAGCTGGAGCAAAGATTCATGCATATTGCCCAGAGGGGATAAAAGAAGCAAGGTGGAGATTAAAAGATATAGAGAAAGATATAATTTACTGTGCAGATGAGTATTCAACAGCTAATGGTGTAGATGCTATGGTGTTGATAACAGAATGGAATCAATTCAGGGGAATGAATTTGAAAAAAATAAGAGAGAGAATGAGTGATAACTACTATTTCGATCTGAGAAATGTGTATATAAAAGATGGAAATATTAGAAAAGATTTCAAATACTTTCCAGTTGGGCAAAATTAGATAGGGTGTTTGTATGAAAATAAGATTGAAAAATTATTTTTATATATTAGGAATATATATTTTTATAGGAATACCACTAGCATATTCAAGATTTCCAGATACTAGAAATGAGTTAAAGTATTTTATAATCGTAAAGAGAATGATAGAGGAAAAAAGTTTGTTTGTATTAAAATATTTTTCACAACTCTATCCAGATAAACCACCATTATATTTTTGGTTCTTGAGAGTTGGAAGATTTTTAAGTGAGGAGAAATTTACTTTTATAGCTATAGTATTGGGTTCATTGATACCTGCTATGATATTTACTCTACTTTTTTATAAATTTTTAAAAAAGTTTATAGAGGAGAAAAGAGCTTTTGAAATATCCATATTTTTGTGTACATTACCATATTTTATGGGTGTTTCAGTTTTTATCAGAATGGACATGCTAATGAATCTATTTATTTTTAGTAGTTTATATCTTTTCTTTAGTTTTTACTATTTTGAGACTTCTATAAGTAGAGGTAGATTAATCTTATTTTATACATCTATATTTTTGGCTATATTTACAAAGGGGATAGTGGGAATAGCTATACCAATGATAACAACATTATTTTTTTTAGTAGCTGAAAAGAATATAGGATTTTTAAAAAAAATTAAATTTACCAGGGGAATATCTCTTATTTTTAGTTTAGTTGGAATCTGGTTTTATTTAATATATAGATCTTCACAGGGAGCTGAATATATATCACTGTTACTTGGACAAGAAACAGTTGGAAGAATAGTAAATTCTAAAGCACATAGTAGAGGAATATACTATTATTTAATACAGCTACCACTAATATTTTCACCTTATATATTTATGATTTTAGGTATATTTATCTATTATTTAAAGAGGTTAAAAAGATTTAAAGAGTGGGAGAAATTAGAAAAAATAGGATTTAGTTATATCTTTCCAAGCTTTATAATGCTTTCATTAGCCAGTGGAAAATTAGCTATATATCTGTTACCTCTGTTCCCAGGAGTTGTAATATTGATGTATTATATTTTGAAATATAAGGAGAAAGATAGATTGCTGAATCTTCTATATGAAGTAACAATTAGAATAAACTTTCCTTCATATTTTTTAATAAAATATAGAAAAAATAGGGGAATATTTGAGATATTTGTAATATCTAATATTTGTATTTTAGTATTGCTGTTGGGAGGATTGAATTATTATAATCAAAATTATACATTGGAGCCGTTTGTTCAATTGATAGATAAAATACCTGATAAAGTGGAAGCTTATAGATTTGATGATTATAGAAATTTTGAGTATTTTAGTAATTATAAGATAGATAATTATGAAGATATAAAAGAGATATCTAAAGGATATTTTATGGTTAGAAATAAATATAAGAAGGAGATAGAAAAGATGCACCCTCAATTGATATATGAGAATAGAGAGTATTCTCTATATAGTATAAGTGAGGTAAGTAAATAATAAAAATAGAGAGATAACTAATAGTTTTCTCTCTATTTTTTATCAGTGTGTTAAGTGTGTCAATGGCATTAAAATTATACCAACAAAAGTAGATATTAGAGCTATCTTTATATATCCATACTGTCTAGAACTAGGTATTAACTCCTCAATAGCAATATACAGCATTATCCCAGATATTAGTGCAAAAATAGCACCTAAAGAGAATTCGTTTATATATGGACGTAGAACTAAAAAAGTCAATAATGCTCCAATAGGTTCAACTATTCCAGATAAAAATGTATATTTAAATGCTTTTTTCATATCTCCAGTAGCACAGTAGATAGGCATAGCCACAGAAACTCCTTCAGGAATATTATGAAGTGCTATAGCTATGGCAACAGAGATTCCTAGAGATAAGTTGTTATATCCAGCCATAAATGTTGCTACTCCCTCGGGAAAGTTGTGTAATCCAATAGCTAACATTGAGATAAATCCAACTCTAAATAGATTTTGATGTTTGTAATCATTGCTACACTCATCATTTATATGGGGAACAAATTTATCCAAGCATGCAGCTATAACTACTCCAAGAACCAAGAATAAAACACCTAAAAGTACTCCTAAATCATGTCCAAAATACCCCTCTAAAAGTTCATTAGCATGAGGAAGAAGATGTGTAAAGGAAACACTTATCATTACTCCACCTGAAAACCCTAAAGAGATACTGATAATCTTTTCATTTTTATCTTTAAGAAAAAATAGAATAAAAGCTCCAAGCACTGTAGATATTCCTGCAAAGAACGAAAGAATAAGTGCTCTAAGGCTATTTTCATCTAAAAACATAATACCTCCCAAATAAAATATTGTATATTTATTCAAAAGGATAGTTATTTAAACATATACAATATTTTGATAATTTAATTATTTGTATATTTTAGCATATTTTTATGTTGAAATCTAGTAAATATTAATATTTTATAGAAGCTTTCTCGTAAAGTTCTACTAAATGTCCTAAAGGACCTACACCTTTTCCTAAAGGAAAAGAGTTTTTTATAGCTAGTGTAATATAATCTTTCCCAAGTTTGACAGATTCTTCCATTGAATAGCCTTTAGCTAGAAAAGAAGCGATAGCTGAAGATAGGGTACAACCTGTTCCATGAGTGTGTTTTGTAGAGATTTTTTCTCCTAAAAACTCAATTATCTCTCCATTCTCAAGAAGAAGAGTATCTGTACAACTGTTATCAGTTCTATGTCCCCCTTTGATTAGTACATTTTTTACTCCCAGTTCTTTTATTTTTTTAGCTACTGTAATAATATCATTTTCATTTTCTATTTTTAAAGATGTTAGTATTTCAGCTTCAGGAATATTAGGTGTAACTAAGTCGGCAATTCCAATCAGATCTTTTAGTTTTGTTAAGGCTGTATCTTTAAATAATCTAAACTCACTTGTAGAAGATATAACAGGATCAATAACAATATTTTTACATTTATAAGTTACAAGCTTATTTTTTATAAGCTGAGCAATATCTCCACTTGCTAACATGCCTATCTTTATAGAATCCACTTCAATATCATTAAAAATCACGTCAAGTTGTTTTTCAACAATATCTAAGTCAATCTCTTGAACAGCGTGAACTCCTAGAGTATTTTGAGCTGTAATTGCTGTAATAACACTCATTCCATAGACTCCTAAAGCTGACATAGTTTTGATATCAGCTTGAATACCAGCTCCTCCAGAAGAATCTGAACCAGCAATTGTTAAAACTTTTTTCATTTTTCCCTCCCAATAAAAAACAAAAGAGAAACAATTTACATAAGTAAAGTTTTCCCTTCGTTTTCTCTATTTTAAAAGAAAGTCTGACTTTCCTCCTCTTTTTTCTAAAAGCTTAATATCTCCAATTACCATATTTTTATCCACAGCTTTACACATATCATAGATAGTTAGAGCAGTGATAGAAACAGCAGTCAGAGCTTCCATTTCAACTCCTGTTTTACCTGTAGTTTTTATAGTAGCTTCAATCCATACCCTATCATTTGCTATTTCAAAAGAGATATCAGCTCCTGTAAGCAATATATTGTGACACATTGGAATAAGATCCCAAGTTTTCTTTGCTCCACAGATACCACCAACTTGAGCAACAGAGAGTACATCACCTTTTTTCATCTTTTTATCTAAAATCATCTGAATAGTTTCAGGATTCATTTTTATATAACCACGAGCAACAGCTTTTCTTTGAGTTTCATTCTTTTCACTTACATCTACCATTTTAGCATGTCCATTTTCATTAAAATGAGTAAATTCCATATTTAACACTACCTTCCAAATGAGCAATTAGGATAGTGGCAGATCTCACAACTTTGACAAAGTCCACCATTTCCATAACTCATAATATCTTTTTTTGTTAATTTTTCTCCGGTCATAACTCTTGAAAGAACTAAGTCAAAGATAGTTCTTTTAGCAAACATAACACAACCAGGTAATCCCATCATAGGAGTATCATTTAGGTATGATAATAAGAACATAGCACCTGGAAGAACAGGAGCACCATAAGTTATAAGCTCTCCTCCCATCTCTATAATAGCAGTTGGCGTTAGATCATCAGGATCAACAGACATTCCACCTGTAAATACTAGAAGATCTGCTCCAGCTGTTAAAAGTTTATGAGCAGCAGACTTAATCAATTCCTTATCATCAGGACAGATCTCTTGTCCAACTATATTGCAATTATATTCAGCAAACTTATCTTTTATAACTTTTCCAAATTTATCTTCAATTCTCCCATAGAAAACTTCATTTCCAGTAGTTATAATACCAATGTTATATTTTTTATAAGGAGCTACTTTGAGTAGTGGAGAGTGTATAATATTCTTAGCTTTCTCCATTTTAGCTTTATTGATAACTAATGGAATAACTCTTGAACCACCTACCAAATCACCAGATTTAACAGGATAGTTATTTGGAAGAGTTGCAAAAGAGATCTCACCAAGCATATTTAATTCTAAAAGTTTTTCAGTGTCAACTTTTAAAATACCATCACAATTAGCTCTAAAGTTTATTTTTCCCTCTTTTATCTCATCATCAGTTTTTATATTCTCTCCTCTTCCTAACTCCCCTAAAATAAGGGCAGCTTCATTCTCATGCAACCCAGTATCACCTAGTTCAAAAACAAAGATATGATCTTTTCCCAAACTTAACAGTTTAGGAATATCCTCTTCTTTAATTATATGTCCTTTTTTAAAAGCTCTTCCTTTAAATTCACCAGGAAGAATTTGAGTTATATCATGTTGAAGGACACAACCAACAGAATCAACAGTTTTAATTTTTTTCATATATTTTCCCTTTCTTTTAAAAATAAGTAGTTGTAAAGTAACATCACTAAAAAGCTGATAATCAATATTATAATCAATAGAAAATTAGCTGTAAAACGATCGCCACTTTCAGAGGCTGAATAGATTGCCATAGATATAGTTTGAGTTTTGTTGGGGATGTTTCCAGCGAGCATAAGTGTAGCTCCAAACTCCCCCATAGCTCTTCCAAATGATAAAACCATACCAGCAAAAATATTTCTCTTAATGAGAGGGATCGTAATTAATCTCAATATTTGAAATTCTGATGCTCCAGCTTCTCTTGCTGATTCAAAATATACTGGGTTTAGACTAGCTATTCCAGTTTTTATTGAGTTGTACATGAGTGGGAGGGAAACAATAAAAGTTGTGATAATCCCAGCCCACCAAGAGAATAGAACTGTAATATTAAAGTATTCAAAGAGGAGTTTTCCAATAATACCTCTTCTCCCCAAGATCAGAATGAGAATATACCCAAGTACTGTAGGTGAGATAAAGAGAGAGGTATTTATAAAGAACTCCAAGATCGGTTTAATCCTAGTGTTATTATTTAATATCCAAACTAAAAAGATAGAAAAAAAAGCTACTAGAATAGTAGAAATTGATGCTATCTTTAAAGTCAAAATTATTATATTCGAATATATCATTTCAATACCTAGATTACTCAACTAATTCAAAATTATATTTTTCATATATCTTTTTAGCATATTCAGAGTTTAAAAAGTTATAGAACTTTACCACATCAGTGCTAGCTCTGTCCTTTACAATACCATAGCTGTATATGATTGGAGAGTGTAACTCCTCTGGAACTGTGAAAACAATATCACTATTTTTTAACATAGTAACATCTGTTTTATATATAAAAGAAAAATCCACTTCATATAGATCTACATATTGAGCAGCACTTCTAACATCCCTAGTAAAAACAAGATCTTTATGAATTTCATCCCAAAGTTTGCTCTTAGTAAGTACCTCTTTAGCATATCTTCCTGCTGGAACAGTTTCAGGAATACCAATAGCAGTCTTATATCCTAATAATTTATCCAAAGATTGTATCTGAGTTCTACCAGCAATAACCAATCTGTTTTTTAACATATTTTTTTGATAATCTTTTTCAACAAATCCTTTTTCAGACAGATCAGTTAGATCTTTTTGAGAAGCAAAGAAAACTAAATCTACAGGAGCTCCAGCTATTATCTGATTTTTTAATGCTCCAGAACCACCTAAATTTACATTAACTTTTATCTTTTTATTTTCCTTGTTAAATTTATCACTTAACTCCTCAATTACCTCTTTAAGACTGGCAGCACAACTAATAGTGATCTCACTAGCAAAAGAACTTATCGAGAATAAAATAAGCATCAGTAATGCTCCAACTAAATTTTTTTTCATCTGACCACCTCATATTTTATAAATTATCTAACTTTAATGATAACAAATTTACTAGAAAATAGCAAGTTTAATTATATATATGATATAATTAAAATAAAAGGAGGAATCAGATGTTTAGAGTAGCAATAGTTTGTATGAGTGATAAGGGAAGTAGTGGAGAAAGAGAGGATCTTTCCACTCAAGTAATAGAGAGAATAGTTGTAGAAAATGGTTATGAGGTTGTAAAAAAGATATTGATACCAGATGAATTTGGTATGATAGTAGAGAGTTTAAAGGAGATCTGTGATAAGAATATTGCTGATTTAATCTTAACAACAGGGGGAACAGGATTTTCTAAAAGAGATGTAACACCAGAGGCAACAGAAGAGGTTATTGAAAAGAGAGTTCCAGGAATACCAGAGGCTATTAGAAATTACTCTTTAACAATAACAAAGAGAGCTATGTTATCTAGAGCTACTGCTGGTATAAGAAAAGATACACTTATAATAAATATGCCAGGAAGTCCCAAGGCTGTAGATGAGTCACTTAGTTATATAATTTCAGAATTAAAGCATGGGTTGGAAATAATGGTAGGGTCAGCAAAAGATTGTGCCAGATAAAAAAGAGCAAGTTAGTTAACTTGCTCTTTTATCTTTAGTCTCTAAGAGCTAAAGGCATCAATATATATATATAATCATCATTATCTATCTCTTTAATTTCAAACATTGATGAAGCATTATTTCCACCAATAATGATATTGTTAGAAACATTATCTATATATTCAGCTAAAAATTTACAGTTTAAAGAAGCTTTAAAATCGTCACCATCTTTAAGCATATTAACTTTTTGATTAATCTTAGCTCTACCAGAAAAAGCATTGATAACCATTGTTTTTCCAGTGAAGTTAAAAATAGCTCCAAATTTTGCATCTAAACTTGTTTTAGCAACTGTAATAACCCTTTTTAAAGCACTTCTAAGCTCATCACGGTTAAACTCCATCTTCTTTTCAAAAGCTGAAATTCTAAGAATTGTTTTAAAATCGGGATATTGAAGCCCAATTGTTTTACTACTGAAGTATGAATTTTCCCAAGTTACAATAAGAGTGTCATTATTGTATCCCAAAGTTATCTCTCTGTCATAGTCTTTAAGTAATTTACAAAGAGTATTAACTGTTTCCATAGGAATAGAGATCTCTCTTGTATCTAAGCACTCAATTTTTTCTCTTAAAAAAAGTAATCTATATGAGTCAGTAGAAACTAAATTTAATTCATCTTTTTTAAATACAGCTCTAACACAGTTAATTTGAATATTTTCTTGTGATTGTGTTGCTGCAAATTTTGATTTATCAAGAAGTTTTACAAAATGAGAACCACTAATAGAAAGTAAATTTTGAGGTTCTAACTCAATAATATTTGGATATGTTCCCCCTTCAAGTACTGAAAACTCTGCTTGATGAACAGTAACAAATCCATTTGCAGAAGAGAAGTCCACTCTTTCCTCATCTAAAAGTTTAATATACTCTAGTAAAAGAAATGGTTTTATAATAACTTCGCCCTCTTCTTCAACATCAATTTTTATTTTTCTAATATGCTCTATTTCAAGATTAGTTCCTACAAAAATAACACCATCCTGAGTAGCTGATATTTTAAGACCAGATACAATAGGTTTTATAGGATTATCTTTTAAAATATATGTATATTCAGATAAAACAGAAATTAATTTTTCTCTTTCAATAGAAAATTTCATTTTTTCCTCCAATATTATTAGTCAGCAATTAAGATTTCTTGCCAATATTTATTTTGTAAGTCAAGAGTAGAATGGATATCTCTTAAAACTTGAACATTTTTTAAATCTGATATTTCAAATAAAGGTTTTACAGTCATAAGCTCTCTTGCTGGGGCATTAACTGATGGTGTTTCAAGTAGATCAGCAAATTGAGCAGCAATCTCAGGTCTTAATGTGAACTCTAAGAATTTGTAAGCAGCATCTTTGTGAGGTGCAGAGTTTAACATAACAAATGAGTCAACATAAGCAGTTCCACCTTTTTCAGGAATAACAAGTTCTACATTAGCTCTCTCATTCTCATCTAACTCTTTGAAAATATTATCAGGATATCCTTGAACTACCCAGAAATCACCACTAGCAAAACCTTTTCCAAAAGATTCAGCATCAAATTTTGCAATATTTTTCTTCCAAGATTTAACAAGATCAGCTGCTTGAGCTATAGCTTGTTCATCCTCTGTAGTTTGAGGGTAATCTAACATACCAAGTGCAGAAGTCATAACCTCTCTCATATCATCAAGTAGAGTCATTCTTCCTTTTAAATTAGACATCTCATAGATAGAGTAGTCTCTAGGAAACTCAGGAACATATTTTTTATTTACAGCTATGATAGTAGCACCAATAAGATACGGAACTTCATAGTTATTCTCTGGATCAAAATGGTGTAATTTTTCTAAAACCAATGGATCTAAATTAGAGTAGCTAGGTAATAGATTTTTATCTAATTTCTCAAGCATACCCTCTTTCATCATAATCTCTACATAGTCAGCAGAAGGCATAACAATATCATACCCATTTCCACCAGCTTTTAATTTAGTAAACATCTCTTCATTAGAAGAGTAGATATCCTCTATTACTTTTATTCCTGTCTCTTTTTCAAAAGCCTCATATATACTCTGTGGTATAGTATTAGCCCAACCATAGATATATAGAGTATTCTCATTACTTTCTTTCTTTCCTCCACATCCTATAAAAGCTAAAGCAAGAGTTAAAGTTGCTAATAATTTTTTCATTTATCAACCTCCTAAAATTAATTGTCTACAGCATATTCTAATATGAAAAATAAGTTAAGTCAATTATTTATTCTTTTTAATAATCTCTTTTAATTCTGTTAATATGATTTTAAAATCGTTCTCAAAGGAAGTATTTTTACTTTTTGTTTTTTCAATCAATTTATTAAAATATATGAAAGATTTAAAAATAGAGAAGATGGCATTATCAAAAATAACTCCATGATTGCTAGCTACTTTAAATAGTTTCATAAACTTTATAATATAGCCATTAGATTGAATTAAATCAGTTGAAAAACTATATTTAAGATTGATTATTAATTTATCAATTGTCTCCTTTGAAAGTTTCTCTTGTGACATATTGTTAAAAGAGTGAGCTAACTTTTCAAAATCTCCTTCTGTAATGGCTTCTAAAACAGTAAGAAGATCTGTTCTTAATCTAGGTGTTAAAACTGATATGGCGTTACAATCTAAGAAATATATTTTTTTCTCATCATTCATTATAAGGTTTCCAGAGTGTAGATTATTGTAAAAAACTCCTACTTTTAACATAAAAAATAGTTGAATTTTGATAAGATCAAGGACATCTTTATATTGTAATTGCTTACAATGAAGAAGATCATAGAAGTAATCTCCATAGATAAACTCACTAACTACTGTATTATTTGAAGAGAGATATGAGTATATCTTAGGGAAACGTACTCTTTTTAGAAAATTATATTTTTTATATTGTAAAAGGCATTCTTCCATATTTTTAGTAAACTTAATTTCGTTAATTAAGTTAAATTTTTCAAAACTGTGTTTTTCTAAATCTTTTAAAATTTCATTAACCTTGTACTTTTTATCTAGCCAAGGCATAAAAAAATTATAGAATTTCAGTGATTTCTCCAATTTTAATAGAGTTTTGAAATAATTATTTTTGGCCATAGGGTTGACGGCTTTTATAGAGATCTCAACACCACTCTTAAGACAACCTTTAAAAAAATAGTTTATATCTGAATAGGAATAGGGATAGTTGTCATAGTATTCCATCAATGAAAATATTGGATCATGTTTTTTTATAAGTTGTAAAAGATGTTTTTCTGATTTTTCAAGAACAGGTGTTTGGAATTGAGAGAGAAATAAACATTGTTCAATCTCAAGAAGATCAAATCTTGTTGAGTATTCCTCTGCCATTCTAAGTCCTACCCGCCCTAAATTAACAACACAAGATAGATTTTCTACCTTACCTGAATTTAGAGCCTTCATAAATTTTATAAATTTAGATGATAACATTTTAGTATCTCCTCCATAATGATACAAGTATTCGATTAGATTATAGTACAAATTTTAAAATCTGTAAATGATAAGGTTTTTATGGTATAATAAAAAGTAGAAATAAAACTTGGAGGATATTGTGGAATATATAAATAGTTTAGATAATAATACAATAAAAAAAATAAAAAAATTGAAACAGAGAAAGTATAGGGAGCTAAATGGAGAGTTTATAGCTGAGGGAAGAAAATTCTTAGATTTTTCATATGAGCCAAATCTAATTGTATTAAAAGAGGGGGTTGAGAATGAGGAGAATATCGCTCCTAAACTTGATAGATTTAAGTGTAGAAAATTAATAGTGGGAGATAAGATCTTTAAGGAGTTGACATCACAAGAAAATTCACAAGGGGTGATTTTAGTTTATCCATATTGTGAAAGTAGTTTGGAAAAATTAGAGGATAATATAATAGTCTTAAATAATGTACAAGATCCTGGAAATTTAGGGACTATAATAAGAGTTGGAGATGCAGCAGGATTTAAAGATATAATTTTAACAAAGGGAAGTGTAGATGTATATAATGAGAAATCTGTAAGAAGTAGTATGGGGTCTATATTTAATATGAACATTGTGTATATGGAAGAGAGTGAACTTTTAAAATTATTAAAAGAGAGAGGATATAAGTTACATGTGACAGCTTTAGAAAAAAACTCTATAGAGTATACACAGATGAAGTTAGAGGAGAAAAATGCTGTTGTTTTTGGAAGTGAGGGAAATGGTGTTTCTAAAGAGATGTTAGAGTCAGCAGATGAAACTGTAATTATTCCAATATTTGGAAGTGCAGAGTCTTTGAATGTGGCTATGGCATCTGGAATTATACTTTATAAAGTGAGAGAGCTAATAAAAAGATAGAGGGAAGATATGAAGAAATTTGAAGAGTTAGAGAGCAGAGAGGTTTTTAGAAATGAGCATATGCAGGTTTATTCAAAAAAATTGAGACTTCCAAATGAAAGAGTTGTAGATTGGACTTTTACAGGGAGAAGAGATGCTGTTGGAGTGGTAGCAGTATTTGAGGATAATTCCATACTTTTAGTAAAACAGTATAGACCTGCTGTTAAAATTGAGACTTTGGAGATACCAGCAGGACTTTTAGAAAGTGGAGAGTGTCCTATGGAAGCTGCATTGAGAGAGCTAGAAGAGGAGACTGGATATAGAGCTACAAAACTTGAAAAGATTTGTGAATACTTTTCAAGTCCAGGAATATCTGATGGAAAGTTCTACCTTTACTATGCTGAAAATTTAATAAAAACAGAGCAACACCTTGATGAAGATGAATTTGTAGAGGTGGAGAGAAGGTCGTTAAAAGATTTGACTTTAGATCAGTTGTCAGATGGAAAAAGTATAATAGGAGTGGAATTTGCTAAGAGAAAAAGAGGAATACTATGAAAAGAGTAGCCTGTTTTTTTCTTTTAATACTTTTATTAACAAGCTGTACTTCAACTAGAATAGATAGAGATGAGAAAATTTCAAAATACTTTACAATGGGAGAGGCAATTCATAGCTCAACAGCAAAAAAGAAGAGAATAAAAAATATACCTAATTGGGAAGAGAGGGCTAATATAAGATACACTGCTAGAAGATTGGATGCAGTAAGAAAGATATTGGGGCGTCCTGTTATTGTTACCAGTTGGTATAGAGGAGAGAGGCTGAACAAAGCAGTAGGTGGCTCATCAACTTCAATGCATAGGAGAGGAATGGCTGTAGACATTCTTTTGAAAAAGGGGAAGTTGGGAAGAAAAGAGTTTGAAAAAGTTAGAAAAAAATTGAAAAGTTTTGATCAGTTGATATACTATCCTAGAAGAGGACATCTTCATGTAGGATTTAAGCAGTATAGGCTTCAAGAGAGAAAACAAGTGATGATTAGATAGGAGTTTAAATGACAAAAAAAATAGAGAGTATTTTAAATCAAGAGGAGTTTACAAAATCTGATTTAATTCAATTGATGAAGATTGAGGATAAAGAGGATTTGGAATTACTTTTTAAAAAAGCTTATGAAATAAAGAGTAAGTATGTAGGAAGAAAAGTCTATTATAGAGGGCTTATTGAAATAAGTAATAGATGTATAAAAAATTGTAACTACTGTGGAATAAGACGTGACAATAAAAAGGTAGAGAGATTTTCTATGTCAAAAGATGAGATAATGAAATCTGTAAAATGGATATATGAAAATAATTATGCCTCTCTTGCTCTACAATCTGGAGAGAGACAAGATAAGGAGTTTGTAGACTTTATAGAGGATTTGATAAAGGAGATAAAAACTCTTTCTAATGGCAAGTTAGGAATAACTCTTTCGTTGGGAGAACAGAGTAAAGAGACTTATCAAAGATGGTTTGATGCTGGAGCACATAGATATCTATTAAGAATAGAATCTACTAACTTAGATATATATAATAAATTACATCCAATGGATAACAAACATACTTTTGAAGTTAGAAAGAGATGTTTAGAATATTTGAGAGAGGTAGGTTATCAAGTTGGTACAGGGGTTATGATAGGACTTCCTAATCAAACAGAAGAGGATCTTGTAAATGATATTCTATTCTATAAAGAGATGGATATAGATATGATAGGTATGGGACCATATATTTTACATAGAGATACTCCACTGGGAAAAGAGTGGGAAAATGTAGTTAGAAGTGAGGAAAAGAGAGTAGAGTTGGGCTTAAAGATGATTGCCATTACAAGAATACTCTTAAAAGATGTTAATATAGCAGCTACTACTGCACTTCAAGGTCTTGATCCGAATGGGAGAGAGAAGGGATTACTTGCGGGGGCTAATATACTTATGCCAACGGCAACTGCTTTGGAACATAAAGGAAAATATCTTCTTTACGATAACAAACCTGGAATAAAAGATAGTGTTGAAAAAGCAAAAGAGGATATGGATAAAAAGGTAAAATCTATAGGTGATGAGATAGTATATGGAGCTTGGGGAGATTCTCTACACTTTAAAAATAAATAAATTTGAAATAAATATATTTATATGTTAGAATATAGATATAAAAGATAGCTTTAAGGCTTGAGTATATCCTTTTGGATCATACTCAGGCCTATTTTTTTAAAAAGGGGAGATGTTGTATGAAAAAAATTATTGATCTATCACATATTTATGATGAAAAGTTAACAAAATATGATAATGAAGATGTTGCATTATTTAGACAGACTAAATTCTATGAGGCACACGGTTATAAGGAAACTAATATAAATATAGATACTCATGTTGGAACTCATATGGATGCACCTTCTCATATATTTTCTGGATATAAAAATGTAGATGAGTTAGAGATTGAAAATTTTGTAGGAAAGGCTCTTATAATTAAAGTAAAAAACGATGGAGAGATGGGAGAAGATATATTAAAAAATTATGAAAAAGAACTATCTAATATAGATTTTATAGTTTTTAATACTGGTTGGGATAGATATTGGGGAGAAAAGAGGTACTACGAACACCCATATTTAAGTTTAAAATTAGCTAAAAAAATAAGTGAGTATTCAAATATAAAAGCTGTGGGGATAGATACTTTCAGTGTAGATAAGTATGGAGATCCATTTCTTGAGGTACATAAAACTCTACTTAGATCAAATAAGATATATATAATGGAGAATTTATGTAATATAGATGAAATTTCTAAAGAGATAGTAGAGATAATCTGTTTACCATTGAAGATAAAAGGGATAGATGGTGGACCTGTGAGAGTTATAGCTATAGAAGAGTAGAGAGAATAATTAATAAAAACTGCACCAAATCTTAGATATTAAGATAAGGTGCAGTTTTATTAATATTTTTTTAAAATAGCAATATTACTAGAAATATTTCCGTTAAACTCTCCTAAAATAATCCATTGTTCATCTTCATAATAACAAAAGTTATCAATATTAAGTTCTTGATAAAAACAAGTATAAATTTTATTATTTATGATATTTGGAGAATTAATATAACTAAATTTCAATAAATTCAGATTAAGTTGTAATTTTATAATTTTATTTCTTTTTATCTCTTCAAATAAGCTATTTCTAAATTCCTCTAAAGATTCGTATTTCTGATTAATATTAATTATTAGCTTATATTTTTTAACAAGATCTCTAATTTTATTTTTAAATTTATTTTTAGCATAGTTGTATTTTATTGACTTGATCAAGTAAGAATCAAAATCATCTTTATAGTGTTTGATAGCATATTCAATATTAAGAGTAATATCTTCAAAATTATAAATAGAGGAGTATTTATAAAATAATTTTTTTATTAGAGGAATATTATTTGAATATTTAATAATCTTCTTTAATAAGATCTCACTAGCTTCAATATTGATTATAGAGAGTTCAATACTTGTAACCTTACTATTTTTAGCAACATTTTTTTTGATTTTTTTATAATCAATTTCAAAAGAAGTTATATTTTTTATCTCATTTATAGTTGGTAGAATGATCTTTTTTTCAAGATCATAAAATCTTTCATAGCTATCTTCAATGTTAAAAAGCTCTTTTAATTCATCTAAATTAATAACAAGATGTTTACTAGCTTTAAGTAATATATAAATTTTTTGAACAGAAGGATTAGAAAAACTAAGGAGAGTTCTTAGTTGTAATTTTTTTGAAAGATCTTCTTTTTCTAAGATTATGTTAAAAAAAGTGTCACTTAAAGTAATGCTATATGTAGTACTAATTTTTGAAAAAGAGAGTATAGGAGATATTCCTAAAAATGAGTATTGATCACTTGAACGAATATTATATTTTAAATAGATTTTTTTCATAAAAAATTTATTTAAAAATTCATCAAAACTCTCTCCATGAGCAAGTTTAAGTAAGTTTAATATTTCTTCTTGTGAAAATGTAAAAGTGTTTTGTTTTAATAAAAGAATATTTTTAATAAGATATTGCTTAAAAAGATGATCGTTTTTAGAAAATTTCTTATAATATGATAACTCTAAGTCTAAATTATGATTATTTTTTAAAAAATTTTTATCCATTTTAAAAGTTCCCCCTTGATATAATAGACGACAATATTATTTAAAAAAAACGTTAATTGTAAAAGAAAAGCTTCTGTATCTTTATTATATTATAAAAATAGAGAAAATAAAATATAAAAATAGACGACAATTTTGAAAAGTTTGACACGTTATATAAAAGATGTTAGACTTAAAACAAGAATAAAAGAACAAAAACGATAGAAAAATAACTGAAATAAAACATTAGGAGGATGAATTATGAAGTTTTTAATGGCTACACATGGAAATTTTGCAAAAGGAATAAAAGAATCCATTGAGCTTGTTTTGGGAAAATTTCAAAATTTAAATGAATTAAGTTGTTATACAAATAAGGAATTCGATTTAGAAAAAGAGATAGAGAAAATTATTAATGGAGTTAATGGAGAAGAATTAATAGTAGTTACAGATATTTATGGTGGAAGTGTTAATAATGGATTCCTACAGAAGTTAGAAAATCACAAGAATATACATGTTGTTTCAGGATTAAATTTACCTTTAATGATTGAGTTGTTGAGTGAACAAGATAGTTATATAACAGCTAGAGAGTTGATTATGAAATCTTTAGAAAATACAAAAGATGAAATAAAATACTGTAATTTAGAAATAGATAAAATGGTGGAAGATGAAGAGTTTTAATTTTTAATACTTTATAATTAAATTAAGGAGGACACATATGATAGTTTTAACAAGGGTAGATCATAGATTATTACATGGACAGGTAGCTTTTTCATGGACAAATAATATAGGAGCAGATTGTATTTTAATTGCTAATGATGACGTGGTAAATAATGAGTTGAGAAAAACTACTATGAAGTTAGCAAAACCTCAAGGAGTAAAATTAGTAATAAAGAGTATAAAAGACTCTATTGAAGCTTTAAAATCAGGTGTAACAGATAAATATAAATTATTTATAGTAGTAGAGTCAGTTAAAGATGCTTACTTATTGGCTAACGAAGTAGGAGAGATAAAACAAATAAACTTAGGTGGGACTAAAGCTGCTGATGGGACTAGAAATATATCTAAAGCAGTAAATCTTTTTCCAGAAGATGAAACAATGTTGAATCAGTTAAAAAATAAAAATATAGAGATAGAAATTCGTCAGGTTCCAACAGATAGCAAAATAATTTTTTAAAAAATAAAAGGGGGAATACAAAATGATAACAGCATTTTTATTGGGGTTAATTGCTTTTGTTTCTCAATGTGAGTATGCATTAGGAACAAGTTTAATTTGTAGACCGATAGTTACAGGTTTATTAACTGGAATTGTAATGGGAGATATTAAGGCAGGAGTTATAATGGGAGCTACATTAGAATTGGCTTTCATTGGATCGTTTTCAGTTGGAGGTTCTTTACCACCAGATGTAATAACAGGAGGAATATTAGCAATAGCTTTTTCAATAGCTTCAAAATCTGGAGTTGAAACAGTTTTATTGTTAGCCTTACCAATTGCAACATTCACACTGATAATGAAAAATTTGTACAATGGAATTATAATACCAATGTTGTTGCACAAAGCTGATGACTATGCAAGTGAAGGAAATTGTAAAGGAATTGAGAGAATGCATCTTTTATCTGGATTCGGGTTATCTCTATTATTAGGAGTGATCACTTTTGTTGCCTTTTATTTAGGTGGAGATGTAATTACTAACTTATTAAAAATGATACCTACTTTTGTTCAAAGAGGATTAGAAGTGGCAACAGGAATAATTCCTGCACTAGGATTTGCAATGTTAGCAAGATTACTTTTAAATAAAGAGTTAGTTGTTTATCTATTCTTAGGATTTTTTATAGCTGCATATACAGGAATACCATTAACAGGAATAGCTATATTTGGTGCCATATTAGCTATAATTTTAGTAAATGTTTCATCTAATGGAGTTGGAGTTCGTGAAACTGTTTCAAATACTCAAGGAGGTGAATTAGAAGATGAAGACTTCTAATAAAATAACAGATAAAGATTTGAATAGAGTTTTTTTAAGATCATTTAGTATGGAATTCAGTTGGAACTATGAGAGACAGATGAGTTTGGCATATGTATATGCAATGATTCCAGCACTAAAAAAATTATATGCTGATAACAGAGAGGGATTAATAAAAGCATTAAAAAGACATTTGGAATTTTTTAATATGACTCCTCATATTGTAACTTTAATGTTAGGAATTTCTATAGCTATGGAAAAAGAAAATTCAGAGTCAGATAGTTTTGATGAAAATTCTATAAATAATATAAAAACAGCTTTAATGGGTCCTCTTTCAGGAATAGGAGATTCATTCTTCTGGGGAACTTTAAGATTGATTGCAACAGGAATAGGAACATCACTAGCACTAAAAGGAAATATATTAGGACCAATAATATTTTTACTAATATTTAACATTCCACATATTATTATTCGTTATATTTTTACAAAGATGGGGTATAGA
Source organism: Fusobacterium sp. (assembly GCF_019012925.1). Classification (GTDB taxonomy): domain Bacteria; phylum Fusobacteriota; class Fusobacteriia; order Fusobacteriales; family Fusobacteriaceae; genus Fusobacterium_A. The sequence goes on from NZ_JAGIRL010000025.1 coordinate 32,868, forward strand.
TTAGGGACTGAGTTTTTAAGTAGATTAGAGAAAACAGGAACAATGAAAAAAGTTACTTATGGAGCTTCAATCTTAGGACTTATTGTAATTGGGGCAATGACCTCTCAAATGGTAAGTTTAACAACACCATTAGCAATTGGTCAAGGGGAAGGTGCAGTAGTAGTTCAGAATATATTAAATGATATTATGCCAGGAATATTACCATTAGCTACTTTTGGTGTAGTATATTATTTATTAGGGAAAAATGTAAAACCATTAACAATTTTATTAGGAATGGCTATATTTGGAATCTTAGGATCTTTTATAGGAATATTCTAGAAGGAAATAGTTATGGCAGAAATAAAAGAAACTATGTTAACAAATATCTATAGAGAAAAAGAAATTTTAGAAAAAATATTTAATGGATTTAAAGAAAAAAATAGAGATCTATTGTTTTCTTTAAAAGAAAAACAGTTAAAAAATATTTTGATATTAGCAACAGGTTCATCAATGAATGCAGCATTAACAATAAAATATACATTAGAAGAAAATTTAAAGACAGTTGTTTTTATTGAAGAACCATTTAATTATACTAACTATGGAATGATTAATAATGAATTTGATTTAATAATTGGAATTTCGCAGAGTGGAAGAAGTGCTTCTACTATAAAAGCTTTAGAAAAGATTAAATCTAAAACCAAAGCAGAGACATTGGTTATAACGTCAAATTTAAGTAGTCCTATAGTAGAGTACAGTGATTATATATTAGAATTGAATATGGAAATAGAAAATGTAGGATTTGTAACAAAAGGATTTACAGCTACAGTGTTAAATATAATATTATTCTCCTTATATTTAGGAAAAATGAAAGAGTTGGTTTCAGTAGAAAAGTTTAATAATAATATTTTTCAAATAAAAAAAATAATAGAAAAAATTCCAAAAATTATTTTAAAAACAGAGAATTATTTTGAAACCAATAAACTTTTATTAGAAAAAGGAGAAAGATTTATATGTATAGGTTATGGACCTAGTACAGGAATTGCTAAAGAATTTGAAACTAAATTTACAGAAACGGTTAGATATCCTTCACAGGGATTTGAGTTAGAATCGTATATGCATGGACCATATTTAGAAGCAAATAAAAAACACTATATATTTTATTTGAATTCGAAAGGGATATTTTCTCAAAGATTACTATTACTAAAACAATATATGGAAAAATATGTAGGTTTTTCTTCTATAATTGGATTTGCAAAAGAAGATTTTAAAAATATAAATTTTGAATTGAATGAAGAGATAGACGAGAATCTATTAGTAATTTTATTAGTAATTCCTATTCAAATATTGAGCTATAGAATTGCGAATTTAAAAGGGATAAATTTAGAAATTAGAATTTTTGATGATTTTGATAAAGTATTAAAAAGCAAAATAAATTAAAATTTAAAATAAACAGCAAACAGGAGGAAAAAAAATGTCTAAATATTCAGAAATGTTAAAATTCAACGAACAAGAGTACAGAACAAGTGCAGATTTAATCAGAGAGGCTCGTCCAATAGCAGAGGCAGCTGCAGATGAAATTTCTAAAAAAGGATATAAAAACATATTTTTTACAGCAGTAGGTGGAAGTTTAGCTCCAATGTTAGCAATGGGAGAAATAGCAAAACAATTAACTGATATTCCTGTATTTATAGAACAAGCAGCAGAGTTATTAGTAAGAGGACATAAATCATTATGTAAAGATTCAGTAATTATAACACTTTCTAAGTCAGGGGATACTAAAGAGACTGTAGCAATAGCAAAATGGTGTCAAGAAAATGGAATGGATGTAGTTTGTTGTACTAAAAATCCAGAATCACCACTTGCAAAGGCTTCAAAATATGTTATTCCAATGAGACATGAAAATGGAGTAGAATACGAATACATGTTATTATATTGGTTATTCTTAAGATTATTAAAAAATAGTGGTGACTTTAAAGATTATGATGAGTTTGCAGATCAATTAATGAAACTTCCAGAAAACTTATTAGAAGCAAAATATAAATTTGATCCAGTAGCAAAAGAAGCAGCTAAAAATTATTATAAAGAACCATATATGATATGGGTTGGAGATGGAGAAACATGGGGAGAAACTTATCTATTCTCAATGTGTTTATTGGAAGAGATGCAATGGTTAAGAACAAAATCTGTAACTAGTTCAGAGTTCTTCCATGGAACATTAGAATTAGTAGAGGATGATGTGTGTGTATTCTTAGTAAAAGGTTCAGGAAAATGTAGAGTATTAGACGATAGAGCAGAGAGATTTTTAAAAGAGCATACTAAAAAATTAACTGTAATTGATACTATGGACTTTACTCTTGAAGGAATAGATGAGAAATATCGTTGGATAATAGCACCTACAATAGCTTCAACAGTATTAGTAGATCGTCTAGCATTCCATTTTGAAGATAACACAAAACATAGCTTAGATATAAGACGTTATTATAGACAATTTGATTATTAATAAATGAATTTCTATATAATGTTCATATTTTATTAAACATTATTATTTAATTATTAATTAATGAGGATTGATTTCTGTATTCTACAGAAGTTGATCCTTTTATTTTATTTATCATAATTATTCTATTGAATTTTTACTTAAAAATTTCAAATATTTATTTGAGATAACTCCTCAAAAAAAGCTTATAAATAAAAAATTGATTAAATGAATTATGGCAATTCTTTATAATAAAAAATATTATATGTCAAATATTTTAAATTTTCATTTTTTGAAAATTTAAAATGTCTGAATTAAATTTATGTTATTATCTAAATAGGAGATTTTATAAAATTTTAGGAGGAAAATATGAAAAAGAATACAGTTGTAATTGTGGGGGCTGGAAGTACACATACTCCAGGAATAATACAAAGTTTATTACAAAAAAAGGAGGAATTTCCATTAAAAAAATTGATTTTATTTGATATTGATGAAGAAAGAATGAATATGGTAAAGTTAATAATGAATCAGTTTATAAGAGAAACATACGAAGAATTAGAGGTAGTTAGTACTTCTAATTATAAAGAGGCTTTTAGTGATGTTGATTTTGTTTTTGCACAAATAAGACAAGGTGGATTAAAAATGAGAAGTTATGATGAAAAAATACCATTAAAGTATGGTGTTGTAGGTCAAGAAACTTGTGGACCAGGAGGGTCAATTTCTTATGGAATTAGATCAATTCTAGCTGTTATAGAGATTATAAGACAAGCTAAAAAATATTCTCCTAATTGTTGGATTTTAAATTATTCAAATCCAGCTGCTGTAGTAGCAGAGGCTACAAGAAGAGAATTTGGAAACGAAAAAATTTTAAATATATGTGATATGCCAGTAGCAATTTTATTATCATATAGTAAAATGTTAGGATTAAAAGACTGGAGAGAATTAGATCCTGAATATTTTGGGCTTAATCATTTTGGATGGTTTACAGCATTATATGATAAAACAGGGAAAGATAGGTTAGCGGAATTAAGAAAATTAATTTTAGAAAATGGAATGACAGCATGTAGTGATAAACATCATAAAGATAAGGATTGGCAAAAAACTTGGAAGCAATATGCTGAAATAATAAAAGATTATCCTGAATATTTACCAAATAGTTATTTACAATATTATTTGTATTCATCTGATGTTGTAAAAAAAATGGATCCTAGTTATACAAGGGCTGATATGGTAATTAATGGTAGAGAGAAAGAAATGATAGAAGAGTATCAAAAATATTTAGCAAATCCATCTGAGTATAAAAGTCCAATACAAGAATTTACTGTTTTTGGAGATTTTATAGTGGATGCAGCAGCTTCTATTGCTTATAATAAGGGATATAGATATTTAGTTATTGTAGAAAATAATGGAGCAATTCCTAATTTACCACCAGATATAATGGTAGAAGTCCCTGCTTACTTAAGAAGCTGGGGACCTGAAGCAATTTCAAGAAAGCCTATTTCAACTTTTTATAAAGGACTAATAGAAAATCAAGCTGCTTCAGAAAAATTAGCAGTGGATGCTTATTTTGAAAATTCTTATGATAAAGCTCTTCAAGCAATAGCAATAAACAAAACAATTCCATCAACAAATATCGCTAAGGCTATTTTAGATGATTTTATAGTCGCAAATGGAGAATATTGGCCAAAATTAGAAAAAAAATCTTATTAATTTAGGGGGAAAAATGAATAAAAATAGATTATTTAGTGAATTTCAAAAGTTGGGAAAAGTATTAATGGCTCCTGTTTTAATATTACCAATAGCAGGAATTTTAGTTGGAATAGGAAGTGGTTTTACAAATCCAAAGATATTAGAATTATTTCCTTTTTTAAAAAAAATAACTATATTTTTTAATATTTTAAAAGATACAGGAAATGTAGTAAATAATAATATTCCAGTAATTTTTGCAATATGTATAGCTTATGGTTTTGTAAAAAGTGAAAAAGCAACAGCAGCGCTTAGTGGTTTTTTAGGATATATGACAATGAATACAATATTAGGAAATTTTCTTATTTATACAGGAAATTTAGATCCTAAAAATTTATTAATTGGCCAAAAACAAATATTAGGAGTATTAACTTTAGATACAGGTGTTTTTGGAGGAATTTTGGTTGGATTTTTAATAGCACATATTCATAGTAAATTCTATAAAATAGAATTACCAGCAATATTATCTATCTTCAATGGAACTAGGTCTATACCAGCACTTTCAATTATTTTTTCAAGTATTTTAGGAATAATTTTAGCTTTTATTTTTCCAACTATTCAACATTTACTGATTAAATCTTCTGCTATAATTAATTCAATAGGTGTTGGAGGAGCTTTTATATATGGATTATCTGAAAGATTACTTCTTCCTTTTGGATTACATCATTTTATTTATTTGCCATTCTTTTTTACTCAATTAGGAGGTTATTTAAATATAGATGGAGTTATGGTGGAAGGAGCAGTAAACATATATAATGCAATACTAAGTTCGCCAACAGCTAAATTTGACATAAATATTACAAGATTTGTAATGAATGGAAAAGTCTTATTTGCTATGTTTGGGTTACCAGGAGCTACTTTAGCTATTTATAAAACATCAGTATCAAAAAATAAAAAGCAAGTAGCTGCCTTAATGACAGCAGCGGTATTGCCTTGTGCTTTAATGGGGATTACTGAACCATTAGAATTTTCGTTTTTATTTACAGCGCCTATATTATTTGTAATTCATTCTTTTTATGCTGGAATAGCATATATTTTAACTTATATACTACAAATAAACATTCCAGGACCATCTAGTTTTGGTGGACCTTTACTTTCTTTTATATTTAATGGTATACTAAATTCAGATAAAGGATCTCATTGGTATTATCTTTTAATAATAGGCCCCATATATTTTGTGTTATATTATTTTACATTTAAAATATATATAGAAAAAAGAAATTTAAAAACTCCAGGAAGAGAAGAAAATTTTGAAAATAATAGCGAAGAAATATCTGAAAAATATAGTATAAGTAAAAATATTTCAACCGAATTATTAAAAGAGATAATAAAGGCAGTAGGTGGACAAGGAAATATAAAAAAAGTTGATGCTTGTTTTACAAGACTTAGATTAACTTTAGAAGATAATTCTAAGGTAAATGATTTAAAAATTTTTGAAAAATCTTTGGGTGCAAGTGGAGCTATTTTAGTTGAAAATGGAATACAAATTATTTATGGAAATAAAGCAAATTTGTTAAAAGTAGAGATGAGAGAATTTTTAAAACGTGAATAGTTAGGTGATTGGTATGTATTCTTTTTTTTCAAATTTAAAAAAATGTCGTGATAATAATGAACTTTATCCAAAAATAGAAGTAATTATAGCTAATTATATTTTAGATAATCATAAAATGATTCCAAAACTATCAATAAAAGAATTGGCACAAAAGTGTAATACTTCAACATCAACTATTTCTAGATTTTGTAGAAGAATTAATAATAGTGATTTTAAAACGTTAAAAGAAGATTGTAGAATATATAATAATTTTTTAGAAGAAAAAGAAATTGTAAAGTTCAATAATAATCAAAGAACATTAAATGGTGGATATTTACGTGATATATTCAAAGCGATAGAAGAAACTAGTCAGTTAAACGATGTAACAAAATTTAAAAATACTATATCTTGGATTAAAGAAGCTAAAAAAATTTTTTTCTTTGGAACTTCTTTTTCGAATATTCTTGCTCAAAATATAAGTGAAAAATTTATGAGATTAGGGAAAAATACGATATGTCCTTTGACAATTTCTTCGCAAGATAATATTATTACTCATATAAAATCAGATGATTTAGTAATTATTATAAGTTTTTCAAATAATAATTTTCAAATTAATAGAATTAAAAGAGTACTGAGAAAAAAGAAGATAAAAACAATTTATCTTTCTTCAAAACAAGATTATAATTATACTAATGAGATTACTTTATTAGTTTCTAATTTAAATTACAAAGAATTTGAATCTCCAGTAATTCAAGAATTTTCAATCAATTATATTATAAATTATCTTTATTTATTTTATATAGAAGATAAATATTTTTAATGAAGAATAATTAAATAAAAATTAGAATAGATATTAAAAAGATAGGGGATAATATAAAATTTTCCCTATCTTTTATAATTTATCTTTATGTTTTATTATTAATACAAACTTAAAAATATCACTTTATTCTCATTCTGATTTTTCTACTTATAGTATCTATACTACCAATCATTAAACCTATAACAAGTACTATCATTCCTACATTTTCCCAATTTCTCCAAATTATATTCATATTCAAAAGAGTCCCTATTCCACCAGCACCAATAATTCCTAAAATTGTAGAATTTCTTATATTGGACTCTAGTCTATAAAGAGCTACTCCTATAAATGAAGGGAATGTCTCTTTTAAAAGAGCATAACAATAAACACTTACATTTGTAGCACCTGTAGATTTAATACTATCTTCAATATTAGGGTTGACATTTTCTATGATTTCGCTGTATATTTTAGTCATACTACCTGTAGTATAGACAATAAGTGCCATAGCTCCAGCAAATTTACCTGGTCCCAATCCTCTAAAAAAGATGATTGCTACAATCATAGGAGGAAATGTTCTAAGGATATTTGAAAAGATTTTAAAGAAAATAGATGTTATCTTACTCTTAGAACTATTACAAGCTGTGAAATAGCTTAAAATTAAGCAGAGTATACTTGATATGATTGTAGCAAATAGAGCTATATACAAACTTTCAAATATACCATTCATCAATTTTGGAATGTATAGAAAATTAGGATGTAACATCCTTATAAAGATGTTTTTCCCCTGTATAATACCGATTATTAATCTTTGAAAACTTATTGAAAAATAATCGTTAATTGTTTTTAAAAAGATATACACAATTAAAAAAAGAGCAATTTTTTTTAAAATTTTTACAATTTTAAAAGTTGTCAAAGTTTTTATTTGGAATAACTTTATTTTTATATCTCTTCTCATACATAGACTTAAAAAATCTATAATAAATATTATAAAGAACAGTATAAATATGATTGTGGCAAGACTATTGTATTTTAAGTGGTTTAAATGTGTCCACATGAGTTGTCCTATTCCACCAGCACCAACAAATCCAAGTATAGTTGCACTTCTGATATTACTCTCTAAGATTAAGAAAAAAATAGCTATAACATGTTTACTTATATTTGGAATTACAGAGTAATACATTATTTGGATTTTGTTAGCACCAACAGCCTCTATGGAGTTTAGCTCATTTTCCTTTATCTCCTCAATTCTCTCTCTTAAAAGTTTTTGAGATATTAAGAAACCAATGATAGTTAAAGCTATCGTTCCAGAAAACTTTCCTATACTGAAGATACTAACAAGAACTGCTGCCCAAATAAGGCTTGGAATAGTCCTTATTATCGAAAAAAACTTATTTAACAGAGAAGCTAGTAATCTAGAGGGAGCTATATTTTCAGCTGTCACAAAGATAAAGGGAATGGAGAAAAGAAGTCCCAAACTAGATCCCAAAATACTCATCTCTATTGTTTCTAGTAAAGCTGTCATCAATGTTTCATTGTATGTTAGATCAGGATGAATCATTCTAAATAGTAGGTTCATCATATCTGGAATACCTTTTATAAAGATAAATATATCTGTATCAATAAGATAAGCTAAGATGAGAATGCTTATGGATATTATCAAAAAATATTTTAAATTCTCTTTTCTTTTAGACTTCATATATGCTTCTAAGGATATCATCAGTTATTTCACTCCTTTTATTGTCAAAAACTATCTTTCCTTTTTTCAAAGCAATTATTCTATCTGCATACTTTAGAGCAATGTTTACATCATGTATATTTATGATAACTGTTATCCCTTGCTCCTCATTTATCTTTTTAAAATACTCCATAATAATTTTTGAACTGTTTATATCAAGACTCGCTACTGGCTCATCTGCTAAAATTAAATTGGGTTCTTGTACTAGAACTTTTGCAATAGCTACTCTTTGTTTTTGTCCGCCAGAGAGTTCACTACCTCTTACAAAAGATTTCTCCAAAAGTCCAACTTTTTCAAGAGCTTTTTGAGCTTTCTCATACTCCTCTTTAGAAAAAATTCCTAATAAAGATTTTAAGGAAGACTTGTAACCAAGCCTTCCTGTCAATACATTCTCTATTACAGATAACCTATCGATTAAATTATAATCTTGAAATATAAATCCAATCTTTCTTCTCATCAATCTCAAATCTTTAGAGGAAAGATCTGTCATCTCTTTATTATCCAATTTTATACTTCCACTTTTAGGTTTTACTAAAAGATTAATTGATTTCATCAAAGAAGATTTTCCACTACCAGAAGAACCTATTACAGCAATAAACTCTCCAGATTTAACTTTTAAATTAACACTATCTACAGCTCTAACCTCTTTGTATTCTATAACTAAATTTTTTATTTCAAGCATTTAATCTCCTATTTTCTTAAATCAATATTCATCAACTCTGCAGTTGTTCTTATTCCTTCGTAATCGCTATCTTGAGCCTCTTCAAATCCATATAGATTGAATAGTTCTATTGTTAATTTTTTTCCATCTTCTCCATTAAGCCCTTTTAGAAGCCCCTCTTTAATCTTCTCTTTTAATTCAGGAGTCATATCTCCTCTCACTGTAACACTTATATATGGAATGTTGTCTGAATAACATAGAACCTCAGTTTGTTCCATTATTCCATCAAACTCTTTTTGATATTTTTCTCTAGCACCTTCATATACAGCAATAGCATCTACATCTTTATTTAATAATAGTTGTAAAGATTTATCATGCCCACCACTATATACAACCTGAATATCTTTTTCTAAATCTATTCCATTTTTCTTTAAAAATGCACCTGGATAAAGGTATCCAGAAGATGATGAAGGATCTACAAAAGCTATTTTTTTACCTCTCAAATCCTCTACACTCTTTATTCCACTATCTTTATTTACAAAGAACTCAGAACGATAAAAAGATTGTCCCTTTTTATTCTTAGCTTTTAAAATTACTTGAGCATTACTTTCTTTGTTAGCTAACACATATGCAAATGGTGGAATAATCCCAAAATCTATCTTTGAAGCACTGATTCCTTCAACTATTCCCACATAGTTTGTAGCTGTGACTATCTCTACTTTTTTACCTATTGCCTTACTTAAAACATCAGCAAGTGGAGCTGTTGATTCAATAAGCTTATCACCATCTATAAGAGGAACAAAACCCAATTTTAGAGTTTCTTGTTCTTTCTTATCACCACACCCTGTAAAAGCAAATAAAATTGCAACTAAAAAAACCAAAAAGACACTTAATCTTTTCCTCATAATAACTTAACCCCCTACTAAAATTTTTTATTAAAGTAACTATACGGCTCAATGTTAACCGCATATAGTTTAATAAATTACCAGAAATTACATAATTTCCGACAATTTAAGTATAATCCAATTTCTATATTTTTTCAAGGGGTATTCAAAGTAAAATTATATAAAAAAGGAGCCTTAAAAGCTCCTTGTAATTTTAAAATTTATCTATAACATGAGAAAAACCATCAAAGAATATTCTAAATCCAATTGACATTATAAATATCTGCATCACTTTCGATAGAATATATAGAACTAATTTTCCTAAAATTCTTTCAAGTAAACTACCTATCATTAAGATTAAAAATATAAGTATGAAGGCAATAAGTATAGAAAGACTGTTAGAAACTAGTCCGTGTTCAGCACGTCCAATTAGAGCAGTAGTCAAACTTCCAGGACCAACCATCATAGGAAAAGCCATTGGAATGATAGCTTGTTTAATTTGCTCTTCAGCAGATAAAGATTTTTCAGATGCTCTTCTTCTTGGTGGAAAGATTAAACTCTTGATAGCCATAAGAATTAGGATAAGACCACCAGCCATTTTTAACTCATTCATATTGATTCTGTAAAAATTGATCATCAGAAATTCTCCAACCAAACTGAATATCCAAGTTATAAAAAAACCAGTAAGAGCAATCAATTTAAATAGTTTTGCCCTTGTCTCCCTCTCCATTCCTTCAGTCATTCCTATAAAAAGTGGAACATTACCAAAAGGATTTAAAACAGCTATTAATGTTAATGCATTTATAAATATTGTATTAATACCCATAAAAAAATTTCCCTCCATTTTTCAAACTTCATTAATTATATTTCTTTTTGTAAAATGTGTCAATTGATAAATAGTATATTTAAAATTAAATTTTATATAGAAAAAAAGAAAATTATATTTTTCATAAATGTTATACAATTTTCTTTAATATACTAGAGATTAACTTAAAATATCAAAGAAATATTATAGAAGAGTTTTAAAAATAGATAAAAATAGTGTATAATATACAATGAAAAGAGATAGTAGTAAAAGGGGTGAGTTTGTTGTTAGATAAAATAGTTATAAAAGGTGCAAGAGAGCATAATTTAAAAAATATAGATATAGAGATACCTAAAAATAAATTTGTGGTAATTACAGGAGTGAGCGGGAGTGGAAAATCTTCACTTGCCTTTGATACAATCTACTCAGAGGGACAGAGAAGATATGTTGAGAGTCTTTCAGCTTATGCTAGACAATTTATAGGTCAGATGACAAAGCCAGATGTAGATAGTATAGAGGGGTTAGCACCAGCAATCTCCATTGAACAGAAAACAACAAATAGAAATCCACGTTCGACAGTTGGAACTATAACAGAAGTATATGACTACATGAGATTATTATTTGCTCATATTGGTACTGCTCACTGTCCAATTTGTAATAAGCCAGTTGAGAAACAGAGTATAGAGGAGATAGTAGAAGGAGCTATTGAGAGATTTGAGGAGAGGGATAAGGTAATAATTTTATCTCCAGTTGTAAAGGATAAAAAGGGAACTCACAAAAACCTTTTCCTAAACCTATTAAAAAAAGGGTTTGTAAGAGCAAGAGTTGATGGAGAGATACTATATTTAGAGGACGAGATAACTTTAGATAAAAATAAAAAACACAGTATAGAGGTGGTAGTAGATAGAATTGTACTGAAAAAAGAGGATAAAGAGTTCATTAGCAGATTTACTCAAGGAGTAGAGAGTGCAACAGAACTTTCTGGTGGAAAGGTGATATTAAATATTAATGGTGAGGATTTTTCATATAGTGAAAACTATGCTTGTCCTGATCATGAAGAGGTAAGTATACCAGATCTAACACCTAGATTATTCTCTTTTAATGCTCCATTTGGTGCTTGTCCTGAATGTAAAGGAATAGGGAAAAAATTAGAAGTTGATGAGAACAAATTGATAGAGAATGAGGAACTATCTATTCTTGATGGAGGAATATATATTCCAGGAGCTTCTACAAGAAAGGGATATAGTTGGGAGATTTTTAAATCTATGGCAAAAGCTTTTAAAATAGATTTAACAATACCTGTAAAAGATATGAAAAAGAGAGATTTAGATATAGTCTTTTATGGTGCAGAGGAGAAGTTTAGATTTGATTATGAGGGGGAAGATTTTCAATTCCATGGATATAAGGAGTATGAGGGTGCTGTAAAAAATCTAGAGAGAAGATATTATGAGACTTTTTCAGAATCAATGAAAGAGGAGATTGAGAATAAATACATGATTGAAAGAGTCTGTAAAGTATGTAATGGAAAGAGATTAAAACCAGAAGTTTTAGCAGTGACTGTCAATGAAAAAAATATAATGGAACTGTGTGAGATGAGTATTAAAGATGCTTTGAATTTTTTCAATCAGATAGTTCTCACTTCAAAGCAGGAAAAAATAGCAAAAGAGATATTGAAGGAGATTAGAGAAAGATTATCTTTTATGATAAATGTAGGACTGGATTATCTCAGCTTGGGAAGAGAGACTAAAACTTTGTCTGGAGGAGAATCTCAAAGAATAAGATTGGCTACTCAAATTGGTTCGGGACTTACAGGGGTACTGTATGTATTGGATGAGCCAAGTATAGGACTTCATCAAAAGGACAATGATAAGTTATTAGCTACTTTGAAGAGATTAAAGGATTTAGGAAATACATTGATAGTAGTAGAACATGATGAAGATACTATGTTACAAGCTGATGAAATAGTGGATATAGGACCAGGAGCGGGGGAGTATGGTGGTGAAATAGTGGCTCACGGAACTCCAAAAGAGGTGATGAAAAATAAAGAATCTCTTACAGGAAAATATCTAAAAGGGGAGTTAAGAATAGATGTGCCTAAGAGTAGACGTAGTTGGGAAAAATCTTTAAAGATATATGGAGCTAAGGGAAATAACTTAAAAAATATAGATTTAGAGATACCTTTAGGAGTTATGACTGTAGTAACAGGAGTGAGTGGGAGTGGAAAATCAACTTTGATAAACCATACTCTTTTTCCAGCACTTTTTAATAGATTGAATAAAGGAAAACTATATCCGTTGGAGTATTCAAAGATAGAGGGAATTGAAAGTTTAGAAAAAGTTATAAATATAGATCAAAGCCCAATTGGAAGGACACCACGTTCTAATCCAGCTACTTATACCAAGATTTTTGATGATATAAGGAGTATATTTGCAGAAACAAAGGACGCTAAGGCTCATGGATTTTCAAAGGGAAGATTCTCATTCAATGTAAAAGGTGGAAGGTGTGAAGCTTGTCAAGGAGCGGGGATAATAAAGATAGAGATGAACTTTTTACCTGATGTATATGTAGAGTGTGAAGTTTGTAAAGGAAAAAGATACAATAAAGAGACTTTAGATGTATTCTACAAAGGAAAAACAATTTCAGATGTTTTAAATATGAGCGTATTAGAGGCTTATGAATTTTTTAAAACGATACCAAGTTTGGAGAGAAAATTGAAAGTCTTAATAGATGTAGGTTTGGACTACATAAAACTTGGACAACCTGCTACAACCCTTTCAGGAGGAGAAGCACAGAGAATAAAATTGGCAACAGAGTTGTCAAAAATGACCAAAGGAAAAACTATCTATATTTTGGACGAACCAACTACAGGATTACACTTTGAAGATATAAGAAAGTTGCTTGAAGTACTGAATAGATTGGTAGAGAAGGGAAACAGTGTAGTGATAATTGAGCACAATTTAGATGTGATAAAGAGTGCTGACTATATAGTAGATATAGGTCCAGATGGGGGAGATAGAGGAGGAACAATAGTAGCCTGTGGAACTCCAGAAGAGATAGCTAAGGTAAAGAAAAGTTATACAGGAAAATATATAGATAAAATATTAAAAAATGAGAAAATAATACCTGTTACTAAGAGAAGAGGAAGGAAAAAACTTGAGTTATTAGAGGTAGCAGAGGATGAGATAAAATTAGATTAAAAGAAGGAGAGCTTAGATGTTTGAATACTTAAAAGGAAGAGTGGAGTACAAAAAACCAGAGTACTTAGCCTTAGATGTAAATGGTGTAGGTTATAAGGTAAATATATCTTTAAGAGTGTATGAAAAGATAAAGACAGGAGAGGTAGTTAGGTTATATATCTATAATTATATAAAAGAGGATGCCTTTAAATTAATTGGATTTTTAGAGGAGAGAGAGAGAAATCTTTTTGAGATGTTACTGGGAGTAAAGGGTGTTGGAGTTTCACTAGCACTCTCTATTATGTCAACATTTGATTCAGATATGTTGAGAAAGATAGTTGGGGATAATGACTATGCTACATTGAAAAGAGTTCCAAAATTGGGAGAGAAGAAGGCTCAACAGGTAATATTGGATCTAAAAGGAAAATTGAAAGCTATTGGAAATCTATTTACTCAAGATGAGGATATTTTAGGAAGTTTTGCAATAGAAGATGAACTATATGAAGCATTGGAATCATTGGGATATAGCCAAAAAGAGATAAACTCTCTAGTGACAAAAGAGGAGTTAAGAAGCTTTACATCAATTGAGGAAGCTATAAAAATGGTGTTGAAAAAAGTGAAGTATTAGAGGTTATAAGGAGGAAAAATGGAGTACAAAGAGCTGTTTGAATCTGGAATGAGTTATGATCTTTTTATGAGTATTGCAACTGATAAAGAGAGAGATGAGATTTTGAAAATAAGTGAAAATATCACTATATGTGAGGAATTTACAGAGAAGATAAGAGATTTAGAGCAAGGGTATAATTTCCTGTTGAGTGCAGAGTCGTGGTGTCCATATGTAAGAGCTACTCTCCCTGTTTTACTCAAGATAACAGAGATAAATCCTAAAATAAAGCTCACAATTATAACCGAGGGAAGAGGATTTAGATACTTGAGAGAAAAATTAAAAATATCTGAAGAGCTGTATGTAATACCAACTCTTGCTATTTTAGATGAAGATTTTCAGTTTGTAGCAAGATATGTAGGAAGACCAGCAAAGTATAGAAATATAGGTTTTGAAAATGTGAGTGAAGAGTATTTTGCTGGAAAGAGATCAGATGATATAATAGAGGAGATACTAAAAAAATTAAAAATAAAATAAGTTGGGGGAAAAGATGTTAAAGAGAGTTTTGCAAATATCAGTATTACTACTCACTCTTTTTGGGAGTTTGAGACTTTATTACAACAAAGAAGTGGGAAAAGTAATAGATAACTACAATGGTGTGAATATATATTTTAATAATATTCCATTTACAAGTAAGGGAGATAGCTTTGGAGCTGATGGATACTATTATGGTAAAAAATATCAGGGAGTTGAGTTTGTGAAAAGGTACTATGATCACCAATTTCAACACAGATTCTCTACTGATATTGAAAAAGGAAAAGATTTTTATGACTTCAATATTAAAGATGGAGAGATAAATGGAGGTTTAGAATTAATTCAATATAGCAATCCAAGTGTATATTCAGTAAAAGAGGGGGATATCTTGGTATTCAAACCTTCATTACTGAAACCAAATGGTGGAGTGGCAATAGTTTCAAAGGTTGGTAATAATGAGTTGGAATTGGTACAACAAAACTGTTGGAAAAAGAGTAGAGATATAATTTCACTAGAAAATAGAGAGAATAAATGGTATATTACTGATGAGAGTGTAATAGGAAGATTGAGTAAAAATAATTAATTTATATAAGTATTAAAGGAGAGATGAAGAATGAAAAAATTTTTAATTGGTGCAATTTTAGCTATGGGTTCAGTATTAGCTTATGGTGAGACTATTGCAATAATCGGTGCAATGGACGAGGAGATAAGTCTTTTAAAACCAGAGATAAAAGATATGAAAGAGAAAACAATAGGAAAAATAACTTTCTATCAAGGAAAATTGGAGAATAAAGATGTAGTTCTATTGAAAACAGGAGTGGGAAAAGTGAATGCTGCTGTAGGAGCTAATACTGTAATTAGAGAGTTTGGGGCAGAAAAAATAATATTTACAGGAGTGGCTGGAGCAATTAATAGAAAGCTAAATGTAGCAGATGTAGTTATATCAAAAGATCTAGTGCAGCATGATGTAGATTTAAGTGCCTTCGATAGACCATTGGGATTAATACCAGGAGAGGAGAGTGCTGAATTTAAAGCTAATCCTGAACTTATTGATTTGGCTACAAAATCAGCTATAAAAGTTTTAGGAAAAGACAAGGTACATTTAGGAAGAATAGCCACAGGAGATCAATTTATAGCTGACAAGAAAAAAGTGGAATTTTTAGGTGAGTATTTTAAAGCGGATGCTGTTGAGATGGAGGGAGCATCAGTTGCTCAAGTGGCACAGATATATGGAGTTCCATTTGTAGTGTTGAGAGCTCTATCAGATAAAGCTGATGGAGGAGCAGAGATGGTATATGATGAGTTTGTACAAGTAGCTGCTAACAACTCTGCAAAAATTGTAAAAGAGATGTTAAAAAATATAAAATAAGCTATCTGAATTTCCCTATATTGAGAAGCTAGGAGGATAAAATGAAGTATGTAGATCACAAGGTAATAAAAACAGCAATAGGAACTTTTATCTCTATATATCTAGCAGATATATTTGGAATACAGTTTGGAGCAACAGCAGGAATAGTTACAATAATAAGTATACAGGCTACCAAAAAAGAGTCTTTTATTATAGCTTTTGAGAGGTTTTTAGCCTCTCTGATTGGGTTGTTTATAGCAGTGATATCCTTTCAGATATTTGGATATTCTCCCCTAACTTTTGGGCTATTCATATTAATTTTTATGCCGTTGTGTCTAAAATTTAAGTTGTTTCAAGGTTTTTTATGCACAGTTGTTTTAGCAACACATATTTTAAGTTTAAAAGAGGTTTCCTTTTCAATAGTTATGAATGAAGTTTATATACTTTTTCTTGGAATAGGTGTTGCCTTAATACTGAATATGTATATGCCAAATATGGGGAAAGAACTAGAAATAAAAAGAAAAAATATTGATATTCTAATGAAAACACTAATAAATTATTTTGGAGATGTCCTTATTACAGGTTCAGTTTTCACAGATGAAGATAAGATTTTTAAAGAGTTAAAAAAAGAGTTAGATGAGGCTAGAGAGATAGCTTTTCAAGAGTATAATAATGATCTATTTGATAGTTCAAGACAGAATATAGATTTTGTTCAAATGAAGAGAAATCAATATAAAATTTTACTGAGAATGAGAAAACATTTTTATAGGTTTTATTTGAGTAGTGCACACACTCCAATAATCTCAGAGTTTGCAGGAAAAGTATCAGATGCTATCGGTGTAGATCAACTCTATCAAGGGGTATTGGTAGAGTTAGAGAGAATAAGAGAGGTATTTAAAAAGATGCCACTTCCACAGAGTAGAGTCGAGTTTGAGAGCAGAGCAACACTTTTTCAATTTTTAAATGATATTGAGGAGTTTTTGGAGATGAAAAAAGACTATATGGAGAAGTGGAGAGATAGCAAAAGATAAAATAACAGAAGAGAGAAGAGGAGTAAGATGATAGAATTCTTTATTGCTAAAAAACATATAATAGAGAGAAAGAAGCAAAGTTTGATATCTGTAATAGGAATAACTATTGGGGTAATAGTTCTTATGGTATCTATAGGGATAGCCAATGGTTTGGATAAAAATATGATAGATAGTATTCTCTCTGTAACAAGTCATGTAGTAGTAGCTAACAGTGGCAAGATCAAAGATTATAAAGAGGTAAAAGATCAGATAGAAAAGATAGAAGGAGTAAAGGGAGCTGTTCCGAGTATAGCTACTCAAGGTATATTCAAATATAATGGACTTTTTGGTGGATATGTATCTGGAGTTAAGATTGAAGGGTATGATCTAGAGAGTGCTAAAAAGGCTATGGATTTGGATAAGAAGATAGTCTTAGGGAGTATAGATCCAGATAAGATAAATGGAATTCTTATAGGAAAGGAGCTATTTGGTTCTATTGGGGCTAGTATAGGTGATGAGGTAACAATAATCTCATCTGAGAATAAAGAGATAAAATTTAAGATTCAAGGTGTATTTCAAAGTGGTTATTATGATTATGATGTAAATATGGTAATCTTACCTCTAAAGGCTGTACAATATTTAATGTATGGAGAGGATGTTGTTTCTAAAATAGATGTAACTTTAGATGATCCATATAAAGCTCGTCCAATTTCAATAGAAATTACTGATAAAACAGGGATATTTTCAAGAACTTGGGGAGATATGAACCGAAATCTTCTTTCAGCTCTCTCACTTGAAAAAACAGTTATGATAATGGTTTTTTCATTGATTGTTGTTATAGCTGGATTTGTGGTATGGGTAACTCTTAATATGCTGGTGAGAGAAAAGATTAAAGATATAGGAATAATGAGAGCTATGGGATTTTCCAAGCAAAATATAATGAAGGTTTTTTTAATTCAGGGTATGGTATTGGGAGGAGTAGGTATTTTTATAGGGACTACACTATCTCTACTATTTCTTTGGTACATAAAAAATAATAGTTTGGATTTCATCACTTCAATATATTATCTGACAAAAATCCCAGTGGAGATAACTTTAAATGAGATTTTAGTAATAATAGGAGCTAATTTTTTAATAATATTTATATCGAGTATATTCCCTGCATATAGAGCAGCAAAAATGGAGACAATGGAGGCCTTAAAGTATGAGTAGAGAGATCTTAAGACTTGAAAATATAGAGAAAAAATATAGTAGTAACAGTGAGGAGCTACATATAATTAGAAACTTGAATTTTGTAGTGGAAGAGGGAGAGTTCATCTCTATATTGGGACGTTCAGGTTCTGGTAAATCAACACTATTAAATGTAATTGGACTACTAGATAAGATAGATAGTGGGAAGATATTTATAGATGGGAAAGAGGTAGAAGCACTATCTGAAACAGAGAAAGATAGTTTGAAAAATCAGGGAATAGGTTTTGTTTTTCAATTTCACTATCTATTACCTGAATTTACAGCTTTAGAAAATGTTATGTTACCTGCTCTATTAAATAATTTTGATAAAAAAGAGGAGATAGAGAAAAAAGCTTTGAGTCTATTAAAAAAAGTGGGAATGGAGGAGAGAAAATCTCATAAACCCTCTCAACTATCAGGAGGAGAAAAGCAGAGAGTGGCAATAGCTAGAGCTTTAATAAACTCTCCAAAAATCTTATTGGCAGATGAGCCAACAGGAAATCTGGATGAAGAGACAAGTGAGATGATATTTAAAATATTGAAAGATATAAATAAAAATGAGAAACAAACTATTATTGTGGTAACTCACTCTAAGGATTTGGCAGATATCTCAGATAAGCAAGTTTATTTGAAAAAAGGTGTATTAGTAGAAAATTTATAAAAATTTTAATAAAAAAAAAGGAAATCAAGAGTTTTTGGAGTATAATAAAGTAACAAAACAAAGATACAACAAGGAAGTGGTATTATGAAAATGACTATCCATGGAAAACAATTAGTTATAACTGATGCGATCAAAAATTATGCAGAGACTAAACTAGGGAGGGTTGAAAAGTATCACGATGGAATAATAGAATTGGCTATTAATTTATCAGCGGTAAAATTAAAAACTGGTAATTATCATACAGTAGAGGTTCTAGCATATCTTGGTGGAAGTACAGTAAAAGCTTCTTGTACAGATGTAGATCTATATGCAGCTATTGACCAAGTCTCAGATATTTTAGAGGGACAATTGAAAAAACATAAGGCTAAAATAAGAGATGCAGTTCAATCAAGAGAACCAATGATTAGAAAAGTTAAGTATGACCCAGAAACAAGTACAGTTGAGAAAGAGGCAGCTGTAAATGTTGTAAAGGTGTATCTACCACCTAAGCCAATGGATGTAGAGGAGGCTATACTTCAATTAGAGATATTAAATAAAGTTTTCTTCCCATTCACAAATGCTGAAACAGGAGAGATGAATATAGTTTATAAGAGAAAAGATGGAGATTATGGACATATCCAACCGTCTAAATAATAGATAGATAAATATAAGAGACTACCTTAAGGTAGTCTCTTTTTAGCTATGATACTTATTAGTAGAGCTGTAATGACAAATAGTGATGCTCCAATTAAAAATATAGACTTATAACTTAGATAATCTATAATTATTCCTGAAATAAAAATACTTAAAAGAAAAAATAGTTTACTAGAGCTTATAAAAATTCCTAAATATTTTCCTAAAAGATTTTGAGGTATCTCTTTTTGAATAAAAGATGTTAGACCAACATCAAAAAAGGAAGCTTGTATTCCAAAGAGAAGCATAGCTACTATATAGATAGCTGTAGTGAATTTTAAATCTAAAGATATAAAGATAGGAAGAGAAAATAGTAAAAAAATTCCACCTAATTTATAAAAGATCTTTGAAAAATATGAAAGAGCAATATTTTTGACTCTTAATGCAAATAGACTTGCACCAAAGATCATACCAATGTAGAAACAACTCTGTATGATACCAAAAATTTTACTATCAATTTGAAATACTTTATTTATTAGATATGGAATAGTAACTGAAAAAGTAAGACCATATCCAATGTTAAAAATAATTCCTGTGATAACAATTAATTTAAGTAGATCATTACTTTTATCTGCAGTACTTTCTAAAGTTTTCTCACTCTCTTCAATATTTTTATTACTAAAGGTTAAGAAAAAATTAGTAATGATTACTATAAAAAGACAAAAAATATTTAAAATTAAGATAGATTGAATTTTTAAAAATGAGTATAGAAATCCACCGATAATAGGAGCTAAAACTCCACAGACAGAGTTTATAGTGGAATAGATAGAGTTAGCTTTTATCAACCAATTTTGAGAAAATAATAATGGAATACTTGCCTCAAAAGTGAGATAGACTAAAAATGAAAAAAAGTTATTTAAAAGAATACCACTATAAATTAGATAAAGCATATTAAATTTTTCCCAAGAAAAAAATAAAATTAACATCAAAAGGAGATTTAGGGTATTAGCTAAGATGATTAAATGTTTCTTATGAACTATTTTATCAATTAATTTTCCTAAAAATGGTGCAGTGATGACTAGAGGTAAGATAGAAAAAGCAACATTTGTAGCTAAAATAATTCCTTTTTCAGTTTTTTCTAAAAGATATAGATTGGTAGCAAAATTGAAAGTAATATTTCCGATAGTAGCAATGATTAAGCCAAGTGGAAAAATAAGTTTGTTTTTTAAATTCTCCATAGATCTATTCTCCCCTTTATATTATTAATTGTATAAAAAATAAGAATTGCTTCATATATCAAGATATTGAGTAGAGTGATTCTATTTCAAAATTCTTTATAAATTCCACAATTCTTTAATTTTTTATAATTTTACATATGTACTATTTTGTAAGTAATTTTCATCATTTCCATTGATATAAAGTACAGTACCACCCTTTATATAATCTATTACCTCTTTAGAGATCTCTTCAGGAATAGCAGGACAACCGAGACTTCTTCCTAAAAATCCATATTTATTCATAAACTCCTTAGTGGCATAATCAGCTCCATGAACAACAATATTTCTATCTAAAGCATTTGAATTAATACCAGGTTCTAAGCCTCTTAATCTAAGTGAGTAGCCATTACTTCCCATATAAGTATTATCAGTTAGATAAAATCCCAAAGAACTTTGGTATGAATTTCTTTTGTTAGAAAATTTTATAGCAGTATCTAAACCTGTGTTTTTTCCATGAGTGACATAAGTTAAGAAGTCCACCTTACTATTTTCTAGATCTATTACAAAAAATCTCTCTTCATTTGAAGGTTTAGAAAAATCTACAATTGTTATATATCCCTCTTTTTTATCTGCAATCTTATTATATCCATGAATAGCTTTTAAAAATGTAGAATACTCTAATTTATCTTCAAGTTTAAGATTTTTATAAACTTCCCTAATACTCTCTTCACTTTTCAAATCCAATCCAAAAGTTACCGATCCCAATAATGTCAAGCCTAAAATGATTTTCTTTAACACTTTTTGTTCTCACCTCAAATAATATAATCCATTATAAAAATTATATTTATTTTTTCTCAAAAAGTCAACAAAAATAGAAAGAGATTAGCAATTGTTATTTTATGTGGTATAATCTATTAATAGTACAAATACAGTATGGGGGAGTGGCTATGTATTTAAAAAAGTTAAAAATTAAAAATTGGCAATGTATAGATGAAACAGAGATAAAATTTGAAAATTTGATGCTTTTTATAGGACAGAGCAACAGTGGAAAATCTAGTATTATGTCTGCAATTATGTTTTTTTTAGGATATAGAAATTTTAGATCCAAAGATATTAGAGATGAGGAGCAACCACTAATCATAGAGGGAAGATTTTATAACTACTATAATAAAACTTTTCATTTAAAAAATATAGATGTGTCGAATAAAAATATCTGGTTAAAAGTAGAGAAAAATTTAGAAGAGGAAGCTAGATACTTTGTTTTAGTGGATAACAGGTGGAATAGAATAAGTGAAAAAGAGTATATTACAATAACAGAGAGCACCCCATTGCTCTATATTCCGTCTTTTTCTGATAGAGAGCAGTCGTGTTTTTTTATCAACTCGTTATTAAATATACTTGAGAGCAAGAAAATAAATAGACCTGAAACAATAGATGAGATGATAGATACCTTTAATAAGTTGCAGAGTGATTATGTGAGCAGAGGCTTGTATAGAAATTTGATATTTGAAATTTTTAGATCTTTGGCTATCTACTCCAAAAAGAAAAAACACTCATTATTAGACAACTCACTTGTAATATTTGAAGAACCAGAGCTATATTTACATCCACAAAAAGAGAAAGAACTTTTTGAAAATATGTGTCTATTGACTAAACTAGGTTGTCAGATATATGTGACTACCCACTCAAGTAATTTTATCAACTTATATATGTATAAATCTATATGTATTGTGAGAAAGGAAGAGAGCATTGGAACAAAGGTATTTCAATTTAAAGGTTTCTTATTTTCAGGAGATGAGATCAAAAATTTTAATATGAACTACTGGATAAATCCTGATAGAGGAGAACTTTTCTTTGCTAAGAAGGTTATCTTGGTAGAGGGACAGACAGATAAAATTGTACTGGGATATCTCTCTAAAAGATTGGGAATATATAAATATGACTACTCTATATTGGAATGTGGTAGTAAAAGTCTAATTCCACAGTTTATAAAACTTTTAAATGTGTTTAAGATACCATATGTAGCTGTGTATGATAAGGATAATCATTTTTGGAGAACTCCAGAGGAGATAGAGAATTCTAAACAGAAAAATAAAACTATAAAAAATAGTGTGAACAAAGAGATTGGTACTTGGGTAGAGTTTGAAAATGATATTGAAGAGGAGATATATCAGGAGAATAGAGAGAGAAAAAATTATAAAAATAAGCCTTTTTATGCACTGAAAACAGTGACAGATTCTAAGTATGTAATACCTAAAAGATTGGAGATAAAGATTAGGAAGATATTTTCATAGATTTACTTTCATTTTATTTGACTAAATGTATAAATCTTGATATTATAAAATGGAAATGAAAGGTGGTAATTTATGAAATTTTTAAAAGCGATAAAAAATTTTTTGTTGAAGGTTTTACTTTTTGTTATAAAAGAGCTTTTCTCTTTTATAATAAAGTTTTTCTTAGTGTTGATTGTGATAGCAACTATACTAGGAGGTGTGTTAAAATACTCATCTAAAGAGAGCGAGAGTGTAATTAAAAATGGGAGCTATGTAGAGATTGATCTAGGAAAGGAGTATCCTGAAAGATTGGAGAATCTACCTAAATTTTTATTAGATGGAGAGAGTAATTTTTACTCACTTTTAACAAAATTAGATGGTATAAATAGAGATGAAAAGATAGATGGAGTTTTGTTAAAGGTGGATAATCTATCTTTAGATAGAGCTCAGATAGAGGAATTGGGAAGTAGATTGGATAGGTTGAGAGAGAGTGGAAAAAGAGTGGTAGTTTATGGTGTGGAGATGAACAATAGAAACTACTCATTAGCTCTACATGGAAGTGAAATTTATATGCCTGGAACAATGAGTGCAAATGTAAATATAACTGGGTACTACAGCCAATTAGCTTATTATAAGGGACTTGCAGATAGATTGGGAGTTAAATTCAATGTTATCCACGTGGGAGACTATAAGTCTTATGGAGAGAATTTTACTAAGAATACAATGTCTAAAGAGTATAGAGAGAATATTGTAAGATTAAACGATAAGATATATAGCAACTTTATCAATAAGATTTCTGATAGAAGAAAGGTAAATAGAGAGTTGATAGATAGTAAAGTTTTAGCTGGTGACTTTGTTTTCTCAGAGCCATATCAAATGAAGAAATTTAATTTGATAGATGAGTTTGCTTATGAAGAGGAGATAAAAAGAGCCATAGGAGAGGATAAGATAGTAGCACTTTCAAACTATCAAGAGAACACTCAGATTTCAAAAGACAAGATAGCTATAATATATGCTGAAGGGACTATTGTTTTAAATGGAGAGAAGGGTGGAATTGGAAGTAGTGTTTTTCCAGCTCGAATTTTTAATGAGTTAGAAAAAGCTAAAAAAGATAGCTCTATCAAAGGAATTGTATTGAGGATAAACTCTCCAGGAGGATCAGCTTTAGCTTCAAATTTGATAAGTAATAGATTAAAAGAGATTAGCAAGGAGAAACCTGTATATATTTCTATTGGTGGAATGGCTGCTTCAGGGGGATACTATATAGCAGCTAACGGAAATAAGATTTTTGCTGAGAAAGAGAGTATTACAGGATCAATAGGGGTGGTTAGTTTAATACCAAACTTTAATGAGATGATGAAAAAGATAGATGTAAATGTAGAGAGTGTAAAAAAGGGAGAGTATTCAGATCTATTCTCATTAACTAAAAATTTTACAGCAGATGATGAGGAAAAGATATATGGCTCAAGTGTGAAGGTGTATAATGAGTTTTTAGATGTGGTAGCACAAGGAAGAGGTCTGGATAGAAATTATGTTCATACAATAGCACAAGGAAAAGTGTGGTTAGGAGAAGAGGGAAAAGAGTTGGGCTTAGTAGATGAGATAGGAGGATTGGAAGATACAATCTCATCACTGGCTAAGGAGTTAAACTTACAAAATTATAGCTGTGTGGAGATAGTAGAGAGCGAAAGTATAAATAGTGTTATCAAAGGATATATACCATTTAAAACATTTTTTAAGGAAATTTCAAGTATCTCATATGAAAAAGAGTTATATTTTAAACCGATTTACTTTTTTCCATACAATATTTAGAAATATGTTGGAAAATTCTATAAATATGTGATATAATCACTCTTAGGGAACGAAAATATCAGGAGGAGAAAATATAATGGTAAGAAAATTAAAAGGTGGAAAAACATCACAAGGTGCAGGAAGCCAAATGAATATATTAAAACAAGCTCAAGCTATGCAACAACAAATGCTTTTAGTTCAAGAAGGGCTTAAAGAGAAAGAGTTAACATCTTCAGTTGGTGGAGGAGCTGTTACTGTAAGAGTTAATGGACAAAAAGAGTTATTAGAAGTTAAATTAACTGATGATATAGTTAAAGAGGCAGCTGAGGATAAAGAGATGTTAGAAGATCTAATCGTTTCTGCTGTTAAAGAAGCTATGAGACAAGCTGATGAGTTAGCTGAAAATGAGATGGGAAAAGTAACTGGTGGAATAAATATACCAGGATTATTCTAATTCAGTTTTGGTCAGGAGTTTTAGGAGAGATAAACACTAGGTTTATTTCTCCTTTTTTCTTTTGAGTAAAATATGGTATAATATAAGTAACGTACTTACTAGGAGGAGATGAATTATGAAAAAATTTTTAAAAACTGTATTGGGGATTTTCTTGATCTTAGCAAGTAATGCACTTGCTTGTACAGGAATTACAGTAAAGACAGAGGATAATAAGATGATACAGGGGAGAACAATAGAGTATGGAGAGGGAAATCTAAATAGTAAATTGGTAATCTCTCCAAGAGGAAAGGAGTATCAATCACTTACACCAGAGGGAAAATTTGAAGGACATAAATGGAAAGCAAAATATGGTTTTGTAGGTGCATCTTTGATAAATGAATTATTTATTGGAGAGGGGATAAATGAAGCTGGGCTGAATGCAGGACTTTTCTATTTTCCACACTATGGAAGTTTGGCAAAATATGAGAAAAGTTCAGCTAAAAAATCTATTGTTGATATGCAATTTGTGAGTTGGATTCTTTCTAATTTCTCTACTGTTGAGGAGTTGAAGAAGGGATTAAAGGATATCAAAATAGTTAATATAGCTCTTGATGAGAAGGGTAATCCATTACCAACAGCACACTGGAGAGTTGGAGATGCTAATGGTGGAAATATAGTAATAGAGATTGTAAATAACGGTGAGGTAAAAATTCATGAAAATAAAGTTGGAGTTATCTCAAATTCACCAGACTATGAGTGGCATGTAAAAAACTTAAATAACTATGTCAATGCTTATGCAGGGAATGCACAGAGCTATGAATTGAATGGGCAAAAAATATTCTCATTTGGAGCTGGAACAGGAGCTTTAGGATTACCAGGAGATATAACTCCACCTTCAAGATTTGTAAGAGCTTTTTATTTCCTATCTACTATAAAACCAATAAACAATAGTAAAGAGGGAGTAGAGGAAGCTTTTCATATTTTAAATAACTTTGATATACCAATAGGGGTTGAATATTCAAAAGAGCATAAGCAATATATACCGAAAGATCTTCCAAGTGCAACACAATGGACAGCAATCAGTAGCTTAAATGATAGAGAGTTTTATTATAAAACTATGTATAACAGTCAAATTAGAAAGGTGGATTTGAAAAAAATTGACTTCTCAACTGTAAAATATCAAGCTAATCCATTGGATAAAAAACCAGAGGAGAGCATAGAGGAGTTAGTTTTCTAATTAAAAATGAAAGTAAGGGTAACTAAGAAAAAAATAAAAAATATAATTATAAAAATTAATGATATGGGAGAAGTTTTAGTGTCTGCTCCTTTAAATGTTCCAAATTACTATATAGAAAAGGTATTGAAGGAAAAAGAGGAGTGGATAAGGGAGAGGTTAGAACTTCTGACAAAAAGAGAGAAAAAAATTGTACAGTATGATAGCGGAGAGATTTTCAGTTACTTGGGAAAGAGATATACAATAGAGATACAACACTCTACTAAAGAGTATTGTCAATTAAAAAATGATAAATTTATAATATATTTAAAAGAGAATAGCTTTGAGAAAAGAAAAACTTTAATTAATACTTGGATCTGTGATAATTTTTGCCCTTTTATGATGGAACTCACTATGAATATTAGTGAAAAGATAGGCTATACTCCTGAAGTTGTAAAATTTAGAGATATGAAAACTAGATGGGGATCTTGTAATTCTAAAAATAGGAGTATAACATATAATTATCAGCTATATAAAAAGAGCAGAGAGATTATAGAGTATGTAGTTTTACATGAATTGTCACACATACCATATCCACATCATCAAAAAAGTTTTTGGGATTTTGTAGAAAAATATATGCCAGACTGGAAAATCAGAAGAAAACTGTTGAAGGAGAGTAGTGATGAATAGTCAATTAAAAAGTATAGCACTAATGTTAGTTTTAGGAATAGGTGTAATAGGGTTATATAATCATATGTATGGGGAGAAAAAGGTCAGTGTAAAAGTAATAAATTCAAATGACTACTCTTCAACTTTTTCTAAAGAGGAGAGAGCAAAATTAGATGCTATAACTTCAGCTTCAGTAGTAGCAGAAAATTATATAAGAGAATATACACCCAATGGATTTACAGATAGTGATAGTAAAAAAGCTATAGTAATAGTTGGGGAACCGAGAAAAAATTCGATAATGTATGATATGGTTTACACTACTATGAGATCTTTGGAGGAGAGTGGAGTAGAGGTTGAATTGAGAGATCTTTATAATATGAATTGGAATCCAGTATTACACCCTGATGAGTTTTATTCACAAAAAGATGGAATTGGCAGTGTTCCTGAAGATGTAGCAAAAGAGCAGGAGCTTATAAAAAAAGCTGACTATATAATTTTTATCTATCCAAATTGGCATGATTCTGCTACCTCAATAGTAAAAGGTTATCAAGAGAGAGTATTCTCTAGAAATTTTGCCTATGAAGTGGGAGAGAAAGGGCATAGAGGTTTACTTGCTGGAAAATCTATGTTTACAATTATGAACTGTGGATATTTAGGTGGTGGAAGAGGTTATATAGATGGCGGAAAAGGAATAGAAGATGAAAAATGGAATAGATATATGTTAGCTTATAAAGTTTTTGATGATGATACAGCAGATTGGTGGGGAGTAAAAAATTTAGGTAGGTTTATGAATGACAGATATCCACAACCTACCTCGACTAATTTTGAAAAAGATCTAAATCAATTGAGAGAAGAGCTTAAAACAGAGATTTTAAAAGCTTTCTCACTAAATGCTAGATAATTATGATTTTAATTTAGTAACTAGATTCTCAAATCCACAATTTTTAAAGATATCTCTTGCTTTTATAGAAGGGATATCTTTTGTTTTTATAGCTTCCATAATCTGTTTATCAAAAGGGACTTTTACATCTACTTCATATCCTTTTTCTCTGATAAACTTCTCTATTTGCTCACTGATTTCAGAGGATAGATCATACTTATTGATAATGAAGTATGGTCTCAATCTAAATCCTTCAACTAGAGTGATTACTCTTTCTAAATCGTGGAGTCCAGATAAAGTTGGTTCAGTAACAATAACCACCTTTTTTACTCCAGTCAAGGAGCTAATGACGTTACAAGCTATTCCTGGAGCTCCATCTAATATGATGTATTCAGAATTACTACTCTTTGCTAATTCTTTAGCTTTTTTTCTAACTTGAGATACCAATTTACCAGAGTTTTCCTCTCCAGGAAAGAGAGTAGCATGAACCATCTTTCCATACTTAGTCTCTGAAACATAGATATTACCTGAATGATTTTCTTTCATAGTAATAGCATTGACAGGGCAGATATATTCACATGCTCCACACCCTTCACATTTTTTAGGGTTATCAATAGCATCAAATTTACAAACTTTATAACATTGTCCACAATCTATACATTTATCTCTGTCTAAAAAAGCCTTTTTCATACCAAAAAACTTTTCTTCACTTACTTCAGTTGGATTAAAAAGAATCTTTAAATTTGGAGCATCTACATCACAATCTGCAATAATTAGATTATTAAAATATGGAACTAATGATGATGAAATACTAGTTTTACCTGTACCACCTTTTCCTGAAATAACTAAAATCTCTTTAATTTCCATACTCTTTCACCTTTTTTAAAATATTTTTGAATATCTTTTGAGAGTCGGGAAGAGCATCTGCAATTATTTTTCCCTCTGAATAGGATTTTGCTACCTCTCTTGAAAAAGGAAGTTCTCCTAAAACCTCAATGGAGTTTTTATCACAAAAGTCTAAAATTTCACTGTTCTCATCATCAGCTTTATTAATAACTATTCCAAAAGGAATCTCCATATCTTGCAGTAATTGAACAACCAATTTCATATCACTCAATCCAAAAGGAGAAGGTTCAGTAACTAGTATAGCAAAATCACTACCTTCCAAGGCATTTACAGTGTTGCAAGAGGTACCAGGTGGACAATCTATTATGATATCCTCACCCTTTGCCATACTGTGAAGTCCCTTTATAATCTTTACTCCAGACATCTCACCAATGTTTAGTTTTCCATAGAGTAGATCAGAATTAAAATAACTCTTCTCTACAAATATCTTTCCAATCTCTCTCTTCTCCCAAGAGATAGCATTTGTAGGACAAACTAACTGACAACCACCACAGTCGTGACAGCTTTCACCAAATATGACAACACGATTTTTAGCAGGGATAATAGCATTAAACCTACAAAAATCACCACACTTTCCACAGAGAGTACATTTTTCCATATCAACCTTTGGAAAGTGATTGAAAATTGATACCTCTTGAGAAGTTTTTCCCTTTAAAAAGATATGTGAGTTTGGTTCCTCTATATCTGTATCTATTAGAAGAGATTTAGTTACAAAGGCAAAACTACTACTGAAAGTAGTTTTACCTGTACCTCCTTTACCACTTAAAACAGCTATTTTCATAGGGCATCTACGCCATTCTTAAACCTGAAAATTGTGATGAGAACAGATGTTTTTCAAGTTTACCCTCATGGTAGTTTTTCAATACCTCTTCTACAGTAGTATACTCTCCAAGCTTATATACAGGGATCTCAAACTCTTCGATCAATGTTTCAGCCTTAGGTCCTATCTCCCCAGCAATTATCACTTCAACTCCAAGAGAGACCAGTTTTTTTACAACTTTTAATCCAGCACCAGTAACTTCATCTTTGGCATCATTTTCAATTATCTCATATTGGTTACTCTCATCATCTAAAATAATGAAATATCCAGCTCTTCCAAATCTCTTATCAACTTTAGAATCATAATTTTCTTCTTCAAGTCCTATTGCAATCTTCATAGTTCATCTCCTAAATATTAGTGTTCACATTTGTGTCCTTCATCATGGTGATGATGAGCACAAGCAGATCCTTTAGAGTATAGAGCTCCATCTAAGAATACTTTTAAAACACTAGCAATATTTCCACTAGCTCCTAATATTACTTGTCCACCATTTTCTTTTATAAGATCAATAGCTCTTTGTCCCATTCCACCTGTGATAACTACATTGATATTGTTATCAGCTATGAATCTAGGGAATACTCCAGGTGCATGTTCTGGTGCTTCTAGAACCTCTCTATTAACTATTTTTCCATCTTCAATTGAGAATACAACAAACTTAGCACAATGACCAAAATGCTCCTCTACATTTACTTCGTCATTTGTTGGGAACCCCACTCTTAAAATTTCATTTGTCATTATAACCATCTCCTGTGTTTTTTAATTTTATTGCTTTATGATGTAATAGACCATCTAATATCTTTTTTCTTCCAGAACTCAAAAGTCTTTGTACAGTACCTCTTGAGATTTTCATAATCTCAGCTGTTTCAATCTGACTCTTATTCTCAAAATCACATAATCTAACAGCTTCTAATTCATCTATCTCAATCTCAACCATCTCCATCTCAAAGAGAGGAACTCCTACAGGTTTAAAGACTCTTTCATTTTCTAAGATACGGCAACATCTTTGTTTTTTACATCTTGGCATAAAATCCTCCTAATATATTTTGTGCATATGCACAAATAAAGTATACTCCTCTTAATTATCTTTGTCAAGTAAATAAAAATTTGGGTAAAGAAAAAGGAAAAAAATTACTGTAATCAGTAGTTTTTTTCCTTGAATATAATTGATTATTGATTTAAAAATAGTTCAAATTTATTTTTTAATTCTTGAGGTAAAAATTTCTCATAATATTTTAGAAATTTTATTCCTGGAATATAGTTTTTATTATTTTTTACAATCTCTAAATACTCTTTTTCAATACTTTGTACAGAGTAGAAATCACTCTTATCAACTATATCTAAAAGTTCAGAGATGATAGATATCTTTTGATTTTCTACATTCTCCAAAGAGTTAGATACTACTAGAGCCTCTAAATAATAAGCCTTGGCATCTTTTAATTTGTTTAGCACCGTAGCTCCATTAGCAAGAGTTTTTAATACCTCTAGCATCTCGATTGAACATTCAGATTGCTCACTTAGATTGTGTTTACATTTTTCATAATATTTCTTTATATTTTCTTTATCATCTATTTCAATAGCTATCTTTATAATCTCGCTATACCCTAGACACTTTTCCTTTTCTCCTCTTCCTTTTACAAGAGAAGCATACTCTTTTATTGATTCCTCAGTATTTCCCTGTTTATTTAAAATCTCAGCAATTAAGTTTCTGAAAACATAGATACTCTCATCATCCTTACTTTTTTTCAAAAGAGCCTTAGTTGTTTCTAGAGCAACATCATAGCATTGAGTAGCTATTAAAGCCTTGATATAAGCATAATCTAACTCATCATACTTTTGAGGATGCTTATTTTTCTCTAAATTGTTACAGAATTTTTTATAAATATAGATAGCTCCTTGTGGATCTTGTAGTTGCTCACTTATAAAGAACATATCCAATAATTTATTCTTTAAATCTCTAATTTTTCTAACACCGTGAAATGATTTTAAAAGATAATCTCTAGCTAAAAGATATCTTTTTCTATTTTTGAATCTTAGATAAAGTTTTTCACAAAACTCCTCTCTCTCCTTGTGTTGTAACTCATAAAGAGCTTCCTCAATGATCCAAAGATTTTCATTGCTGATATCTATTTCACTAAGTAGCATATTGTTAAGAAATTCAATAGCTTGCTCCTCTTTTGTTTTCATTAGATTAGAGATAGATATCTCCTCTCTAATCCCTCTTGAGAGAAGAATGTTTTGTAGATTTTTACATAATATTTTTGCAGTTTTTTCAGTAAGAGATCTCTTTCCAATTTCGATCATACCTAAAAAAACTCTGGTGATATCCTCACCTACTAATTCTCCCTGTGTAATCTTATATTTTTTTCTTAATACCAATAATTTTTCCTCTGGCGATAAGAACATAATACTCCCCCTTAATAGTTATATAATACAGTGTTATTATATAATATTTTTTGTTTTCTGTATAGAGGGTTTATGAAAAAAAGATAGATATATCATCAAAAATTATACTTTTTTTGATCATTTTTATAAAAAATTATAAAAATTTAGATTTTATTAATAAAAAAGATAGTGTAAGGAAAACTCTTGTTGATATTTTATACTCTACATATTATAATTAATATGTAGATTCTATACAGTAAGAGGTGAAAGAATGGAAATAAAAGCAGTAGCATTGGATTTAGATGGAACATTATTGGATTCTAATAAAAAGATTTCGCAAGAGAATAGAAAAATTTTAAAGCTTTTAGAAAGCAAGGGAGTAAAGATTATCATTGTGACTGGAAGAACCTATATCTCTGCCAAACCATATGCTGAGATGCTGGATATGGATAGTTTTGTAATAGCATACAATGGAGCAAAGGTTGTAAACTATAGAAATGATGAGGTTGTATTGGAGTTACCCTTAGAGGAGAGATATGCTAGAAGAATCATAGAGTTGGCTCAAGATAGAGATTTTCATATAAATCTATATCAGGATAACTGTTGGTTTGTAGAAGAATTGGATAGAGATGAAACAAGACACTATTCTAAAATGACGGGACTAACTCCTGTAGCTAAGGATTTTAAAAGCTTTGAAGACTATAATATGACTAAGATAACTATTCAAGATATGGCAAACTCTCAAGAGTTTAATGAGTTCTGCAAACATATAGAAAATAGTTTTAAGGGCGAGGTTTATACAGCTAAATCTCAAAACTTTCTATTTGAAGTGTTGAATAAAAATGTAAATAAAGGGTTGATTTTAGAAAGAGTATTAAAAAGTTATGGGATATCGTTAGATGAGTGTGTAGCTTTTGGAGATGCTAGAAATGACTTGGAGATGTTGAAAATGGTAAAATATGGAGTTGCTATGGGTAACTCTGATCTAGGTTTAAAAGAACAGGTGAACTATGTGACAGATACCAATGATAATGATGGGGTAGCAAAATTTTTAAAAAAATATTTTTTGACACAAATTGTAAAATATGATAAAATTTAAAAATAATCAAAAGCAATAATTAAGCACAAATAGGGGAAAAATTAACCCCTTTATTTTAGATATGGAGGTAAGAATGAAAGAAAATAGTATTGTTATACTAGACTTTGGTTCTCAGTACAATCAATTGATTGCTAGAAGAGTCAGAGAAATGGGTGTTTATGCTGAAGTTGTTCCTTACTTTGAACCTTTAGACAAAATACTTGCTAGAAAGCCAAAGGGAATAATTTTATCAGGGGGACCTGCTTCTGTTTATTTAGAAGGAGCACCAACTATAGACAAGGAGCTATATGCACAAGGGATACCAGTATTAGGTATTTGTTACGGAATGCAATTGACTACTCACTTAATGGGTGGAGAGGTAGCAAGAGCTGACAAGCAAGAGTTTGGAAAAGCTGAATTGGTAATAGATGAGATTGATAGCCCTCTATTCCAAGATGTTCCAAATAACTCAAAAGTATGGATGAGCCACAATGACCATGTAACTAAAATGGCACCAGGATTTATCCAAATAGGGCATACAGATTCATGTGTTGCTGCTACTTACAATAAAGATATCAATACTTATTGTATTCAATTCCATGCTGAAGTTACTCACTCAGAATATGGAACACAAATTCTTAAAAACTTTGTATTTAATGTAGCTGGTTGTGAAAAAAATTGGTCTATGGGTAACTACATAGAGGAAACAATAAAGAATATTAGAGAGACTGTAGGAGATAAGAAAGTATTATTAGGACTTTCAGGAGGAGTTGACTCTTCTGTTGCTGCTACTCTTATTCATAAAGCAATTGGAGATCAATTAACTTGTATCTTTGTTGATACAGGACTTTTAAGAAAAGATGAAGCTAAAAAAGTTATGGAGATCTATGGAGAAAACTTCCATATGAACATCAAGTGTATAGATGCTGAAGAGAGATTCCTATCTAAGTTAGCTGGAGTATCTGACCCTGAAACAAAAAGAAAAATAATAGGAAAAGAGTTTATTGAGGTATTTGATGAAGAGGCTGCTAAATTAACAGATGTTGAGTTCTTAGCACAAGGAACTATCTATCCAGATGTTATTGAGTCTATGTCTGTAAAAGGACCTTCTATGACAATAAAATCTCATCACAATGTTGGTGGACTTCCTGAAGATATGAAATTCAAACTTCTTGAGCCATTAAGAGAGTTATTCAAAGATGAAGTAAGAAAAGTTGGAAGAGAATTAGGAATTCCTGATCATATGGTTGACAGACATCCATTCCCAGGACCAGGACTTGGAATTAGAATATTAGGTGAAGTTGATAAACAAAAAGCTGATATCTTAAGAGAAGCTGACGATATATTTATCGAAGAGCTAAGAAATGCTGACCTATATAATAAAGTAAGCCAAGCTTTTGTTGTACTATTACCAGTAAAATCTGTTGGAGTAATGGGAGACGAGAGAACTTACGAGTATACAGCAGTTTTAAGATCTGCTAATACTATTGACTTTATGACTGCTACTTGGTCACACTTACCATTTGACTTCTTAGAGAGAGTTTCTAATAGAATCTTAAATGAGGTTAAAGGTATCAATAGATTGGCCTATGATATCTCATCTAAGCCACCTTCAACTATCGAGTGGGAATAATAGCTGATTTTTAAACTAACCATTGATTTCATTGAATTGGTTTATATTGAAAAATAGCTCTGACAATAAAATGACAATATTTTAAAAATTTACCCCTAGTAATTTAACTAGGGGTTTTTATATTATTTTTTCTTATATTCTTGGTATTGAGTAAGAACTTTTTTTAATTTTTCAGGAATTGGTATTCCACAAATAGAAGCATTTTCTAAAATACTCAATCCTTCATTTGAAATAAATACTCCTACAGCTAGAGTTTTAATAGCCAGTTTACCATCAAAAAGAATATCTAATTGGTAGGCTAATACTATAACTAGGATAATCATAATTTTTTTTAAAATACCTATTATCCCAGCTTTAGAATTAGCTGTACAAGTAATAAAAGCTTTAATAACCCCTGATAGATAATCTACAGTCATTAAAATTAATAATACTTTCATAGCATCATCTTGTCCACCTGTAACAAGGAAAATAAAAGCTATTAGACTTCCTAATCCTATTGTTATCCCATTTCCTAATATCTTAATGATATCAACTATAAGCAAAATAAAATTCCCAGCTATTTCTCCCGTTGTTTTTATTATTTCTCCCATGTTCCCTCCTAATTAGTAAAAAGATAATTTATAAACTTATCAAATATATCAAACCAATAAGGCGTTATGGCTAAGGATGGGAATATAGATGCTAATACACACATAAAAAATACTCCTATAAAAATACAAGCCAATGTTTTAGAAAATACATCTATTTTTTTAATTTCAATATCTTGTTGTTTCTCTGCATTCTTGCTCCTTTTAAAAATAAGATCTAATAGTTTATTTACTATATTAACTAATCTTTTCATTTAATCTCCTTTTTCGCAAACTTACGAATTTTTATACTGAAAATGAGGATAATCACTGAAATTTTTCCAATCTCCTCCCCACTCAATATCATATTTTTTCATCAATTCTCTAGCTGAATCAGCTACTTCTTTAAATATTCTTTTATCCCAGTTGGCTTTATTATTTATAATGACAGCTATATCAAAAGCATATCCTAATCCATCAGCTTTTACTTGATGCTTAGATTTAATTTTATAACCATCGCATTTTGTGATAATTTTCCCTGGAATAGTCCTTCCTTGTTGAAATAGCCTATTTTGTTCTTCTGCTGTTCTAACTCCACAAGTTATAGAAATATCGTGAGGAGTTACTTTTATTAACTCCATAGCAAACTCTTTTAACTTGGGATGTAACCCCTCTAATCTTTTTAAACTTCTTTGACTGTATTTATACATAATCTTCACTCCTATAAAGTTTTTATCTTATCAGCAATATCATTAATTTCTTTTTCTAAAGCTGTCATTTTTTCTATCAAGAGTTGTATTTCTTCTTGAGTACTAAACTTAGAGTTTTCTAATACTTTTTTATCTTGCTCTAATTTAGAGTATTCTAGTATTTTTTTAGCTCTCATCTCTGTGAACTCAGCTTGTGTTGTTGCTTCATACCAAATATGATTTATTTTGTCCCAAGCTTTTTTATGGTAATTTAAGCTTTCATCATACTCAACTTTGATAATTTTTCCCTCTTGTAAGTACTCTCCATCTATCAGTAATTCCACCATTCCAAGTTGAAGTATTTTTTCTTCTCTAGTCATTTCTCTTATAACTTCATTATCTAAAATAGGATATTCATATTTCGTTGGACTCGCATAGTATTCTGTTTTCCAATCTGGATAGTAAAGAGAAGGATTTGTTTTAAAATCCTCATAATCATAGTTTAAAGTAATTAAATGCTTTAAATTTTTATCA
Organism: Fusobacterium sp.; assembly: GCF_019012925.1. Taxonomy (GTDB): domain Bacteria; phylum Fusobacteriota; class Fusobacteriia; order Fusobacteriales; family Fusobacteriaceae; genus Fusobacterium_A. The sequence goes on from NZ_JAGIRL010000025.1 coordinate 69,743, forward strand.
TAAATATGTGTCATTTTATCCTCCTAATTTTTTTAATTTATAATTGATCATTTGATTATTTTTTGATATTTTATACTGAAAAAATCTAAATAAATTTTATAATTTAT
>NZ_JAGIRL010000001.1 GCF_019012925.1 Fusobacterium sp.
TGATAGGTTGGGGGTGTAAGGGCTGTGAGGCCTTTAGCTGACCAATACTAATAAGTCGAAGTTTTAACCTTAATGATTTTACTATATAGTTTCAAATGTCTATTCTAATAGATATTAGCTTGGTGAGAAGAGCTACGGGGGGTACACCCAGATACATTCCGAACCTGGAAGTTAAGCCCGTAAACGCTGAAAGTACTTGGAGGGAAGCCTTCTGGGAGGATAGGAACTTGCCAAGCTTTTTTTTATTTTTTGGACAATTTTTTAGTTAAATATATGATATAATAACATATATTTAATTAAAGTAAAAAGGGTGTGAATTATGAGAAAAGCTGTTATTTTAGATAGAGATGGAACTATAAATGTAGAGAAGGACTATTTACACAGGATAGAGGATTTTGAATTTGAAAAAGGAGCAGTAGAAGGATTGAAGTTACTTGCAGAATTGGGATATATTTTTGTAGTTGTAACTAATCAATCTGGAATAGCAAGGGGCTACTATACAGAGGAAGATTTAATAAAACTAAATAACTATATAAATGAGTGTTTAGAAAAAGAGGGAGTTAAAATAGAGAAGTTCTATTACTGTCCTCATCATCCAGAAAAGGGGATAGGTAAATATAGAGTTGAGTGTAATTGTAGAAAGCCTAATACAGGTATGTTAGAAGAGGCTATAAGAGAGTTTAATATCGATTTAGAGGGGTCTTTTATGGTTGGGGATAATATAAGTGACATAGAAGCTGGAATAAGGGCTAAAGTGACTCCTATACTGGTAAAAACAGGTCATGGAATGGAACATATTGAAAAGATGAGTGAGCTTGGAGTACCTATTTATGAAAATCTTTATGAATTTGCCAAAGATTTAAAAAAGTGTATAAAAATATAACTATTTAGATAGAAAGAACTTTAGAAATTATTATAAAAGTTCATTGTATTATTTGCATATAAATGCTACAATAATATGTTAGTTTAAATAATTATAGAAAGGGAATTATTCTTTGAATAATCATAAGGAAAGAGTATGAAAGTTCTAACTGAAATATTAAAGAGAAAATATAATTTGAATAGTGTTGAAGAGATTTCCAAAGTTGTTATGGACAGTAGAAAAATAGAGAAGAATTCATTGTTTATAGCAATAAATAGCGGAAATAATTATATAGAGGAAGCTTTAGCAAAAGAGGCTTCATTGATAATAGCTGACAACTATTCAGGCGACAATGAAAAAGTTATAGTTGTTGAAGATAGTGTATTAGCTATTCAAGAGTTAGCTTTACAATATAGAAATGAATTGGGAGTTAAAGTTATAGGGATTACTGGTAGTAATGGAAAGACTACTACTAAGGATATAATCTACTCTATACTTTCACAGAGATATAGATGTAAGAAAACAGAGGGAAACTATAATAATCATATTGGTCTTCCTTTTACTATCTTACAACTTGAAGATAGTGATGAGATAATTGTTTTAGAGATGGGAATGAGTAGTTTTGGAGAGATTGATACACTTTGTAAAATTTCACAACCAGACTATGGAATAATAACAAATATAGGGGACTCACATCTCGAATTTTTAAAAACAAGAGAGAATGTATTTAAAGCTAAAAGTGAGATTGTTAAATATGTAGATAGTAATAAACTATTAGTCTGTGGAGATGATTTTTATTTAAAAAGCTTAAATTCATTAACAGTAGGTTATGGAGCTAATTGCAAATATCAGATTACAGATTTTGTAGATAGTGATAATGGGATAGAGTTTACATTGGATTCTAACCATTATAATGTAAGATTAAATGGAGAACACAACTGTTTAAACTCTGCTATGGGTATAATTATAGGAGAGAGATTTAATTTAAGTTGTGATGAGATTCAAAGAGGATTAGATAGTTTAAATCTAACTCCAATGAGATTTCAAAAGATTGAGAAAGGTGAAACTATCTATATAAATGACGCATATAATGCTAGTCCTATTTCTATGAGATACTCTTTAGAGACTTTTGATAGATTGTATAATGATAGAGTAAAAATAGCTGTATTAGGAGATATGCTTGAATTAGGGGAAGATGAGATCAAGTATCATAGAGAGGTTTTAGAAAAAGCTAATTCTATAAAAGTTGACAAGATATATGTGTATGGGCCTAGAATGAAGAAGGCTTATGAGATCTTGGAAGATACTAAATTAATAACTCATTTTTCTGATAAGGAGCAGATAAAATCTGAAATTAGAAAGAGTTTTCCTCAAGCTAAAGCTATCCTATTAAAGGGATCAAGAGGAATGAAAATGGAAGAGATTATAGAAGGATAGGGAGAAGATATGCTATATTTAATAGGAGAGTACGTTAATAAGTTTCAATTTTTAAAGTCTATTTATTTAAGAAGTTTTATGGCTTTTATTTTAGCCTTTGCTATAGTATTAATAGCAGGGAAGCCTTTCATAAATTATTTAAAAGTAAAAAAATTTGGTGAGAAGATAAGAGAGGAAGGACCCACTTCTCATATGTCAAAGAAGGGTACTCCTACAATGGGAGGGGTATTGATTGTTTTAACTATCTTAGTGACAAATTTATTAATAGCTGATATATCTAATAGAATAATTATATTACTATTGCTAACTATGATGGGATTTGCAGGAATTGGATTTATAGATGACTATAAGAAGTTCACTGTAAATAAAAAGGGATTATCTGGAAAGAAAAAGCTTTTAGGTCAAGGATTAATAGCAATTTTAGTATGGTGTTTTGTAAATTATTTTGGACTTGCTGGAAGTAAATTGATTGATCTAGCAATAATAAATCCAATCTATTCACACCATATGTTATATTTAGGAAGTTTTGGAATGTTATTATTTATTTTGATAATATTGATGGGAACATCAAATGCTGTAAATATAACAGATGGTTTAGATGGTCTGGCTATAATGCCAATGGTAATATGTTCAGCTATTTTAGGAGTAGTGGCATATTTTACAGGACATATGGAGTTAAGTAATCACTTAAACTTATTTTATATAGAGGGATCTGGAGAGATAACAGTATTTTTATCAGCTGTATGTGGATCAGGGTTAGGGTTTTTATGGTATAACTTCTATCCAGCACAGATATTTATGGGAGATACAGGATCATTGACACTAGGAGGAATACTAGGAGTTGTAGCTATATTATTGAAGCAGGAATTGATACTACCAATAATAGGTGGAGTATTTGTTATGGAAGCTTTATCTGTAATTATTCAAGTTGGATCTTTCAAATTGAGAGGGAAGAGAGTATTTAAGATGGCTCCTATTCATCACCATTTTGAATTGTGTGGACTTGCTGAAACGAAGGTAACAATGAGATTTTGGATAGCAACATTGATGTTTGGAATAATAGCCTTAGGAATAGTGAGAATGAGAGGAATACTTTAAAAACAATATAACCACGGTAATCAACCGTGGTTATAAGTATATCTAGGATAGAAAAAGTAAAGAGAGGTAAAACTATGAAAAAAGCAATGGTTTTTGGTGCTGGAGTCAGTGGACTTGGAGCCAAGAAACTTTTAGAACATATGGGGTATGAGGTAATACTTATTGATGATAAAGTTGGATTAAAGTCTATAGAGGGGATCGAATTATTAAAAGAGGTTGAGATCTTTATAAAGAGTCCAGGGGTACCATATAATGATTTGGTGCTTGAAGCTAAAAAAAATAAGATAAAAGTTATAGATGAAATTGAATTATGTTATCAATATATGATAAAATATGGTACTACTACAAAGATTATAGGAGTAACTGGAACAAATGGAAAGACAACTGTTACAACTAAGATAACAGAGTTGCTACAATACTCAGGATACAAGGCAAGTTATGCTGGAAATATAGGGGTGAGTCTTGCAGAATTACTTTTAAAAGGTGAGGAGTTAGATTATATTATTCTTGAATTAAGTTCATTTCAATTGGAGAATTTAGAGAAGTTTAAACCATATATCTCTTTAGTAACAAATTTAACTCCAGATCACTTAGCTAGATATAAAGATGTTGAAGAGTACTATGATACAAAATTTAACATCTGTAAAAATCAAACTAAAGATGAGTATTTTATATTCAATTTAGATAGTGAGGAGTTATTAAAAAGAGAGAAGTTAATCCCAGCTACTAAGATAGAGGTATCACAGAATAAAAAAGGGGATTGTTATATTGAGGGTGGCAAAATGTATTGGAGAGGTGAAGAGGTTTTAGAGATTGAAAAATTGTCTTTAAAAGGAAAACACAACCTTGAAAATATGTTATTTATTGTCACAGTTGGGAAAATCTGTGGTGTAGACAATCAAAAAATAAGAGAATTTCTATATACAACTAAGACATTGGAACATAGAATGGAAGAGTTCTTCGATTATGGAAAATTGAAATTTATAAATGATTCAAAGGGAACTAATATAGAGTCTACAACATTTGCAGTGGAAGCATTCAAAGGGTGCATATTGATATGTGGTGGTTATGATAAAAAATTGGATTGGACACCTTTAATTGAGTTGATAAAAAATAGAGTGGACCAAGTTTATTTGATAGGAGATATAGCTGATAAGTTAGAGAGTGAACTTTTGAAGATACAGTATGAGAAGGATAGGATACATCTATTGAGAGATATTAAAACTTGTTTAGAGGATATAAAGAAAAGATATACTCAGTCTGATGAGAAAATAGTGCTATTCTCTCCAGCAACATCTAGTTATGATCAGTTTAAAAGTTTTGAACACAGAGGACAGGTATTCAAAGAATTAGTGAGAGAGATTTTTGGTAGGTGAGTTATTTGAGAAAAGTAATCTTAACAACTGGAGGAACAGGAGGTCATATTTATCCAGCTCTTTCAGTGGCAGATGAGTTGAGAAGAAGAGGAGTAGAGGTGCTGTTTGTAGGAACAAGCATCAGAATGGAAAAGGATATAGTACCAAAGGCTGGATTTAAGTTTATAGGTTTGAATATAGCTCCTCCAAGAAGTATAAAAAATATGATAGGCTATGTAAAGGGGATATTTCAAGGGATATCTTTGGTGTTAAAAGAGAAACCAGATGCTATAATAGGATTTGGAAACTATATCTCCATACCAGTATTAATAGGTGGGGTAGTAGCTAGAAAAAAGATATATCTACAGGAACAAAATGCAAATTTAGGAGGGACAAATAAGCTTTTTTATAGATTTGCTAAAAAGATATTCTTAGCTTTTGAAAAAACTTATGATGATATTCCTATAAAATTTCAAAATAAGTGTTTGGTAACAGGAAATCCTTTGAGAGAGGAGATATACAAGATCAAAGGAAGTGAGGAGAGAGCGCGTCTAAAAGTTGAAAAGAATGAGAAGATTCTTTTGATAACTGGAGGAAGTTTGGGAGCTAAGGAGATAAATGATGCACTGTTAAAAAATTGGGATAGGGTATTGGAAGATAAAGATTTAAGAATCTATTGGGCTACTGGAGAAAAGAACTATGATGAGATAGTTAAAAGTATAAATAGAATTAAGATCCAAGATACTGTTAGACCATATTTTGATAATATGATAAACATTATGGCAGCAGCAGACTTAATAGTTTGCAGGGCTGGAGCATTGACAATTTCAGAGATAATACAGTTGGGGAAACCGTCAGTAGTTATTCCATATAACTCAATAAAAGTAGGACAGTATGCCAATGGAAAACTCCTAAAAGATGTGGGAGCGGCACAGATGTATAAAAATTCAGAAGCTAGTATAGCAATAGAGAAAGCTTTTGAGCTTTTAGAAAATAAGAGTGAATTAGATGTTATGAAGATAAATATAAAAAATTTGAAAACAGAGAATGCAGTTAAGAAGATTGTTGATTCTCTTGATATTTGGAGGAATTAAGTTGAAAAAAATTTATTTTATTGGGATAAATGGAATAGGAATGAGTGGACTTGCAAAAATTATGAAATGTAAAGGATATGAGGTAGAGGGAAGTGACCTAAGCCGTTCATATGTTACTGATGAGTTAGAAAGTATTGGAATTACAGTTCATCAAGAGCATTCAGAGAAAAACTTAGAGGGTAAGGATTTTGATATGATAATAGCTTCAAGTGCTATAAAAAAAGAGAATCCAGAATATATATATGCCTTAGAAAATGGAATAAAAGTAGTAAAAAGAGGAGAGCTATTAGCTATGCTTTTGAATGAAGAGTGTGGAATAGCTTTTGCAGGAACACATGGAAAGACAACAACAAGTTCAATGGCAGCATCTGTTATGTTACCGTTAGATCCAACAATAGTTGTAGGTGGAATCTTACCAGAGATAGGATCTAATGCAAAACCAGGAAAAGCAAGTTACTTTATAGCTGAAGCTGATGAGAGTGATAATTCATTCCTATATATGAATCCAAAATATTCAGTTATAACTAATATTGAGGCAGATCACTTAGAAAATCATGGATCATTAGAGAATATAATTAAATCTTTCTCAAAATTTATAGATCAAACTTCTGAAGAGGTATTAATATGCTCAGATTGTGAGATCTTGAGAGGATTAGCTGCAACAAAAGAGAACAAGTGTATAAAGAGATACAGTATTAAAGATAGAACTGCAGATATCTATGCTGAAAATATAGAGATTGGAAATGGAAAAACAAGTTATGATGTAAATATAGCTGGTGAAAAGATTGGAAGATTCACTCTATATATTCCAGGAGAGCACAATATATTAAACTCATTACCTGTTATATATCTAGCTTTAAAATTTGGTTTGGAAGAAAAGGATATTGAAAGAGCTTTTGAAAAATTTAGAGGTTCAAAAAGAAGATATGATGTATTATACAGTGGAAATGGAATTAGAGTGATAGATGACTATGCTCATCATCCAACAGAGATAAAGGCAACTTTACAGGGAGCAAGATCAATAGAGAGTAGCAAAATAACTGTAATTTTCCAACCACACCGTTATAGTAGAGTGAAATTCCTATTGGAAAATTTCAAAAATGCTTTTGAAAAAGCTGATGAAGTAGTTCTTTTACCTATATATAGTGCAGGAGAAAAGGATAATTTTGGAGTAACTATTGAGGATTTACAAAATATTATTGAATGTCCAAAGGCTATCCTTGAGAAAAATCCACAAAATATAGATGATATGATAATGGAATTTGAAGGAGATAGAGTATTTATGTTTATGGGAGCTGGAGATATATCGAAGATAGCTCACAGAGTAGCAGAAAAATTGGAAAGGAAATATAGCTAATGAGAGTTTACGAAAATTATAGTGTAAAGAAACATTCTAATATGAAAATTGGTGGAACAGCTAAAAAATTTATAGTTGTTGAAAATAAAGAGGAATTAAAGGATATATTTGAAAATGAAAAAAATATATTCTTAATAGGAAATGGGACAAATACTCTTATAGATGAGGGAGAACTAGATATTACATTTGTTTCATTAAAAGAGCTGAATAAGATAGAGGAGCTTCAAGAGGGATTGGTACGTGTGGAAGCAGGGCTAGACTTTAGCAAGTTGACAGCTTTTATGAATAAAAATAATTACTCAGGGCTTGAAAATCTAGCAGGAATTCCAGGAAGTGTAGGTGGACTTGTCTATATGAATGGAGGAGCCTACGGAAGTGAGATATTTGACTGTATAAAAGAGATTGAGATATTTGATGAGAATCATCAGATAAAGACTCTAAAAAAAGAGGAGATAAATTTCTCATATAGAAGTACAGAGATACAGGAGAAAAAATGGGTAATAATAAGTGCTACATTTGAGTTTAAAAGAGGTTTTGATTTGAAAAAAGTGATAGAGATACAAGCTCTAAGAGAGAGTAAACAACCTCTAGATAAACCAAATTTAGGAAGTACTTTTAAGAATCCAAAGGGGGATTTTTCAGCTAGGCTTATATCAGAAGCAGGTCTTAAGGGAACAAAAATAGGTGGAGCAGAGATATCTCCAAAGCACCCTAACTTCATAGTTAATCATGGGGAAGCAACATTTAAGGATATTGAAGGGATATTAGCTCTTGTTAAGAGTAAGATAAAAGAGTTATATGATGTAGAACTTGAAGAAGAGATAATAATATTAAGAAATAATGGATAATTTTAGAGGTGAAAGATGAGAATAGCAGTATTTATGGGAGGGATCTCTTCAGAGAGAGAGGTATCTTTAAGAAGTGGAGCAGCAATATTAGAAAGCTTAAAAAATCAAGGTTATGATGCATATGGAGTAGATGTAACTGAAGATAATTTAATAACAGCATTCACAGAAAATGAGTATGACTTAGCATATATCGCTCTACATGGTGGATATGGAGAGAATGGAACATTTCAAGGATTATTGGATATGTTAAATAAGCCATATACAGGCTCAGGAGCAATGGAAAGTGCTATAACTATGGACAAAGCCTATACAAAAGCTGTAGCAAAAATGGCTGGAATAAAAGTGGCAAAAACATATAATAGTGTTGAAGAGATAGATGGATTTCCAGTAGTTGTAAAACCTTCAAGAGATGGTTCAAGTGTAGGAATCTATTTCTGTAACAATAAAGAGGAAGTTTACAATGCCCTAAAAGAGCTAGAAGGAAAGAGACCTCTAATAGAAGAGATGATACAGGGAGATGAATTAACTGTAGGAGTTCTAAATGGAGAGGGACTAGGTGTATTGAGAATAATACCTAAAAATGAGTTTTATGATTATGAATCAAAGTATGCAGCTGGTGGATCTGTACATGAATATCCAGCAAAGATTGAGAAATCAGCTTATGACAAGGCGATGGAAAATGCAGTGAAAATACACAACATAGTGGGACTAAAGGGAATTTCAAGAAGTGACTTTATGTTAAAAGATGGAGAGGTGTATTTCTTAGAGGTAAACACTTGTCCAGGAATGACAAAAACAAGCTTAATACCAGATTTAGGTACACTTAAAGGATATACTTTTGATGATCTAGTTAGAATTATGGTGGATACTTTTAGAAGATAGGAGAGTTTCTTTTGAAGTTTATAATAAGATTAATTATGATATATCTATTTAGTTGTTTACTTTATTTAATTCCAAGTAAATTTTTAAGTTTAGATTTTTTCAAAATAAAAGAGATAAAAATAGAAGGAAATTCGAAAATTTTATCAAATGAATTGACAGAACTTATAGAAAAACTTTATAATACTAATATATGGGAAATAGATATTAAAAAATTGGAAGAGTATTTAAAACAAGACGTTAGAGTGGAAGATGTAAAAATAGAGAATCCAGATTTAGGCCTTTTAAAAATAAAGATTAAAGAGAAAGAACTAGCTTATTATGTACAGATAAAAGGGAAGGTTTATCTTTTAGATCAAAATGGGAAAATTTTTGGTATGTTAAAGGAGAGACCTGAAAAGGATATTTATTTTATGGTGGCTAAAGACGAGAACGATATAATGAAATTATTAGAACTTTCAAAGGTGTTAGATGACTCTATTCTAAAAAATTTAATTTCCCAAATTTATATTAAAGATAAAGACTGTATAGAGATTATTTTGTTAGATGGAACAATAATTAAAACGAATTTACTTGTAGAGAAAGAGAAGTACAAAATATTAGAAACTTTGTATAATGAGCTTGTAAAAACTAAAAAAGTTGAGTACATTGACATTAGATTTGATGATTTTATAGTTAAGAGTTCAGAGGAGAAAAATAATGGGAAATAGAGGGAAAATATTAAAGACAGTAATTGATATAGGAAACAATAAGATCAAGGCAATTACTGGAGAATTATCAGAAAATGGTGAAGTTTTAAGAGTTCTTAAATATATCGAATCTCCAAGTGAAGGAATGATAAAAAATGATATTAAAGATGGAGAAGCACTATCAAAATCAATAAAAACTGTTATAGATGAATTAGCTAACTACTCTGATGAAGACATTGAAGCAGTAACTGTTGGAATGGGTGGAGAAAGCATAAAGTCTAGAACAATAAATGTGGAGATATTTTTTGAAGAGGACGAGATAACAGAAGAACACATTAAATTACTAGTAAAAGAAGCTGAAGAAAAGGTATTAAATGAAGAGGAGCAGATATTAAAAACAGAGATATACAATGTAAAAGTTAATAACTCTGGAATTATTAAAAATCCTTTAGGGCTTGTTGGGACAAAACTACAAGCAGATGTTCATTTGATATTTACTGAGAAAAAAAGAGTGGCTAAGTTAGTGGAAACAATAAATAGAATAGGTATAGATGTAGAGAATATAATCTTAAACGCCTATGCTTCTGCAAAATCAACTCTTGAAGAGGAAGATAGAAGAATGGGAGTTGCCCTTGTAGATATAGGAGAGGGAAGTACAGACATTATACTGTATAAGAATGATAAGATAATCTACACAGAGACTATACCTCTAGGTGGAATGCATTTTAAGAGTGATTTAATGTATATCTTAAAATTGAATGAAGAGGATACAGCTATAGAGATTCTAGATAAGTATAGAGAAAAAGATATATCACCAGAGGGGTATATCTACTATGGGGAAGGGAAATATATCGCTGCCCTAGAACTTGAAGATTTTATAAATGCCAGAGTGGAGGAGATGATAGATTATATAAATAGCACTATCGAAAAATCTGGATTTACTGGGTATTTAGGAAAAGGTCTTGTCTTAACTGGAGGAGTAGTTTATGATAAGATAATCAATGCTGATAAATTACTTGAGAAGATAAATAAAAAAACAGGATATGTGGCTAGAAAAGTTTTACCAAGTACATTTAGTGGTCTTGATAGTGTAAATACAAGTATGGCAACTGCAATAGGACTATTTTATGAAGTTATGGAAGAAGAAGACCAAAAAATAAGAACAGGAAGTTATACTCATCAAGAGATAGAGTTAAAAAATGAAAAGATTGAGCAAGAGATAAAAGAAGATGAGAAATTAATAGAAACAATAGAAGATGAGTTACAAAAAACAGAGGATATAAAACAGGAAAATAAAATGATGAAAGCTATAAAAAATTGGTTTTCAAATTTCATATAATTAGGGAGGGTAGAGAAGTATGTTAATGGATCAAGATTTGGTAAAGATAAAAGTGCTAGGAGCAGGTGGAGCAGGTGGAAATGCAATAAATGATATGATCTCTTCAGGAGTAGGAGGAGTGGAGTATATTGCAGCAAATACAGATGCTCAAGATTTAGGAAAATCATTAGCTGACATAAGAATACAACTAGGAGAGAAGTTAACTAGAGGATTGGGAGCAGGTGCTGACCCAGAGATAGGAAGACAAGCAGCAGAGGAAGATGTTGAAAAGATAAAAAATCTATTAGAAGATACAGATATGTTATTCATAACTGCAGGAATGGGTGGAGGAACAGGAACTGGATCAGCTCCAGTAATAGCAAAAGTTGCTAAAGAGTTGGGAGTTCTTACTGTTGCTGTTGTAACTAGACCATTCTCATTTGAAGGAAGAAAGAGAAAGAATAATGCAGATGTTGGAATTGAAAATCTAAAGAAAGCTGTAGATGCTTTAGTAATTATACCAAATGATAAGTTATTTGAGTTACCAGATAAAACAATAACTTTACAGAATGCTTTTAAAGAAGCTAACAATATCTTAAAGATAGGTATTAGAGGGGTAGCAGATCTTATGATAGGAAATGGACTTATCAACCTAGACTTTGCAGATATTAAAGCTACAATGTTAGATTCAGGAGTGGCTGTACTAGGATTTGGAGAGGGAGAGGGAGAGAACAGAGCTATAAAAGCTACTGAAAAAGCATTACAATCTCCATTACTAGAGAAATCTATACTAGGTGCTAGCAAAATACTTATCAATATAACAGGAGCTCCAGATATAACTCTTATGGAAGCACAAACTATATCTGATATGATTAGAGATGCAGCTGGAAAAACTGCTGATGATGTAATGTTTGGACTAGTTATTGAACCTGAATTTGGAGATAGAGTTCAAGTAACTATAATAGCAAATAACTTTGCTAATGAAGAGGAAAAAAATGAGCCTTTTATAAATGTGGATATAGCTAAAACTGAAAAAGTAGCTACTGAAACAAAAGAGGAAGCTGAAAAACCAAACTTGGATCTACCACCTTGGGTAAGAAAAAGATAAAAATAGCTTGAAAAATTTAATAAAGTGTGATAGAATATAAAACGACCCTGCTCAAAAACGTTTGTGTTTTGGGCTAATACCATAGGGAGGAGGTTAAAAGATGAAAAAATACGAAATTATGTTCATTATCAACCCAACTATACTTGAAGAAGGTAGAGAGGCTGTTATTGAAAAAGTAACTGGAGTTTTAACTGCTGCAGGAGCAACTATTCAAAAGAGCGAGAAATGGGGAGAAAGAAAATTAGCTTATCCTATCGATAAGAAAAAGACTGGTTTCTACGTATTAACTACTTTTGAAATTGACGGAACTGTATTATCAGATGTTGAATTAAAACTAAACATCGTAGAAGAAGTATTAAGATACATCATAGTTAAACAAGACTAATAATCAGTTAATGTTAAAAATCAAGAGGAGGTTATAAAAATGGCAGAATTCAGAAGAAGAAGAGCTAAATTAAGAGTTAAAGCTGAAGAAATTGATTATAAAAATGTAGACCTTTTAAAAAGATTCGTATCTGATAAAGGAAAAATCAATCCTTCAAGAGTAACTGGAGCTAACGCTAAGTTACAAAGAAAGATAGCTAAAGCTATAAAAAGAGCTAGAAATATCGCTTTAATTCCTTATACAAGAATTGAAAAGTAATTTATTAGACTGGAAGAGATTCCAGTCTTTTTTCTTTTTTGCTCTCTAGATTATCTCAAATCAATTTTACAAAAAAATAAAAAAAGACATGCTCTTGATAAAGCTGTCTTTTTTATTGACTTAAAAACTATTTAGCCATAGCTTTTTGAAGTCTAGTACTTAAAGTAGCTGCGTTAGCTTTTAAGAATTTCATAACTTCTACATCGTTAAGTCCTTTTAAAGTTTTTAAAGTTCTTGAACAAACTTTTACTTTAACAGAAGTTCCATTTACGTTGATAGAAGTAACTTGTAGGTTAGGTTTCCAAACTCTTCTAGTTAATCTGTGTGAGTGAGAAATTTGGTTTCCGCTGATTAGTCCTACTCCTGTAATTTCACATCTTTGCATTCTAATTCTCTCCTTTCCTAAAATCACTTACATACACAATGCATATAATTGTATCATTAAATCAAGGAAATTTCAAGTTTTTTTTAAATTTTCTTGAATAAACTTAGGAAAATAAAAGATTTATGGTATAATAAAAAATGAATGTAATAAAAATATAGGGAGAAAAAAATGAACGGACATAGTTATAAAGTATTAGAATTTGATAAATTAAGAGAAGAATTAGCTAACTATAGCGTTATAGAAGAGAATCATTATAAAATAATGAATTTATCTCCAATGAGAGATTTTAGTTCTGTAAATAGAGAACTTGATATTTTAAGAGATTTTATGGATTTCCTAAAGTTTGATGGTGGATTTGAAACTGCTGGAATGAAAGATATATGTAAGATGACAGAAAAATCTCAACTTATAGGAACATACCTAGATGTTGAAGATCTATGGGATATAAACTATAACCTAAGAATTTTTAGATTGTTTAAAACAAGACTAGAGGATCTAGGAAAATATAGAGATTTAAGAGATAGATATCACGATATTCCTGTGATGAGAGGTATAGAGGATATTATAAATAAGGCTATTGATAACAATAAAGAGATAAAAGATGATGCCTCTTTAGATTTGAGAGATATAAGATTTCATAAGAAAACTTTGACTATGAATATAAAAAGAAAGTTTGAGGATCTTTTTGATGAGCCAAGTTTATCAAAAGCTTTTCAAGAGAGAATAATCACTGAGAGAGATGGAAGAAGTGTTGTACCTGTAAAATCTGATTTTAAAGGACTTATAAAGGGAATAGAGCACGATAGATCTTCTAGTGGACAGACTGTATTTATAGAACCACTTTCAATAGTAGCATTAAACAACAAGATGAGAGAGTTGGAGCTAAAGGAGAAAGAGGAGATAAGAAAGATACTGTTGAGAATAACTGAGCATGTAAGAAATGAGAGAGAGAGTATTGATGCAATAGGTGAGGCAATTTTATCCCTTGATATCTTGAATACAAAGGCAGTATATGGTTTGGAGAAAAATTGTGTCATTCCAAATATAAATAATAGAGAGATGTTGAGTTTAGTGGAGGCTAGACACCCATTTATTCCTGCTGATAAAATAGTACCACTAACATTTGAGATAGGAAGAGAGTATAATACTCTTTTAATTACTGGACCAAATACTGGAGGAAAGACAGTAGCTTTAAAGACAGCAGGATTACTTACATTGATGGCTCTATCTGGAATTCCAATCCCTGCTAATGAGCATACAAGTATAGGATTTTTTACAGGAGTGTATGCTGATATAGGTGATGAACAGAGTATAGAGCAATCACTATCATCTTTTTCTGCTCACTTAAAAAATGTACAGGAGATACTAGTAAGTGTAAATAAAAGTTCACTTGTATTATTAGATGAGCTAGGATCAGGAACAGATCCTGCTGAAGGATCAGCTTTTGCTATGGCAGTTATTGATTATTTAAGAGATAGAAAGTGTAAATCTTTTATTACAACACATTATAGTGAAGTAAAAGCTCATGGGTATAATGAAGAGGGAATAGAAACTGCTTCAATGGAGTTTGATGTAAATACTCTTTCACCAACATATAGATTATTAGTAGGTATTCCTGGTGAGAGTAATGCTTTGACAATTGCTAAGAGATTGGGAGTGTCAGAAGAGGTAATAGAGAGAGCTAAGAGCTACATAGGTGACGATAATAAGAAGATAGAGAAGATGATAGCTAACATCAAAGAGAAATCAGATGAATTAGAGGCTATGAAGCAACAGGTTGAACTTTTAAAAGCAGCAGCACAGAGAGATAGAGATGAGTATGCTGAAAAGTTGAGAGTATTGGAAAAAGAGAAAAATGAGATTTTAAAAGAAGCTTATGAAAAAGCTGATAGAATGATGAAAGAGATGCAAGCAAAGGCTGTGGCACTAGTAGAGAAGATTCAGAAAGAAGAGAATAAAAAAGAGGATGTAAAAAATGTTCAAAAGAGCTTGAATATGCTTAGATCAGCACTTCAAGATGACAGAAACAAAAATGTAGAGCAAAAGCCAAAAGTTGCAAGAAAAGTGGAGTATAAAGTTGGAGATAAGGTATTTGTAAATAGTTTAAATCAATTTGCAAATGTCTTAAAGATAAATGGTGGAAAAGAGACTGTCCAAGTACAAGCTGGAATCTTAAAATTAGAAGTATCTATGGATGATGTAAAAGTTGTCAAAGAGAAAGCTAAAAAAGAGTATAACACATTCTCACATACAAAAACTTCTGTAAGAAATGAGATCGACTTAAGAGGAAAGATGGTAGATGAAGCTGTATATGAATTGGAAACATATTTGGATAGAGCAGTTATGAACTCATATACTGAAGTCTATGTAATCCATGGAAAAGGTACAGGAGCATTGAGAGAGGGAATATTGAACTATCTAAAAAAATGTAGATATGTAAAAGAGTACAGAATAGGAGGACACGGAGAAGGAGGACTAGGATGTACAGTGGTAACCTTAAAGTAACTCTTATTTTAGCTGCTGCTGGAGTAGGAAAGAGAATGGGCTTGGGCTATCCAAAACAATTTTTAGAGTATAGAGAGAAACCTCTCTTTATACTCCCTTTAGAGGTAGCACAAAAGAGTGAGATCATAGATGAAATAATAGTAGTAACAAATGGTGAAAATATAGAGCTAGTAAGGAATCACTGTGAAAAATATGGTATTAAAAAGCTAATTAAAGTAGTAGCAGGAGGAGCAGAGAGACAAAACTCTATATATAACGCCTTAAAGTGTGATAATGAGAGCGATATAATTCTTGTACAAGATGGAGTGAGACCATTTTTTAAAGAGAGGTATATAGAAGAGTGTTGCAAGGTGGTAGTTGAGGAGAGAGCTGGAGCTGTTATTGGAGTTAGAGTAAAGGACACTATAAAAGTTATAGATGAAAACTTTGAAGTGAAGAGTACTCCAATGAGAGCTAATTTGATAGCTGTACATACTCCTCAAGCCTTTGATGGAAAACTATTGAAAGAAGCTTATGAGAGAGCTGAAAGAGATGGATTTTTAGGAACTGATGATTCCTCTTTGGTAGAGAGAATTGGAGGTAGGGTTAAAATAGTCTTGGGAGATTATGATAATATTAAAATTACAACACAAGAGGATTTAAGATTTTTGTAGTTGAAGGATAGGTGAAAAAATGAAAGTATATATGGGACAGATGAAGCCAACTCTAGGAAATGTAGAGAAAAACTTAGAGATGATGGTAGAACATATAGATAGAGCGATAGAGGAGAAAAGCGATATAATTGTATTCCCAGAGTTGTCTTTAACAGGATACTCTCTTGAGGATATAGTTTTTGATGTAGCAATAAAAGAGGTACCTAGTGTTCTTTTAGAAAAAAGTAAGGAGATCAGTATAGTATTTGGAGCTGTGGAGTTGGGAGAAGAGGATTATCCATATAATACTGCTTACTATTTAGAAGATGGAAGATTACTACACAAACATAGAAAAGTTTATCTACCGGATTATGGAGTTTTCTATGAAGGTAGATACTTTATGGCTGGAAATAAATTTAGAGCCTTTGATACAAAGTTTGGAAGAGTGGGAATGTTAGTTTGTGAAGATACTTGGCACCAATCAGCTCAATATATCTTAGCTCAAGATGGAGCAAAATATGTGTTCGTACTATTCAATTCACCAACTGTAATTGGAAAGAAAAAAGAGGATATTTCGGCTCAGTGGAAGTCTATATTGAAGAGCAATTCACTTTTAAATGGAGTGTATTCAGTAGGTGTCAACAGAGCTGGAGTGGAAGATGGAACTACCTTCTTTGGAAACTCATTTGTAGTAGCTCCAAATGGGGAGGTAATAGCTGAGGGGAAATACTTAGCTGAAGATGGAATCTGTTGTGAATTAGATGAGGCTCAATTGAGAAGAGCTAGATTTAAAGCTCCAATGTTTAAAACTGAAAATATAAACTTAACGAAAAAAGAGTTGGAGAGAATAGAAAATAAAAGATTTCAATAGGAGTGAACTATGAAAAAAGTAATTGGAATAATATTAGCTATAATACTGATTTTTTTAGGAGGAACTTTAGGTTATACATTGATATATAAGGCTACTCCAAGAGATTTTATAACAGAGGATACAAGGATAGTATATGCCAATGAAAATATTAAAAATAAGGATTTTACCCCAATTCTATATCTATTAGATGATGATGAGGTTAAAGATAAAGTAAAAAAAGATATTAAAAATTTAAGATACTTATCAAAATTTTATCTTTTTTCAGATAAGGAGTTTTATGAGATAAGTGAAAAGAGTTTTACAGTAGTAGTAGATCCAGGATATTGGTATTTTACAGCTTTAAAAAGTCTAGATAAGTATTTTCAATATGAGAATGGGATATATATCTTAAAAGATGAATACAGAGAGAAGTATTTACCTGAGATTAAATCAGATATCTTTATGAAAAATTATAGAGGATTATTCATAGTGTCATTGGGAGAAAAAAATATTAAAGATTTTATAGCAAAAGATAGAAAATCTTTATATAATAAAGAGATGGAGAGAGAGCTTGATATGAGTTCTAATAATCTTTTTGGAACACTTGTTTATAATAATAAGGGCAATGATTTTTATGGTGTGGAGTTATTATCAGCCAGTGCTGACTTGAATAGAGATAGGGCTTTTTCAACTGATAAGATCTATATCAATGAAAAAGAGAGCGAGATCTTAAAGACAGATATGGTAAGGAGAGAGCTAACAAAATATGTAAAGAAAAATGATATATATTTTTCAGTAAATGATTTCTCAAAATTGGATAAGATAATATTTAACTCTCTAATTACTAGAACAGGTGTGGATAGTAGGACTATGTTATCAATTTGGAAGAATATCTTTGGAATAGATATTGAGGAGATCTTGAAAGAGATAGATGGAGAGATAATTTTTAGACCAAGGGAATCAGCTGTAATGGTAAAATTAAAGGAGAACACTCCTGAAATAAGTAGATTGTTATCTCTATTAAAAGATGAAAACTCAACATTTTTTACAGAGAATGCTATAGAGTTGAATGGAAATATACTTAAGATAGGAAATAGTAAGTTCGAGGAGAATCCAAATCCTTATAAAATAAGTGCTGAGACATTCTGTTTTGGAGAGATTACTTCAGAAGAGTTTATAGATATTCAAGGAATTGAAGGAACTGTAAGAGGAGAGAGTCAAATAATAACAATAGAGTCAGAGATGTCCATAGATATATTAAAAAAATTAATAAATGAGTATTAGGAGGATAGAATGATAAAGATATATAATACTCTTACTAGAAAATTAGAAGAGTTTAAGCCTGTAAAAGAAGGGGAAGTATCAATGTATGTTTGTGGTCCTACTGTATATAACTACATTCATCTTGGAAATGCTAGACCAGCAATATTTTTTGATACAGTAAGAAGATATTTTGAATTTAGAGGTTATAAAGTAACTTATGTTCAAAACTTTACAGATGTAGATGATAAAATAATAAAAAAAGCTAATGAAGAGGGAGTTAGTTCTCAAGAGATAGCTACAAAATATATTCAAGCTTACTTTGAAGATACAGCAAAGGTAAACTTGAAAGAAGATGGAATGATAAGACCTAAGGCAACTGAGCATATAGGTGGAATGATAAAAATTATAAAGACTCTAATAGAAAAGGGACACGCATATGAATCTCAAGGAGATGTATACTTTGATGTTGAATCATATAAAGATGATTATTTAGGATTATCTCATCAAAATCTAGAGGATTTAAGAAGTGGAGCTAGAATAGAGGTAAGTGAGATAAAAAAATCTCCTTTGGATTTTGCACTTTGGAAAAAAGCGAAAGAGGGAGAACCAAGTTGGAACTCACCTTGGGGACAGGGAAGACCAGGTTGGCATATTGAGTGTTCAGCAATGTCTCACAAATATTTAGGAGAAACTTTTGATATTCATGGTGGAGGACAGGATCTAATATTCCCACACCACGAGAATGAGATAGCACAATCTAAATGTGCTTGTGGTGGAGAGTATGCAAGATACTGGATACATAATGGGTATATAAATATTAATGGAGAGAAGATGTCAAAATCTTTAGGAAACTTCTTCCTATTAAGAGATGTGTTGGAGCATTATGATGGTAGAATTATAAGATTATTTATTTTAAGTTCTCACTACAGAAAGCCGATAGATTTTTCAGATGCAGAGTTAACTCAAGCTAAAACATCTCTAGAGAGAATAGAAAATGCTGTAATGAGAGGTAAGGAAGCTCTAGTTGAAATATCTTCTAATGGAAGCTCTTGTATTGAATTAAAAGAGCAATTAGCTTTGGCAAAAGAGAAGTTTGTATCAGCTATGGATGAAGATTTTAACACATCTATGGGACTTGGAGCTATCTTTGAACTAGTAAAAGAATTAAATAAAGCAGTTGATTCACCTATAAATAGTGATGGTGCTGAAGTTGTAAAAGAGAGTATTGAATATATAGATACAGTAATGAGTGAAGTTTTAGGTGTAAAATTAAAATTAGAAAATGCAGTAGGAAATTTAACTTCAGAATTGGTAGAATTTATACTTGAAATGAGAAGAGAAGCAAGAGCTGAAAAGAATTGGGCAATGTCAGATAAGATAAGAGATAGATTGGCAGAGATGGGCATAAAAATAAAAGATGGAAAGGACAAAACTACATGGACAATGTAGACTTAAGAGAGACAAGTGGTGTGGTATTAGCTTATTTAGGTGATTCAATTTGGGAATTAAATATTAGAAAATATTGGATATCTAAAGGATTAAATCTGCATAACTTAAATAAAAGGGTTAAAAATTGTGTAAATGCTAAAAAACAGAGTGAACTTTATAGAGAAATTTTTCCAATGCTAGAGGAGAAATTTCAAATGCTAGGAAATAGAGCAAAAAATGGAAATATCAAAAGTTTCCCTAAATCATGTAGTGTACAGGAGTACAGGGAAGCTACTGCATTTGAA
Source organism: Fusobacterium sp. (assembly GCF_019012925.1). Lineage (GTDB taxonomy): Bacteria > Fusobacteriota > Fusobacteriia > Fusobacteriales > Fusobacteriaceae > Fusobacterium_A. Next base: position 20,057 of record NZ_JAGIRL010000001.1, read on the forward strand.
GCTTTGATAGCAGGATTTTATGTTGAAGGAAGAGATGAATTGATAGAGTTAGCTATAAAATTATGTGTGGAGGAGAAGTAAGTATGAAGTTTAAATTCCCAAATATTGGTTTTAATAGAAGTTTAGGAATAGATTTAGGAACTGCCAATACCTTAGTATATAGTAAAAAACACAGAAGAATAGTTTTAAATGAACCTTCAGTTGTGGCAGTTGAAAGGGAGAGCAGAAAGATTCTAGCCGTTGGAAACGAAGCTAAAGAGATGCTAGGAAAGACTCCAGATACAATTGTAGCTGTAAAACCATTGAGTGAAGGAGTTATAGCAGACTATGATGTAACAGAGGCTATGATAAAGTACTTTATAAAAAAAGTTTTTGGAACATATAGTTTCTTTATGCCTGAGATAATGATCTGTGTTCCTATTGATGTAACAGGAGTAGAGAAGAGAGCTGTATTAGAAGCTGCTATATCTGCAGGAGCAAAGAGAGCATATTTAATAGAAGAGGCAAGAGCAGCAGCATTGGGATCTGGAATGGATATATCAGTTCCAGAAGGAAATATGATAATTGATATTGGTGGAGGATCTACTGACGTTGCTGTAATCTCATTGGGTGGAACTGTAGTTAGTAAAACTATAAGAACAGCAGGAAATAATTTTGATGCTGATATAATAAAATATGTAAAGAAAACTCATAACCTATTGATAGGAGATAAAACTGCTGAGGAGATAAAGATTAAGATAGGAACAGCTCTACCATTAGAAGAGGAAGAGGTTATGACTATAAAAGGAAGAGATTTGATAATGGGACTTCCTAAGACTGTAGAGATCACATCAGAAGAGGTAAGAGAAGCTATTCACGACTCATTGATGGAGATAGTAGAGTGTGTAAAATATGTTTTAGAGCAGACTCCACCTGAATTGGCATCTGATATAATTGATAAGGGAATGACTATGGCTGGTGGAGGATCATTAATTAGAAACTTCCCAGAATTAGTAGCAAAACATACAAACTTAACTGTAAATTTAGCAGAAAATCCTTTAGAGAGTGTTGTAAGAGGTGCTGGACTTGCTCTTGATCAATTAAATATTTTAAGACAGATAGAGAAGGCAGAAAGATAATGATAAAAGATATAATTTCCAATGAAGAGGTAAAAGAATTTTTAAAAAATGAGCTAAAAATAGGTAAAAATTCTGGAACATACCTCTTCTATGGTAGTGATATGAGTTTATTAATGGAATTTGCAATATATTTTTCTCAAGGACTTTGTTGTGAAGCTATCAGTGGAGATTTTTGTGGACAGTGTGGCACCTGTAAAAAAATACAAAAATTAGTTTATAGCGATCTAGAGATTTTAGACAATCCTGATGGGATAAAAGTTGATGAGATAAGAGAGTTAGCTTATAAGTCATCAGCTAGTTCCTATGAGGGTGGGAAGAAGATATTTATATTAAAGAATATAAGCAAGATGAAGAAAGAGGCAAGTAATGCTTTATTAAAGCTTATAGAAGAGCCTAATCCAGGGAACTATTTTATTCTATTAAATGGAAATTTAAATATATTACCAACAATAAAATCGAGGAGTATACTTGTTAAGATAAAAAATAGAAGTGCTGAGGAGTTGGGGGTAGATGAATTTACCTACTCATTTTTCAGAGGAAATAGTGAGGATATACTAGGTTTTAAATCTATGGATATAAAGTTAGAAGAGGGTTATCCTTATGGAGAGATAGCTAGAGCTATCAGAGGTTATGAAGAGAGTGGAGAACTAAAATTTAAGATAAATATCTATAAAGCTATTCGAGATTTTGTAAATAATAGAAATTATCTAAAAACATATGAGAAGATATATTTTGCTGAAGAGATTGTGAGAGCTACTTCAGATAGAAATATATATAGGGAGATTGTAAGTTATTTGGTAAATTTTATGGGAGATTTAAATGGTTTAGAAGAGAGACTTACAATGAAAGGTATGTTGAGATTTCCTATAAATATGAGAGCCTTTTTTATTAATTTATTTTTAGATATATAAAAGAGGAAGTGAAATAATTAAAAGATAATCTTTATTTAAAGATAAAAAAAGGAAAAAAGCTACTTAAGAAGTAATTTTTTCCTTTTTTATTTTTACTTATTTTATTAACAGGATAAATAACTATGAATTTCTTTAGCGGTTTCTTTCCCAGAAAGGGTTGCTTGAACAACGGTTTGTGGTCCAGTTACTATATCTCCAGCCCAGAAGAAGCCTTCCATATCATTAGGATCAAATAGAGAGTATTGGCTGATAGCTACAATAACAGCATCACACTCTAAAAATACCTCTGTATTTTCAGCTGTATTTTTAAATAAAATTCCATTGTTTTCAAATTTGATAGGAGAGATCTCTGTGATAAATTCTACTCCATCATTTATTGTTTCAGTTATCTCGTGTTTTGTAGCTGGAGCTTGTAAAAGTGGTTTTCTATAAGCTACAGTGACATTATTTCCCTGTCTTTTAGCTGTTCTAGCCACGTCCATAGCCACATTACCAGCACCGATAACTATAACTTTTTTGTCAGTACCTAAGTTTGTTTTATTTTTAAGAAAATCAATACCATAAAAAATATGTGGTTGCTGATGTCCTTCAATCTCAAGTTTTTTAGGAAGCCAAGCTCCAATAGCTACTAGAATAGCATCAAACTCATTAGAAGCTTTCAGTTCAAGTAATCTCTCTTTATCAAAAAAACTATTACCAATGAACTTAATACCAAGTTCAGATATCTTATCTTCAAGTAAGTCTATATATTTTTTTGAAAGTCTAAAATCTGGTATCCCATATCTAAGCATTCCACCCATACATTCATTCTCATCAAAAATAGTGACATCATATCCCTTAGTTTTCAAAATTATTCCAGCTGAGAGTCCAGAGGGACCAGCACCAATAATTGCCACTTTTTTATGGCTAGATTCAGGTAAAATCTCAAAAATTTTATTTTCTAAAAAGTTGTTGATTAGAAAATTTTCAATTGCAGGGAAATCTACAGGAGTACTTTTTATACCTTTGATACAATTTCCCATACACTGTCTTTCAAAGGGACATATGAGTGAGCATACAATCGACATTGGATTGTTTTTGAAGATAAGTTCTCCAGCTTCCTCATATGCCTTATTTTTAAATAAATTTATTATGTTTGGAATATCTGTAGATATTGGACAAGAATTTTTACAACGGGCATTCTTACAGTTAAGACACCTATTACTTTCATCAATTAAATATTCAATATTTGTATTTTCATTCATTCTTTTCCAATCTCCATTATTAATATTTTAGAATGTTACTTTTTCACCATAGTAGATTGCTGTTAATAGCTTTTTCATCTCTTCAACAGAAATCTCTCTAGGGTTAGTACCAGTACAAGGATCTGCAACTGAAGTAGCTGCTAAATCATCTAGGTGAGCCATAAAGAACTCTTCTTCTATTCCATACTCTTTTAGAGAGTGAGGCATATTCATAGCAGTTCTTAATTCACCAATATATTTAACTAAAGACTCTACTAATTCTTTATCAGAATCTCCAGCTAATTTTAATACTCTAGCTATATCTGCATAATCTTTTTCAGCAGTTTTAGCATTAAATTCTATTGCATATGATAGGTATATTGCATTAGCCATACCGTGAGCAATATTCAATATTTTTCCAGTTTTGTGAGCCATTGAGTGAACTATTCCTAAAATAGCATTTGAGAAAGCCATTCCAGCTAAGTTTTGAGCAATGTGCATCTCTTTTCTAGCCTCATCTTCACCATTGTAAGATTTAACTAAGTTCTTACCTATCATTTCGATTGCTTTTATTGATAAAGCATCTGTAAATGGACTTCTGAATGTTGAAGGATAAGCTTCAATAGCATGAGTTAAAGCGTCCATTCCAGTATTAGCAACTAATGATTTAGGCATTGTTTGAACAAGAGTAGTATCAACAATAGCAACATCTGGAGTGATATTATAATCAGCTATTGGATATTTTATTCCAGTGTTGTTATCAGTTATAACTGAGAAAGAAGTAACTTCTGTAGCTGTACCACTTGTTGTAGGGATAGCATAGAATTTAGCTTTTTGTCTTAACTCAGGTAAGTTGAATGGTTTTGCAGCCTCTTCAAAAGTGAAATTAGGGTGCTCATAGAAGATCCACATAGCTTTTGCAGCATCTATTGGAGAACCTCCACCAATACCGATTATAACATCTGGTTGGAACTCATTCATCTCAGCAGTTCCTTTCATAACTGTTTGAACAGAAGGGTCATTTTCAATTCCTACAAATAATTTTGCTTCAATTCCAGCTTCTTTTAAGTTAGCTTCAACCTTTCCAACAGTTCCATCTTTAACAAGTCTTTCAGAACCTATTACGATAAAAGCTCTCTCTCCTTTAATAGTTTTTAAGTAAGATAATGCGTCTTCACCAAAGAACACATCTCTAGGGATTGTAAATCTTTTCATTTCTACCTCCGTAAAATTTAATATATTTTTTATTACAGAGTCATTATATAGAAAAAGATCACTCTTGAAAAGAAGGCACTTTTTAGAAGGAAAGATACCAAAAGGTAGGAATTAAATAAAAATGGGCCTTAACTACTTATAATTTTTTACAAATTTTTTTCCCCATTCATCCATCTTCTGCATAATAGGAATCAATTCAAGTCCATTTTCAGTGAGAGAATACTCTACCATAGGGGGTACAGTTGGGTAGATTTTTCTACTTACAATACTATATTTTTCCAACTCTTTAAGTTGTTGAGTTAACATCTTTTGAGTAATTTCAGGAATTAATTTTCTAAACTCATTGTATCTAATAACCTTGTGTAGATAAAGGTTCCAAATAATTAAAGCCTTCCATTTTCCACCAATTATTTCTAAAGTTAATTCAATTTCACATCTATAATTTGAACAACTAACCTTATTTTCTCTAGATTCTGGCATTTAAAAATCACCTCTATATTCTGAATAATAAAAAAGATAGCAATTTATATTATACAATAGATTGCTATCTTTTAATAGTTAAAATTATATTGAGAGTTTAATTATTTTTCTAAAAGTTCTTTAGTAGCTAATCTATTAGCCCACATCTCATCTTCTGATTTGTAACTTCTCTTTTCAAAAGTACTCTCGTTATAAGTGTCTCCAAATAATAGATCTAGAATATGTAGAGAATCCTTACCTGCAGCTTCTAAAGTACCTCTACAAGAACCACAGTATGAGATAACAGAGTCTTGAGTACAATCGTTAGCTCTTCTAGTATAGATCTCTTTATAAAGCTCAGGATTAGATGAACAAACCATTCCTCCAACTCCACAACATCTAGTGTTTTTACCAACATTGTGCATCTCTTCAAATTGGTAACCCATCTCTTTTAAAATCCATCTAATATTTTCATGGTGAGAGATAACATCTCTTGTAACACAAGAATCATGTACGTTGAATTTTACAGGGCTATTTTTTCCTTTACCAATAGCTTCTTTAGGAAGTCCAATTTTTTCTCTCATTAAATCCCAATAAGAGATAACTTTTTTATCACTAGTATCACTGAAAGTTTTAAAGCAAGAAGGACAGATAGTAACTATAACTTCAGCTCCCATACTTTCAATCTCATCATTTGCTAATTTATTTCTAAGGACAAATTTATCCTCTTCTCCAATCATCTTTGTAACTTTACCACAACATCTTAGCATAGCTGAAACATCATCACCTAAAACTTCTTTTAAGTGTGCATAAACTTTCTCTACAAGTTCAGGCTTATATGCTGGGATTGTACAACCAGGTACAAAAACGTATTTAGGAGATTTTTTCTCTTGAACAGATGTACAGTATTTAGGGCTACACTCCATTCTTTGAATTCTATCACTATCAACAAGATTTTCAATAACCTGTTGGTTGTTGTTGTCTCTTATATATTGATTCTTTAATTCTGTAAAATTACTTCTTAAATCTAAGTCTTTAGGACATTTAATAGTACATTGAGAGCACTCATTACAAGAGAAGGCAATCATCTTATCCATATGCTCATAACCTTTTTCTAAATAATCTCTAAATAACTCTTTAGGACAAGAAGTAAAGTTTTTAAGCATCATACACTCTTTCATACAAAGTCTACACTCACATTGACGACATCTATCAGCCTCATATTGAGCTTGTTCAGGAGTATATCCTAAAGAAACTTCTTTGAAAGATTTTATTCTCTCTTGAGGATCTAGTTCAGGAATATCAACTCTTCTCTTAAAAACCTCTTCCCAATTAACATCTCTTTTCAATTTAGTATCATAGCTACTTGTATCTTTTAATTCTCTACCTGCACTTAAATCTTCACCTTTTAAAAATCTATCTAGAGATTCAGCTGCACGACGTCCAGTAGCCATAGCTTGTATAACAATAACAGATTCTCCACTAGCATCTCCAGCTATAAAGACTTTTGGATTGTTAATACTTTGTAATGTTAATTTATCACACTCGAAAGTTGAATTTCTTCTCTGTGTTAATATATCTTTTGCAAATCTACCATCAACCTCTTGACCGATAGCAAATATAATAGTGTCAATTTCAATAGTTTTTAGGCTAGTTTCATCAAAACTAGGAGAGAACATTCCATTCTCATTAAATAGAGAGAGACACTGTTTTGCAATAATCTTTTCCAATCTGTTTTCAGAATTAACTATAATATCCTTAACTCCATATCCATGGATAAAAGTGATTCCCTCTTCAAAAGCTCCTTTTACCTCATGCTTAGATGCAGTCATCTCGTCAAAAGATTTTTCAAGAGCTAGAGAGTAAACTTCCTCTACTCCATTTAATCTTCTAGCAACTCTAGCACAGTCCATAGCTACATCTCCACCACCAACTACTAGAACTTTTTTTCCAATAGATACAGATGTTTTATCTAAAGCTACAGCTCTTAAGAAGTCACTTGCATTAGTGATATCAGGTGAAGATATATTACTTCCATTTCTACCCTTATGTTTTCCTACAGCTACAACTACTCCATCAAATTTAGATAGGATTTCATCAAATTCTATATCTTTTCCAATTTCACAATTCATTTGGAAGTTTACCCCTAATTTTTCAAGGTAAGAGATCTCCCAAGAAAGAATATCTCTAGGTAGTCTATACTCTGGGATACCAACTGCCATCATACCACCTTTCACAGGAAGTTTTTCAAAAACAGTTACCTCATATCCTTTTCTAATCATATCCAGAGCAGATTGCATACCTGAAGGTCCAGCTCCAATAACAGCAATTTTTTTACCAGTGGCAGGAGCTTTCTCCATACTCCATAACTTCTCATTGTCATAGTGATCAGCTATATATCTTTTAAGACCAGCGATAGACATAGGTGAATGAATCTCAGCTATCTTACACTTCCCTTCACATGGATGAGCACAGATACGCCCCAATGTTCCAGGTAGAAAAAGCTTCTCTCTAACTGTAAGTAAAGCTTCTTCTCCCTTTCCCTCTCTAAGTAATCTTATATACTCTTTTACATCAGTATGCATAGGGCAAGTTGCAACACAAGCAGGAGTTTCCTCTCCCATACACTCTGATACAATTTTTTTCATATTATCGATTATCTCGGTTTTTAGCATAATTAAAATCCTCCTATTTTGATTTTTTAGGTTCTATTGCAAAGATGAATACTCCAGCAACAATTACCAATCCCCAGATAATTAAGTGTGAATTTGCAGGTGCTCCAAATAAAACTATACTAAATACTATTGTCCAAAGTGCAGCAGTAGAGTTAAGAGCAGTACCCATAGCAGCTCCAATCAGATCAACTGCTTTATACCAACATAGATAAGTGATAGCTCCAAAGATAGCAATTCCAGCAAATTTCAAGAAAACACCAGTTTTTACAACTTCAAGAGCAGTATAAATCTCTCCAGAAAGTGGTAAAACTAAGAAACCATAGACAACCATAGATATGAAATATCTTAAACAAAGAAATTGTTGAGGAGCAGCTTGAATATGATCCTCATCTTTTATATGTTTCATAGCAAAACCAATAATAACCCCTTCAGATGCCCAACCTAATACAGCTAAAAGAGCAAATAATATACCTGTACCAAATGTAGCTGGTATATCTCCAGTAGGTTTAAATCCTAACATAAAAGATCCTAAAAGACTGATAAAAATACCAAGAACAGCTCTTTTAGAAAGCTTCTCTTTAAGTAAAAAATATGATAATAAAGCTCCAACACCAGGATAGATAACTGATATACTAGAAGCATATGGAGCAGTAGCATATTTAATAGCTAGTAGATAGGCACTCATACCCACAGGAGCACCAACTAATGCAGCTACAGCAGTAGCTTTTCCTTTTTTTGTTTTTAATAATTGAAAACTTCCATAAAGTTGCTTTGAGAAAAGTAAAGTAAGTCCGATCCAGAAAAAAGCAAAACTATCGTGAAAAAATGCAGAAACTAACGGCGTGACTCCAACAGCACCCATCAAAATAGAGTCAAGTCCCCAAGCTAAACCAACAGTGATTCCTAATAAAATACCCTTCGTCCTATTGTTCATTAAAAAACTCCTTTTTATAAAATATTTAAATTTAAAATTTTAACATAATAACAAGCAATATCTATGCCAAGTGTTTTAATAGTGAAAAATTGCACTGTTATTAAGAAAATAAAAATAAAATTAGAAATATGTCATTTTTTGTTATATAATTAATGTAAATAATAATTACAGTGTCATTTATAATGACAGATAAAAGGGAGGGGAAAGTTTTAATGATTTCGTGGGAGATTCTAGATAAGATCGGAATAGGGGTAGCAGTATACTCTAAAGAGGGAGATATTGAGTATATAAATGAGTATGGAGATAGGTATTTTAATAAAAATTATACCAATATTTTTGATATATTTTCAGAATTAGATAGAAAAGAGATACTAAAAGGGGATTTTAAAATCTTGAGTAAAAACTACAATGGTATATTTATTATGCTTTTTCCTCAAAAAGAGAACAATCTAATTCTTTTTAAGGAGCAGGAGTTTTTTAAATCTTTTTCAAGTAAGGGTAGAAAATACTATGATTCAAAAGAGGAATACTCATTTGAGAATGTTATCGGAGAGAGTAAAGAGATAAAAAAGATAATAGAGGAGTGTAAAAAAGTAGCAGATAACAATATGAACTTATTGATTACTGGTGAGAGTGGAACAGGAAAGGAGTTTTTTGCAAGATCTATTCATAATAGTAGTTCAAGGAGAGATTATCCATTTATTCCATTAAATTGTGGAGCGATACCTAGAGATTTGATAGAGAGTGAACTTTTTGGTTATGAGGCAGGAGCCTTTACAGGGGCAAATAAACAGGGGTATACAGGGAAATTTGAGTTGGCAAATGGAGGAACAATATTTCTAGATGAGATAGGAGAGATGCCACTGTCTATGCAGGTCTCTCTTTTGAGAGTTCTTCAGGATAAGTGTGTGACAAAGATAGGATCAAAAAAATGTAATAGAGTTGATGTAAGAATAATAGCTGCAACAAATAAGGATTTAAAAAAGGCTGTTCAAGAGGGAAGATTTAGGAAGGATCTATACTATAGATTAACAGCTTTCAATATTCAACTCCCACCTTTAAAAGAGAGAATAGGAGATATTCCTATATTTTTAGACTACCTTTTAAAAGAGAAAAGTATTGAAATGAATAAACCTATTCCGAAACTTTCACCTATGCTTTTTCAAAAAGTTATATCGTATTGTTGGCCGGGAAACATAAGAGAGTTGGAGAATTTTGTAGAAAATTTTGTAGCTTTAGACGGTATAAGTACTTATGATATCAATTTTGATGAATGCCATTGTATGACACACGATAATTTAGGAAATAGAATAAACTTTGATAATAAGACAAAGGTAATTGAAAAAGTAGAAGAGGAAAGAGTTATGTCAATTGTTGAATTAGAGAAACAGGAGATAAAAAAAGCATTGAGAGTATATAATGGAAATATGACTAAAATAGCTGCTGCTTTAGGAATAAGTAGAAATGCATTGTATAATAAGATAAAAAGATATGGGATAGAGACTGTTGAAATATAAAAAAACTATAGATAAATTCTATAGTTTTTTTATATTTATATTTGAAATTATATTAGAATCTATATTCAAATCCTGCATAGTATGATCTTTCAGAAGCAGGGTCATAAACTCTTACACCTTTTTCTAAAGCTTCTTGTTCAAAGTTTTGTCTATTCAGTAAATTATTAATTCCACCATATAATTTTAAGCCATTATCCATAACATAATTTGCTGTTAAATCAAGAGTGATATTACTTCTAGTTTTGTGATTATTTTCTCTATCAAGATAATATCCATCTTTATAATTGAAAGTAAAGATAGTATTAAATTTATCTGTCCAATTTATTCCACTTCCAATATTAGCATTTAGTTTAGAAGCATAAGGAACATAATTACCCTCTATTCCTTTATTCTTATCCTTTGATATCTTAGCATCAACATATGAGAATCCCTCAAAGAAGAATAATTTTCCATATTCTTGAGTTAAATTAAGCTCTATCCCTTTTCTTTCTGTTTCATCAAGGTTGTGATACTTCCACTCTTTTCCATGACTAATTTCATTGTAATATATTTCTCCCTTAGTTCTTCCAGCAAAAGCATTAAGTTGAACTACTGAACCTAAAAGATAATCTTTTAAACCAATTTCAAAAGTTTGATTAGTTTCAGCATCAAGATTATTTATTTTATATCCTGTTTTAGGGTTTTTATCTTGGAATTCTGTTGGAGCAGGAGTTCTAAAACTTTTTTCAAATCTAGTATAAATATTTCCTGTATCTGAATAGATATAGTTTACTGCTAACTCATAACTGTCATTTACCATTGATTTTTTAATATTACTTGTTTCAAATTTGCCAACATATCCATTATTTATAATTGGTGGTTTATTTGCAAATGATGGCGCTACCTTATGATGATAGTGAGAATTTTTTATTGTATCAAACTTTGTCCACTCTCTTCTATATCCTTGGATAAATTCTAAATTACCTACTGCAGTCTTATTGAATACATATGCACCATGACTTTCTTTTTCACTATCAAGATTATATAGTTTATACATATCCATAAAATTATCAAAATCTCTTTTAGAGCTTTGAAGTTTATAGTCATATCCTAGAATAAAGTAACTATTTTTATCATAATTATATTTTAAAGATGGGTTAAGTTTAAATTTTTCCTCTGTAAAAGTTCCATTATAGTCAGCATAATATGACATCATACTCATATGTTCATCAAAAAAGGCTTGTGTTTCTGCCTTTTGAGTAGCCTTATTACTTGTTTTTTGCCAATTTGCATTAAGGTTAAATTCTAAGTTATCAGTAAGTTTTCTTTTATAACTTGCTGATATATCATCTCTTTTTATCTCATTTTTAGATAATATATCAAAAGTGTTTGGAAGTTTTTTACTTGAAAGTTTATCCCCTGTAAAATCAACACCTGATTGACTAGCATCTTTTTTCCACTCATCTCTTGTTAAAAGGTCAGCACTTTTCATATCTTTTTCATAATGAGCATATCTTAAAGATAAATCTGATTTATCATCTATTTTTATAATTCCTGTAACATCAATATTATAGTTTTTATTGACTTCACCATCTCTATTTGTTTTACTGTTTTCATTTTGATAGTTTACTATAAGAGCTAAATTATCATTAACCTTTGTAGCTGTTCCAGCCTTAAATACTTTTTCATTATGACTGCCATATCTTGCACCGATATATGATTCGTTTTTATCAATAGTATTCTTAGTTATTATGTTAATAACTCCACCTGTTGCACCATCACCAAAAAGAACTCCATTTCCTCCTGGTAGAATTTCAACTTTTTCAATATTTGAAACAGGAATACTATTTAATGGAAGTATTCCATGATTTAAATCAACAGGGTTTAAACTCATTCCATCAACCATAACTTGAACTGTTCCTTTTGAGTTTAATCCACTTCCCCTCATCTCTATAGTCTGTCCAATAGCATTATTTTGAACAGTAATTAAAGGAGAATTTTCTAAAATTTCAAAAACATCTTTATAGTTTTTTTCTTCAATATCTTTTTGGGTAATCACCTGTATATTTTTAGGTGTATTTTGCAATGTTTCTTCAAATCCATTTTGAGATTTAATATAGGTTTTGTTAAGCTTAATGGCTTGATTTTCAGCATAAGAAATAGCACTTATTATTAGTGTTAAGAGTAAGATTTTTTTCATAATTTCCTCCAGTAAAATATTTCATGTTAAGAATAATTATAAAAGAAAATATTTTGTATGTCAAATAAAAAACGAAATATTTTATATCTAAATTAAAATTTTATAAAATTATATAAAATATAAAAAAATAGTATATTTTAAAATAATTTCATATAATATAAAATAAAATTGAATAAAACGATATAATCTAAATTGCTTTATTTTATAAAATAGTATATTATATACAAGCACGGTAAAGAAAATGGTCTCATAGCTCAGTTGGGAGAGCACCTGCCTTACAAGCAGGGGGTCACAGGTTCAAGTCCTGTTGAGACCACCATTAATGGGGGTGTAGCTCAGTTGGTTAGAGCGCATGCCTGTCACGCATGAGGTCGCGAGTTCGACCCTCGTCACTCCCGCCATTATTCTTGCCCAGATAGCTCAGTCGGTAGAGCAGGGGACTGAAAATCCCCGTGTCGGTGGTTCGATTCCGCCTTTGGGCACCACTACTGACTTTTAAATAAATATGGCGACGTCGCCAAGCGGTAAGGCAGAGGTCTGCAAAATCTCCACTCACCAGTTCAAATCTGGTCGTCGCCTCCATATGTAAATAACAGTTCTTCGGAACTGTTTTTTTCATTTCCACTTGTTTTTGGGGCTCTTTATCAAATGGTGTTGGTAAAAAAATTAAAAAGAGAGATACTGGCATACCTCTCTTTTTGCTCTTTTTTACTTATATTTTTCTAGTTAATTTAATTATAGCATAGATTTTTAAGAAATTCAATGATACAATAAATTGCTCTTCTTTCTTCGCTATTCACTTCGAGAAAGGAGGTGGACAAGTGAGAAAGCTTATATTTTTTCTAGTTATGATAGTTTTATTGTTAATTCTATCTAAAAACGTTTATTAATGTTTTTTGTGGGAGGACTCTGGCAGGTTCTCCTGCTTTTTTATCTCAAAGAAAAATAAAAAGCTAAGATGTAGAATTATAGATATGTAGATAGAAGTAGAGAATAAAACACTCTACTTTTTTTATTTCATAAATAGTGTACACTATTTAAAAATAAGACAAAAAGTATTGACAAAAAACAATTTACAAGTTATTATTTAATTGTAAACGGTTACATAGAGTGGTGATAATATGAAAATGAAAGATATTGCAAGAGAATTAGGGCTATCAGTAGCCACTGTTTCAAGAGTAGTAAATGGACATAGTAATGTAAATGAGCAGACAAAAAAGAGAGTGGAGGAGTTTATTAAGAAGAAAAATTATACTCCTAATGTAATAGCTCAAAATCTATCAAAAATGGAAAACAGGACTATAGCTCTGCTTGTTCCTAATATCAGTAACCCATTTTTTGCAACTCTTATAAACTATATTTGTAAAAATTTTAATAGATATGGATATCAGATAGCTTTATATAATACAACTGAAAATTTAGAGCAGGAGAAAGAAGCTATAAAGAATATTTTAGGACATAGAATAGCAGGGGTAATAGCTATACTTATAGCTGGAGAGTATGAGGAAAATCCCTTAGCTTCTCTATTGAGACAGAGAATACCAGTGTATCTTTTAGATAGGGATTTTGAGTATTCTAAGGTGGCTGGAGTTTTTTTAGATAACTATATTGGAGCTTATAAAATTACGAAAGAACTATTAGAAAGAGGACACCGAGAGATAGCATTGATAACAGGAAATTTAGATTTTTTAAATGCTAGAGAGAGGTTGAAAGGGTATATTGAAGCTCATAAGGATATGGGAATAGAGTTTAAAGAGGAGAATATCTATGAAGGGGATTATCTTTTTGAAAGCGGATATGAGATGGGAAAAAGACTCTTGCCAACATCTGTAACTGCTGTATTTTCATCTAATAGTTTGATGTTGTATGGAGTGTTGAAAGCTTTGAAAGAGGAGAGAAGAGAGATACAGTTAGCATGTTTTGAAAGAGTAGATTTTTTTGATCTCCTAGATAGAGAGGTTGTAGCTTGTTCCATTCCGTTGAAAAAAATGGGAGAGGAGATTTGTGAACTCTTTATTTCAAAAGAGAAGAGTAAAAAAGTGTATATAGAACCAGTTTTAGAAAAGTAAAGGAGGACATATGAAAAAAATAGTTGTAGTTGGAAGTATAAATATGGACTTGGTTACAATTTGTAATAGAGTGCCTGAGGGAGGAGAAACACTTTTTGGAGAGGAGTTTTTTCAAGTTCCTGGAGGGAAAGGTGCTAATCAGGCAGTGGCTATTGGAAAATTGGGTACAGATGTAACTATGCTTGGTAAAGTTGGGAAAGATTCTTTTGGAAAAGATTTGATAGAAGCTATGAAGAAAAGTGGTGTTAAGACTGAATATATAAAAGAGGGAGAGAAGGCCACTGGAATAGCAAAGATAATAGTTGAGAAAAATGGACAGAATAGAATACTCGTTGTAGCAGGTGCTAATAGTGAGGTAGATAGAGAGTATATAGATGAGCATCTAGATGTAATTAGAGATTGTGATGTTTTGGTAGCTCAACTGGAGATACCAATTGAGACAGTTGCTTATGCTCTTGAAAAGGCTAAGGAATTTGGGAAAATGACTATTCTAAATCCTGCACCAGCTAGAGAATTAAGTGAGGATATAATTAGAAATAGTGATTTGATAATTCCTAATGAGAGTGAGTTAGCATTGATGACAGGAATGAAAACTGACACTCACGAAGAGATAAAAGAGGCTGGAGAAAAGTTATTAAATTTAGGAGTGAAAGATCTTATAGTGACTTTGGGAAGTAAGGGATCTTTACATTTAAATAGAGAGGTATGTGAATTTCACTCAGCTTATAAAGTTAAGGCCGTTGATACAACAGCAGCTGGTGATAGCTTTATAGGTGGGCTAGTGAGAGAGTTAAAAGGTAACAACTTAAGTGAAGCTATAGAGTTTGCAACAAAAGTTTCAGCCATAGCAGTTACAAAAAAAGGAGCTCAAACATCAATACCAACAATAGAAGAGGTAGAAAATTTTAAGGGGGTAAAAAATGAAGAAAAGTAGACTTTTAAACAGCGAACTATCATATGAGATATCAAAAATAGGGCATACAGCTCATATTACACTTTGTGATGCTGGACTTCCTATACCCAGAGATGTAAAGAGAATAGACTTGGCAGTAGAAGCTGGACTACCTAGTTTTATAGGTGTTTTGGAGCCTATATTGAGTGAGATGCAAGTGGAAGAGATTGTATTAGCTGAAGAGATAAAAGATAAAAATCCTGAGATGTTGAAAAATATAATGGAAGCTTTTGAAAGAGCGAATATGAGTCCTGAAATAGTTTGGGTAAAACACGAGGAGTTTAAGAAAATAACAAAAGAGAGTGAGGCAATAGTGAGAACTGGAGAGTGTTCTCCATATTCAAATGTTATTTTAAAATCAGGAGTAGTTTTCTAGGAGAAATTTATGAATAAAGAGATTGTATTAAAGATGAGTGACATAGTAAAAACATTTCCTGGAGTAAAAGCTTTAGACGGAGCTAGTATCAATATATATAAAGGTAGAGTTATGGCACTTATGGGAGAGAATGGGGCTGGAAAATCTACACTTATAAAAGTTATGACAGGAATCTATAATATGGATAGTGGAAGCCTCTATGTTGGGAATTCAAAAGTTGATTTTAGAAATGTAAATGATTCTCAAGAGAAGGGAATAGCAGTTATACATCAAGAGTTAAATCTTATTCCAGAGCTATCTATTACAGAGAATATATTTTTAGGTAGAGAGATGGTAAATTCATTTGGAACAATAGATAGATCTCTGATGAAAAGGGAAGCGAAGATGCTCCTAGATAAGTTGAATATCAAAGAGAGTGAGGATACTCTAGTTAAGGATCTAACTATTGGAAAGATGCAGATGGTAGAGATTGCAAAAGCTCTTTCACAAAATGCAAAGATAATAGTTATGGATGAGCCTACAGATGCACTTACAGACAGTGAAACAGAGAGCTTGTTCAAAGTTATTAGAGAACTTACTGCTGAGGGAAAAAGTATTGTCTATATATCTCATAGACTGAAAGAGATTCCTGAGATCTGTGATGATATAACGGTGATGAGAGATGGTAAATTTATCTGTGAAGCTGAAGTAAAGGATATTGATGAAGAGTTTATAATTAGAAATATGGTAGGAAGAAGCCTTGATGAGCAGTTTCCGAGAGTAAAAGTAGAGAAGGGAAAAGAGGTTTTAAAAGTACAAAATTTAAAAAATAGATATGTCAATGATATTTCTTTCACATTGCACGAGGGTGAGATCTTGGGAATATCAGGATTGATGGGAGCTGGAAGAAGTGAGTTGGCAAAAACTATCTATGGACATTTGAGAAAAGATAGTGGAAAAGTACTTATAAACGGAGAAGAAAAGAATATAAAATCAGCCAAAGCTGGAATAGAGTGTGGAATAGCTTATGTATCTGAGGATAGAAAAGGTGACGGATTGGTTTTGGGAATGAGTGTTAAGGATAACATGACACTATCAGCTTTAAACTTTTTCTCAAATATTTTTAAATTAGAGCATAAGAAAGAGGAATCGAGTGTAGAGGAGTATATTAAAAAATTTAGAATAAAAACTCCTACTATGGAGCAAAAAATAAAAAATTTAAGTGGTGGAAATCAGCAAAAGGTAGCTATTGCTAAGGCTTTATTGACAAATCCTAAAATCTTGATATTAGATGAACCTACAAGAGGAGTAGATGTGGGAGCGAAAAAAGAGATTTATGACTTTATCAATGAACTAAAATTAAAGGGCTTGAGCATAATAATGATATCTTCAGAGATGCCAGAGATAATAGGACTTAGTGATAGAATAATAGTTATTCATAATGGTAAGATTACTGGAGAGTTTTTAGCTGAGGAAGCAACTCAAGAAAATATAATGAGATGTGCAGTAGGAGGAAAAGAATGTTAAAAAAAATATGGAGTAATAAGCCACTAATAGGACTTATTATATTTGTAATAATAGTATCTGTATTAAATCCCAGATTTTTAACTCATGCAAATATGTTGAATGTATTGAGACAGACTTCAATTAACTCGATAATAGCAATAGGAATGACTTTGGTAATATTGACTGGTGGGATCGATCTATCTGTAGGTTCTATATTAGCAATTTGTGGGGCTGTGATGGCATCACTTTTAAATTCAGGTCAAAATCCAGTGTTTGCTTTAATAATAACATTGATTTTAGGATTGGTTTTTGGATTTTTTAATGGATTTTTAGTTGCAAAGATGAAACTCCAAGCTTTCATAGTAACGTTAGTAACAATGACATTTTTAAGAGGAGCAACACTTGTATTTACAGAGGGAAAACCAATAACTATAGATGATGGTGGTATGCTTTTTGAAAATATAGGTGGAGGTTATATATTTAATATACCTATTCCTATTTACATTATGGTGGTTCTTTTTATAGCTGGGTACTATCTGTTGATGCATACAAAATTTGGAAGATATACCTATGCTATAGGTGGAAATGAAGAAGCTACAAAGCTTTCAGGTATAAATGTAGATAAGGTAAAGATATGGGTATATGGATTATGTGGTATGTTATCAGCTCTTGCAGGAGTAATTTTAACTTCTAGATTATATTCAGCTCAACCTACAGCTGGAAGTGGTTATGAACTAGATGCTATAGCTGCAGTAGTTTTAGGAGGAACATCTCTTGCTGGAGGAGTTGGAAGAATCACAGGGACAGCATTAGGAGCATTGATAATTGGTGTTTTAGGAAATGCTTTAAACCTATTGAATGTATCGTCTTACTATCAAATGATGATAAAAGCTTTGGTAATTTTAGTGGCAGTTTTAATAGATAGAAAATCTAATAAATAAATGTTGAGGTGATGAGAATGAAAAAAACAATGAAATTATTTGGAATGGCAGCTTTAATTATGGTGGTTTCAAGTGTTGCTAATGCAGAAAAAATAGGACTTGTAGTATCTACTCAAAACAATCCGTTCTTTGTTACATTGAAAGAGGGAGCAGAGGCAAAAGCTAAGGAATTAGGACATGAGTTAATAGTTTTAGATTCTCAAAATGACCCTTCTAAAGAGTTGGGAAATGTAGAAGATCTATTGATAAGAGGAGTAGATGTTCTATTGATAAATCCTACAGATTCAGATGCAGTAGCTAGTTCTGTAAGAGCAGCAAATAGAAGTAAGGTTCCAGTTGTAACATTGGATAGAGCGGCAAATAAAGGTAAAGTAGTATCTCATGTGGCATCAGATAATGTTTTAGGTGGAGAGATGGCTGGAAACTACATAATAGAACAGTTAAATGGTCAAGGAAAAGTTGTAGAGCTTGAAGGAATACCTGGAACAACAGCTGCTAGAGATAGAGGAGCTGGATTCAACAAAGCTGTAAATGGTAAGTTGACAGTAGTGGCAAAACAGGCTGCAGACTTTGATAGAACAAGAGGATTGACAGTAATGGAGAATATATTACAGGCTCAACCTGAAATTAATGCAGTGTTTGCTCATAATGATGAGATGGCATTAGGAGCTTTAAAAGCTATTGAAGCAACAGGAAAAGATATATTAGTTGTGGGATTTGATGCAACTGATGACGCTGTATCAGCTGTTAAAGCTGGAAAATTAGGGGCGACAGTGGCACAAAAACCAGCTGAAATAGGAGCTGTAGGAATAGAAGTAGCTGATAAAATTGTTAAAAAACAAGATGTTCCAGCAAATGTTCCAGTAGCTTTAGAATTGATAAAAAGATAGGATATGATTAGGAGAGAGGTGCAGAAGTGTGCCTCTCTCCTCTTTGTTATTATAGAAGAATAAAAAACAACTTTTTTGAATTTTATATTGACAAATTGTTTTATTTTTAGTACAATGTTCTCGTGAACAATAATTATAATAATACAATTTATATGGTAAAAAAGTGAAAGCTATTTAAAAAGGAGTGTTTAAAATGAGAAATTTAGAGAAGTATCATGGAGTAATACCAGCATTTTATGCTTGTTATGACAAAGATGGAAATATTAGCGTAGAGGGAGTAAAAGCTTTAACTAGATATTTTGTTGAAATGGGAGTTAAAGGTGTTTATGTAGGAGGATCTTCTGGAGAGTGTATTTATCAATCTAAAGAAGAGAGAAAAGTAGTTTTAGAAACAATAATGAAAGAAGCACAAGGAAAATTAACTGTAATAGCTCACGTAGCTTGTAACAACACAGCTGACAGTATGGAATTAGCTGCACATGCAGAGAGTTTAGGAGTAGATGCAATAGCTGCTATACCACCTATCTATTTCCGTTTACCAGAGCATGCAATTGCTAAATACTGGAACGATATCTCAAGTGCTGCACCTAATACAGATTTCATAATTTATAATATTCCACAATTAGCAGGAGTAGCTTTAACACCATCATTATATAAAGAAATGTTAAAAAATCCTAGAGTAATTGGAGTTAAAAACTCTTCAATGCCTATTCAAGATATCCAAACATTCAAAGCTATAAGCGGAAAAGATTCTATCGTATTCAACGGTCCAGATGAGCAGTTTATCGGTGGATTTATGATAGGAGCAGAGGGAGGAATAGGAGGAACTTATGGTGCAATGCCTAAATTATTCCTTAAAGCTTTAGATTGTTTCAAAAAAGGAGATTACGAAACAGCTCGTGCTATCCAATATGATGTAAACGATATAATTACAGCTCTATGCTCTTGCAAAGGAAATATGTATGGAGTAATTAAAGCAACTTTAAAAATTAACCACAACATAGAGATTGGAGGAGTTCGTTCTCCATTAGCAAATCTTGTTGAAGAGGATATGCCAAAAGTAGAGGCAGTTGCAAAATTAATAAGAGATACAGAAGCTAAATACTTATAATTTAAATGATAAAAAAGCCCCAGAGATGGGGCTTTTTTATTTTTGTAAAAATCATATATTGGATGAAAAATAAAATATTATTAAAAAAAATATTATACATATATAAAATGTATATGGCTATATTGTGATGTTTGAAATGTTTATAATTTACAAAGTAAGTAGTTAAATAAAACAAACAATTGACTTTTAGAATAAAAGATGATAATATTTAAACGTAATTAAACAATATAACATAACGTTTGAAAATGGTGGGAATATGGAAAAATTGAAGGTTGAAGATTTAAAAAATGGATATACATACAATGCTAAGACAAAAATCTACTCTTGTGTATTTTGTGAAGAGGAGTTTGAAGATGGGTATATATATACAGAAGGTTATGATTATGTTACAGCTAAGAAAGCTATGGAATTACATATAGAGAAGGAACATCAAGGTATTATAAAGGCTTTTTTGAGCTTTGATAAAGAGGTAACTGGAGTTACAGAGACACAGAAAAAAATGATTCTGAATATGCTGGATAGAAAGACTACAAAAGAGATTGCCAAAGAGATGAGTATCTCTGAAGCTACAGTGAGAAGTAATAAATTTTATCTTCAGAAATTAAAAAATCAAGCTAAGATATTCCTTGCAATAATGGAGGAGTTAGAAGAGGTTTTACAGGAAGATGAGAGTTATCTAAATCAAGAAGATGGAGAGTTGAAAAATGTTTTTGAAACAAACTCAATGCAACTCTTCTTAAAAACAAAGGGATTGAAATAGGTGATATTGTTAAATGGTGGAGAGGTATATAGATAGAAGATGGAATATTTATATGATAATCATAAGTTATTTTATAAATAATTGTGTGAGTGGAGTGGTTTATGATGTGTATATAAACTACCTACAGGAGATAGATATAGATATTGCAAAATCATTTTGGGGATATTATGGATACTCTATGTTTATATCAGCATTTATAATCACATTTATAAATAAAATAGGTTATAAGAAAATTCTTTTTCTTTCAGTAGGAAGCTGTAGTATAGGACTATTTGGAACTTTTTTATTACAGAGTGGTTTTTTTATAAGGATATTTATACTTCTGCTTTTGAGTGGAATACAGCTACACTACCTAATCTTGTTACCTTTTATAAATAAGTATACAAAATTAACTGAACAGGTAAAGTGGTTTTCAAGAGTTTATTATATAGGTTATGTTGGTTTTTTTATGACCACATACTTAGGAGGATATGCAACGATAGAGTTTTTTTCTAGAGTAACAAATCGTACATATCTAGAGGCGAAGGGCTTATCCAACTCTTTGGATACGATGGATAGTTTATTAAAAAGTCTCTATGTAACCTCAATGGGAAGGGTGATCCTGCTCTTGGGGATAATCTCTCTTTTAGGAATAATACCACTATTTTTTATAAAGGAGAATAGAGAGGATTACAGTGAGATTAGAGAGGGGAATAAAAATTTTGTAAAAGATATATTTAATAAAAGAAGAGAGATATTTAATAGATATTCAGTACTGTATCTTATCTATTGGGGGTTGAATAACTTTGCAATCGGATTGTTTGTTCCATACTATACAATTTATTTCAATAGATATTTGAATATAGATAAGGTAACAACATCTCTACTACTTTCACTATCTTATATTGCAGTGGTACTCTTTATGTTTTTTACAGATACCATAGCCAAGCTAATAGGAAAGGTAAAGACACTATATCTTTCGATACTTTTGGCTATACCATTTATGATCTTGGTAGCTGAAGGGAATAGGTTTGGAGATAGTCGTATCTGGATAATAGGAGTGGCCTTATTTATAAGAACAGGGATTATGAACTTGGGAAGTCCTATAGATAGTTCTTTGGCTGTGGAGGTTATAAATGAGAAGATGGTTCCACTATACACTGGAATAATAAGTTTTATAACTGGAATAGCTGGTGTTTTAAGTGGTCAATTTACAGGTAAGATACTATTTGATCTACCCAATGGATATAAGTTAGGTTACTATTTAGGAGCAGGTTTATATTTTGTAGGGGCTTTGATAATTGCTACTAATTTTTCAAGATTTAATAAGATTAAAGGAGAGTAGTTAGTATATGGGAATGGAAGCAGAGAAGCGGGAGAGTAAATTTCAAAAGATATTAAAAGAGTTAGAATATATCAAATATACTCTAAATGGATTGATGACTTGGGATAACTTGATAAACTTACCCAATGGAGCCATAGAGTATAGAAAAAAAGTTATGAATTACTTTGTTCAAGATTACTATAAAAAAATCTGTTCTATAGAGTTTAGACGTGGTTTTCAGAAGTTGGAAAACAAAAGTGAAAAGTCAGAGATAGAGAGAGCTATTTTGAGGAATATAAGAAAAGAGTATGAACATATGCAGAAGATTCCAGTAGAGGAGTATGGAAGATATGTTGAACTCTTGACTGAAGTTGAAGAGGAGTGGAAAAAGGCTAGGGAGTTAGATGATTACTCTAAAGTGAAGAAGGGCTTGGAAGAGGTATTCTCTTGTTTGAAGAGCTTTGCTAAATATCGTGGGGAAGAGAGTAGAACATATGAAACTTTAGTGGAATATTATACAGAGAATATAACTTTGGAAAGAGTTGAGGATGCAATTTCAGAGATGAAAAAGGAGCTACTACCAATTTTACAAAGTGTTAAGTTGAGAGCTGAAGAGAGTTTAAAGCTAAAGGTTCAAGATGAAAATAGGCAGTTGATACTTTCAAAAGAATTGATGAGTTTGCTAGGCTTTGATTTTAACTTTGGAAGAGTAGATATTGGGGAGTATCCTACAACTTTGAGCAATACTCCTAATGATGTAAGAGTGATAACAAGCTTTAAGGATAATCTATTGACAGGGGTCTACAATACTTTGCATGAGTGTGGAAAGGGGTTGTATGAGCAGGGGATAGATAGAGAATTACTTGGAAACTACTTAGGGGAGATACCTTCTCAGGTATTGAATGAAGCGATAGCTAAAATTTATGAAAATAGAATAGGAAGAAATAAAAAATTTAGTGCCGTTTTGTTGGAAGAGATACAAAAAGTTTTTCCAGAGTTCCAAAATATAGAAGAGGAAGAGTTTTATAGAGCGATAAATAGAGTGGATAAAAATCCTGTTAGAATAGAGAGTAATGAGCTGAGCTACAATTTCCATATAATATTGAGATATGAGTTGGAGAAAGAGATATTTCAAGGAAGTCTAAAATTTGAAGAGTTGTTTGAGAGATCTCAAGAGAAGTATAGAAAATATCTTGGAATAGAACTGACAAAAGAGGGTGATGGAGTTTTACAAGATGTCCATTGGGTGAGTGGCTATATTGGATTTTTTCCTATTTACATAGTGGCTGACATAATAGCGGGACAGCTTATAAATCAATTTGAAAAAGAGGAGAGTAAACTGGAGGAGATAATTGAGAAAAGAGAGTTCTCTAGACTGAAAACTTGGTTGACTGAGAGGGTATTTAAATATGGAAGTTTGTATAGTTTGGAGGAGATTTTACTAAGAGTAACTGGTGAAGAGATAAATCCTAAATACTATATCGAGTATATGACTAGTAAATATAAAAGTTTGTATAATATAAAATGTAAAGCAATCTAGGAGGAAAAATGGAACGTTTTTTAGAGAAATTTGGATTAGGAGAAAAATTAAAAAAGAATTTGTTAGCTATTTTAATAGTTGCAGTGGGAGGGGCTATAATCTATGGTTTACCATATTTCCGTTATGACTATTATGACGCTTATTTGAAAGCTTATAACTTAACAAATGTACAAATGGGAGTTTTTGGAAGTATATATGGAGTTTTTGGAATGGTGTCTTATCTTTTTGGTGGTTATGTGGCAGATAGAGTTTCTGTAAAGAAAATACTTGTACTATCTTTGGTAGGAACAGGTGTTGGAGGATTTGTTCACTTGATACCAAACATTAGTTTTACTGCTTTAGTTTTACTATATGCATTTTGGGGATTTTCATCTTTATTTGCTTTCTGGCCAGCTTGTGTAAAGGCTGTTCGTATGTTATCTGATGCAGAGGGACAGGGAAAAGCTTTTGGAATATTTGAAGGTGGTAGAGGTGTAGCAGCTGCTTTGGGAGCATCGGTAGCTGTTATTGTATATAGACTAGGAGTTAAAGGGCTAGTAACTGATGAGATTTTAGGAATGAAATATGTTATCATATTTTATTCAGTTATAAATGTACTTTGTGGTCTGCTAGTGCAATTTAATATGAAAGATGAGATAATGAAAAGTGATGAGAAGATCTCTTTTGCTGATATTGGAAAGGTAGTCAAATTACCAGCAGTTTGGATAATATCTATAGTAACTTTCTGTAACTATGTATTTACGCTATCACTATACTATTTTGTACCATATGGAACATCACTTTTGGGAATGACAGTAACTTCAGCGGCAATATTAGCAGCAGTAAAGAGATATGTATCACCGCTATCTAATATAGGTGGAGGATTCTTGGGAGATAAGATGGGAACAAGTAATCTTTTATCAATCTCTTTTATAGTTATGGCTTTAGGAACAGCTGGAATCTTATTTTTACCATTTAGTGGAACTACTTTAGTAATTTGGCTATTTGTAATACTATATATAGTAAACTATCTATTCTACAATGTGAATTACAGTCTTGTTTGGGCTATGATGGAAGAGGGGGCTATTCCAGATAAGTACTCAGGAACAGCAGCAGGATTGATATCTACAATAGGGTATTTACCAGAGATATTTATCTCTCTAATGGCAGGGAAGATATTGGATAAATTCCCAGGAGCATTAGGTTATCGTTATTTCTTTGGTTATCTAATTGTAATGTTATTATTAGGAGCTGTGTTTGTTGAGATTTGGAAAAGATACTTAAAGAAAAATAATCTTGTTAAAACAAAATAGGTAGGGTGTGTTGTAATGGAGAAAATTATAGAAGTTATTTTAAATAATATGGAGACGTTAAAAGAGAAGATTGGGGAGTGTAGAGATTTAACTACTCAAACTGAGATCATAGATTTTCTAAGAGAGAAGAGAGAAAATGGAGAAACAAATTGTGAGTATCTAGCTAGAGAGGGATTTTTTGATAAGATAAGTAAAAATGAGAAAACTCCATTAGTTTTTGATGGAAAGATACAGCCTGTATTCGATTATGAAGAGTGCATTTTTGAAAAGGTATTTGTAGAGACAGATTTAGATACAGATGGAGATGGGAAGAGAGATCTTGTAGCTGTATATATTAGAAGACCTAAAGAGACTCTTGAAGGGATGAAAGTTCCAGCTATCTATGTGGCGAATCCATATATGATGAAGTGTGTTGAAGAGGTTTATGAAAAGAGAATGTACAATGTGGATAGAGATTTAGATCCAACTATAAAAGAAGAAGAGAAAAGAGAGGAAACAGTACAAAAAGAGTTACCACCAAAAAGAATCAGTGTGGGAGAGGCAACTGTATCACCTACTGAAGAGATAGAGTTAGATTGTATATCTGAATGGTATAAGTATTTTAACTCTAGAGGAGTAGCTTCTGTTTTCTCAGCTGGGGTAGGAACAGAAGGATCAGAAGGAATAAACTGTACAGGATCTAAAGATGAAAAAAAATGGGTAATATCAGTAATTGAATGGTTGAATGGAAAGAGAAAGGCTTTTACAGATAAAGAGAATAATATTGAGATAAAAGCTGAATGGTGTACTGGAAGAGTGGCTATGTCTGGAAAATCTTATCTAGGAACAATGTGTATTGCTGCAGCAACTACAGGAGTAGAGGGATTGAAAACAGTTATTCCAGAGGCAGCTATTTCAAGTTGGTATAATTATTATAGAATGAATGGAGTTACAGCTTCTCCGTTAGGTTGGCAAGGTGATGATGCAGACTTGCTAACTGATTATTGTAGATGTAGAAAGCTAACTGATGATGAACAGATAAAGATAGCTGATAAGATCTCTGGAAGTATGAGAAGATGCTCTGATAGAGAGAGTGGAAATTACAATGATTATTGGAGAGAGAGAGATTACCTATTGGATGTTGATAAGATAAAAGCTTCAGTATTTATTGTACATGGATTAAATGACTGGAACGTAAAAACAAATCAATGTTATAACTTATGGAATGAGTTGAAAAAATATGGTGTTCCAAGTAAGATGATACTTCATCAAGGAGAACACATATATATAGATAGATTAAAAGGTATAGACTTCAATGAGATTATGAATATGTGGATAAGTCACTGGCTATATGAAGTGGACAATGGTGTGATGACAAAAGTTCCAGATGTTTTAGTACAAAGTAATTTAGATCAAGATGAATGGTTGAAGTTTGATAAAAACTCAAAAGGAATTGAAAAAATCTATAGAATTGATAAAAATGGAAAACTTTCATTAAATTCAAAAGAGATCAGTGAAAAGAGTTTTCAATTGAGAGATGATATAACAGCTCTAGGATTTGATAGAGAGAGTAAAAAAAGTGAAGAGTGGCAGAAGCACTTAGTGTTAGATGTAGATAAAGAGAGAAAAGAGAGAGCTATCTACTTAGGAGAGGTTTTAGATGAAAATATGATAATCTCTGGTGGAATAAAAGTTGGACTAGATTTTGTAAGTAAGCAAAATAAAGGTCTTTTGAGTGTTATGTTAGTTGATTATGGAAAACAGAAAAGATTGAATCCTGAGCAAAAATTTGTAGAGGAAGAGTGTATAACTCTAGGAAGAAAAACAGGAGAGGTTTCTAGATTTTTCTTTGCAAAAGATGATGAGTATAGTGAGTATAAGATAATCAGTAGAGGACATATGAATCTTCAAAATATAAGAGGAAGAGAGAAGAAGATAGCGATTGTTCCAGGAGAAACTTATAGTTGTGAGATAGATATGATACCTACAAACCATATTGTACCTAAAGGAAATAGAATAGGGCTTATAGTATATGGAACAGATGTTGAGATTACACAACGTCCATTGGAAGTTATGGAGTATGAGATAAAAGAGAGTAGCATAGAATTGAAGTTTGAAGAGAAGTAAGGTAATAGAAAAGAGCTGTTATAATAAGGGCTGTAACAGCTCTTTTTGTTGCTTGATTTTTTATTGATTTCGAGAGATAATATAGAGGGATAAGATTGACTGGGAGGAGTTATGAATAAAAAACCAAAAGTTGTAGTTATTGGTGGCGGAAGTGGGATATCTGTTGTTTTGAGAGGATTGAAATACCTTCCAGTAGAGTTGACAGCTATTGTGTCTGTAGCTGATGACGGTGGAAGTAGCGGGGCTTTGAGAAAAGAGTTTGATTCACCACCACCTGGAGATTTGAGAAACGTTTTAATAGCGTTAAGTGATGTAGAGCCAATAATAGAGGATGTATTTCAATATAGATTTAAAGAGGAGAGTTCTATAGGGGCACACCCTCTAGGAAATCTGCTTATAATGGCAATGAATGAGATAACAGGGAATATGGGAGTAGCTGTAGATAGATTGAGAAAACTTTTTAATATAAAGGCTAAGATACTTCCAGCAACATTGGAAAGAGTTGTTCTTTATGGTGAAACTGAGAGCGGAGAGATCATTGAAGGGGAGTCAAATATACCACTTGCTCAAAAGAGAATAAAAAGAGTATTCTATAGAAATGAAAGAGTTGCCCCAGAGGAAAATTTAAAGGTTTTAGAGGAAGCTGACCTAGTAGTTTTTGGAATAGGAAGCTTGTACACAAGTCTAATTCCAAATCTGTTATTGAAGGGTGTGAAGGAGAGCTTGGAGAAAACTAAGGGAAAAGTTGTATATGTATGTAATGCAATGCAACAACCTGGAGAGACAGAGGGATATAGTGCGGTAGATCATATAGAAGCTATCTGTGAAGTGATAGGAGATAAGATTGTAAAGGAGATTGTAGTTGATACAAGAGAGATTCCAGAGGAGATATTAAAAAGATATCGTAAACAAAATAGTGATAAGGTAGTAGTAGATAAACATGAGTTGAAGAAAAGAGGGTTGAAGGTTAGGGATAGAGATATTTTAGAGATTGATTCTAAAGGTATGGTAAGACATCATCCTTATAAGCTTGCAGCAACGTTGTACTCTTTGATAAATAATTGGGAGGAATTTTATGTTTAAACATGTATTTGGACCTGTACCTTCAAGAAGATTGGGTATTTCTTTGGGAGTTGATATGGTAGTTCCTAAGAGTTGTAATATGAATTGTGTTTTTTGTGAGTGCGGGGCTACAAAAAAATTAACTCTAAAAAGAGAGAGTTTTAAAGATGTTGAGGAGATAAAAAATGAGATGCAAGAGGTTTTAAAAAGTGTAAAACCTGATTATATAACTTTTTCTGGAAGTGGAGAGCCAACTTTGAGTAAGGATATAGGAGAGGTTATAGAGTGGATAAAGGAAAATACAGATGTGAAAGTCTGTGTAATAACAAATGGTTTGTTATTGAAGGATGATAAGGTTGTAGAAGATATAAAAAATGCGGATTTAATAATTCCAACATTAAATAGTGTAGATAATTTAATATTTAAAAAGATAAATAGACCTTCTGTAGAAAGTGATGTTTCTCAATTGATGGAAGGATTAAAAAATTTGAGCGAAAAGTATAGTGGTAAAATATATGTTGAGACATTTATAATAGAAGGTTTAAATGATTCAGAGGAACATACTCAAAAGATGATAGAATTTTTAAAAAATATAAAATTCAGCAAGTTACAGTTGAATACTTTGGATAGACCAGGGACAGAGATGTGGGTTAAACCAGCAAGTCAAGAGACATTGAAGAGAATAAAAGAGAGATATAATAGAAATGGAATAATGAATGTAGAGATTGTTGGTGAGATGAAAGAGTTAGAAAAAAAGATAGAATTGAATGCTGAATTGGTAAAAAATATGGAAGAAAAAAGAAAATATTCTGAAAAAGAATTGGAAAAAATATATAAATTAGAAAAATAATCAAAAAAAATTAAAAAATATTTTTTTAGAAAACCCTTGAAAATATTGGGTTGAAATGGTGTTAAAATAAAAAAATAAAAAAACTTTAAAATTTTTTTAAAAAAGTGTTGACAGTTTTTATTATATGTGGTAATATTATATATGTCAGCGGGACGTGAGAAACGCAAGACGAAAAAAAGAGATGCCGCTTTAGCTCATCTGGTAGAGCAACTGACTTGTAATCAGTAGGTGATTGGTTCGACTCCGATAAGCGGCACCAGATGCCCCGTTCGTTCAGTGGTAAGGACATCAGATTTTCACTCTGGAAACAGGGGTTCGATTCCCCTACGGGGTACCACTAAAAATTTAATAATCGGTGAGGTTCCCGAGTGGCCAAAGGGATCAGACTGTAAATCTGCCGGCTCTGCCTTCGAAGGTTCGAATCCTTCCCTCACCACCATTTATTAACTACACTAAAATGTTTAAAGCATGATGTGTGGATTTTTTTTTATAAAAATATAAGTTTAATAAAGAAATAAGTGGAAATTTTAGTAAAATAGTAGTAAAATGAATTATAGTATTATAAAAAACATTTGGAGGTATATTCAGAATGGCTAAAGAAAAATTCGAAAGAAGTAAACCACACGTTAATATTGGAACAATAGGACACGTTGACCACGGAAAGACAACTACAACAGCAGCTATCTCTAAAGTACTAGCAGACTTAGGACTAGCTCAAAGAGTTGACTTTGAAAACATCGACGTAGCACCAGAAGAGAGAGAAAGAGGAATAACTATCAACACAGCTCACATAGAGTATGAAACAGCA
>NZ_JAGIRL010000039.1 GCF_019012925.1 Fusobacterium sp.
TTCCTTTTTTAACAATTTCTTTAATAAGTTCTTTAGGTAATAAAGACATAAAAAAACCTCCCTTGATATTAATTAAATTATACTTATAATTCATCAATAATCAAGAGAGATTTTTATTTACACAAAATTATTTATACTATCTTTTCTTAAATTAAAATCTTACTTTCCACTATAATATTATATGCTCCATAACTTTTTTTGTATATCTAACCCATATGTTTTTTTATTTTTAAAAATCTCTATATTTAATATTATACTAAATTTTTTTAATTTTAATAAGAAATTTTGCGAAAATTCTTTTTTATTTTAAGCAAAAAAATCTATACTTTCATATTAAGTTAAAAAAGGAGTATAAACTGAGAGTGTATCTCTCTTTATTTTTTTCTATATCTTTCATTTCCAATTGGACTACAAATTTTAACTAGAGCACTTTGTAATTTTAATCTAAAACTAATATAGTTTGTAGCTCCAATACATCTACTTACTACTAAAATATCCTTAATATTAAATTCGTAACCTTTAGGATAAGTTTTGACTTCATTAATTGCATATTTAACTTGTTCTTCAATTTTTAATGTTATCGACATATTTTCTCCTCTATAAAATTTAATTATTAGAAAAAGTATTTTTAGCATAAGTAGCAATAGTTTTAGTTGAGACATAATCAAAACCTCCACCTATTACTCCACCTATTATTGGAATACATTTACCTAAATTAATTGCTCCTTTTGTTCCTGCTTTAGTAAGAAGTCTTAATCCAACTGCTTTATTTATTTGAGCTAATACTTTTCCTGGTATTTGTTTAATTAAATTTTCAGCTAATCTTGTTCCAACTTTAATTCCGACATCTTTTAAAATATCAGAAACAGAACTACCAACTAAACAAAGATATACCATCGTTTTAACCTCATCATGTCTTACATCATATCCATTCATATAGGCAATACTAGCTATCATTCTTAATTGAATATATAAAACACTTGATACATTAGCAGGAAGAGCAACTGGCAGAACTATTGCTCCTCCAAGCCCTGTTAAAAATCCACTAACTGTACATTTTTGAACCTGAGTATCTATTAATTTTTCAATAGCTTTTTCAGTAGTTACACAAGTACTTAAATAATAATCTCCAAGTTCATTAACTGATTCACTAACCATAGGAATTCCATTTAATGCTTTTTGGTAACAAGTATCTAAAATTTGTACCATTTTATTTTCATCTAATCTTTCCATATTCATTCTCTCCTTTATAAATCTTATGATGACATTGCCATTAGTTTATAGATTATATAAATAACATATAAAAATAAGATGGCTTTTCCTACATCTGTTCCTAGAAGACCTATTAATAAAATGATTAAAAATATCCACATATTTTATCCCCCCTAATTTCTACAATAAATATTTTGAATTTTCCTTAAACATTCCAAAACTAATTTTCAAATCCTTAGAACGTTATCAAAGACTATTTGAGTAAATTAGTATCTATCCTCTATCTTTTTTTAGAGTAATATCTAAAATTTAATATGTTCTATTCATATCTATTTTAATTATACGGTAAATTCATTGTTAATTTATTAGAATAGCTTTATGTTTCTTTTGATTTTTTTATAGACATAAGCTAGAGATATTCTCTAGCTTATGATACAAATTTTATTTTTCTAACTTCATATAGAAATTCTTCTTTCCCATTTTTTACCCTTAGATAATTATATCCCGTTTCAAAATCTCTTTCAAAAGCTAGTGGAAATATTTTAGTTACTATGTCTTGATATAATATTTTAACTTCATTTTTCTCTTTAATAGCTTTTTCTAAACGTAAGAAGAAATCTTTTCTAATAACCCTTTCTCTTATGGCAGAGTGTAAATTAGCATAAGTTGAAAATAATTTGATAATTAATTCTCCATCATTACTAATTTTTTGTGTTTCTTGCATAGCTAAAATTAAGCTAGTATTCATATCATTTAGATTAAAAGCTATTTGTTTCTTTTCATCTAAACTTAATAGTTCTTTACCTATTTCATTGATTTTTTCAAAACCCAATTCTTGTAGAATTATGTTATATAGAGTTTCTCTTTTCAAATCAAAATATTTCATATCTTGTATCATTACATCATAAACAAGTTTAGGAATTTTTACTCTTATCTTTTTTCTCATTTATTCCCTCACAGCACTCTATTTTTCTATATTCTAACACTTTTAAAAATTGCTCTCAAATAGTATTTTTTTACTCATTTTATAAAATATATTTTTAATAAAATATCAATTAATACTTATGTTTAATTAAATAATAATTATTATTTTCCATCCCATAATGAGTCATTATTTTTAATTTATAAAAGTAAATGACTTTTATAAATTCTTTATTGCTATTGCCATATGTAAATAAAACTTCATTTTTTATCACTCCTCTAAACTCTTTGTATATTCATTAATAATTTTTATGTTTTATTGTCTAGTTATGCTATTAATTCTACACATCCTTGTAATATTTTTTTATCTTTAGCATTAGCCTTCAGATATTTGATATAGTTAATATCCTTATCGTATATTTCTTGTAATGTAAGTCCTTTATATTTTCCAAATTCTATTACAATCTTGCTACTTCCTACTACCTTAGATTCTTCTTCTTTTTTTGATTTTTTAAATGTTAAAGTATTATCTTCAAGTTCTAATTCTGGCTCTACTATAAATGTATATCCCTTTCCTTGTTGTCTTATTGGATACCATTTATTTTTAGCCTTATATAAATATCTTCCTATTCCAAATCCACTACTTGCTACTCTTTTAAAAGCATTTGATATTCCACCTTTTATACTTTCATACTCTGTCATACTTGCTCCATCTTCTTTAGTTATCCATCTATCATTTATCTTTATAGACAGAGAACAAATAAATCCCGCTGATACTTCTTTATATGTTACAGTCCAACCATCAATACCAAATATTTCATCTAATCTATTTTGAATAGCCCTTGCTTGTACATAAGCAAGAGCTAACCCCTCCATTTTTTCTCTGCTGATTGCTCCAACTCTAAATTCTAATTCTTCTCTAGCAAACGGTTCTCTTAATTTTTCTAACAACTTATCCATATTTTCATTCCTCCTTTTAATATTCACTTGGAAACATAATAGTCCAGTATTCTCCAAACATTTCATCTAGTCCTAGTACTGCCCATACTTCACACTCTTTCACTTCATAACTTAGTTCAAACTCTATTTTATCCTGTGGTTCTTCTTGCCTATTAATCATCTTTTTATCTTTGAACTCAAATATTTGAAATGGATCTAATCCTTGACTTTCCTCTTTCTCTTCTTTTAATCTTAAAGCTGATACTATCATCAGCAATGCTCTTGTTTCTAAATCATGTCTTATAAGTGGGGTCATAAATATAGTTCTCATCATTTCTCTCCTTTCTAAATTCTTACTCCTATGATTATTTCTTTGCTTAAATTATTTACCACTAGTTTCCCATTTAAAATATCTTGGAATATGTATCTTGAATCATCATCTGGAATATCTACAATTGATAAATTAGTCTTATTCTTTTGTTTAATTTCTTCTAACATTTCCTTAATTACTACTTTAGGAACTTTAGGGATGTTTCTATTAGTTTCTGATAATGATATACTAATAACCTTTCTAACATTGATTTTCTCCATTTCTAGTATTAACTTCTCCAATATTTTTATAACTCTCTTTGTACTTAACATATTTCTTTCTCCTCTTCTCCTTCAATTAAATCTATTAATCCTTTTTTATCTATATTTCCATATAGTAACTCTTCAAATGATGACAGAGCTACATCAAATGCTTCATCTAGTCTGACCTCTTTACTTTTCCATAGAGCTATGTATTTATACTTTCCACTTATATCCAAATTAAAATAGGAACCATATAACATGGCTCCTATCTCTGCTTCTATTTCTTCTTGATTTTGATTTTTAACATTCTCTCCAAAATGATTTAAATAATGAGTAAACTCATGCATAAGAGTTCCACTCATAGCTACATATCTATCTTTTCTAAGTGTAATTGTTTTTCCGTCAGTACAGCCTTTAGCATAAAGTTCTTTAACTATATTTACTGGAATATACTGTTCCACTATTTCCTTGGATTTTTTAAATAACTCCATTATCTTATATTTGCTATCCCCTTGTTTCATTCTAGTGTCAATCTCTGGAATAGCAACTGCTTTATCCGTAGGAATAGTACTTTTTATATCAAAGACATTTGCATATCTATATCCATACACATTTTGCTCTTCTTTTCCATCAACTATCTTTTTGCTAATCAGTGGTACTAAAATATGAATAGCTTTAGCACCCTTTTTAATATTATATCCTAGCTCTTTCCATCTTTTAAAACTTGCAATCACAGTTGCTGTTTTATCTTGTTTATAAATTAAAACATTATTCCTAATACTGTAATTATAGAAGTTCTTTCTTCTAAACTCTATGAAGTCCTTCAACTCTTGTGAGTTATCTAAGAAATCTTTTATTTTATCATTTATACTTTCTTTTAGTCCATCTATAATACTCATAAACTCTTTATTTTCCATATTCTCATACTCCTTATTTAATTTGTAATGAATAATCCTCTTTAAGCATAGCTCCGCTAACTGTTATATTTTTCTTTAAGCTATCTTTTATTAAGCTTTTTAATGGTGCTTTCTCCTCTTTAATAACTAAATACTCTTTAGGAATCTTGGATAAATCAACTATCTCTACACTTGTAGTCTTTCTCAAACTAAGATTTCCTAAATCAGTTTCAATCTTCTTTTTCTCTAATTCTAAAAGTATTCCTTTAATATACCCTTTCAGTGAAATGATCTTTCTTTCTCTACTCTTTTTAAGCTCCTCTAATCTATCTATTTCTGTTTTAGCTACTATATTTTCTAACTCTAAATTTCTAAGATATCTAACTATATTAGAACTCTTACTCTTTAACTCTTCTTTTAAATATTCCATAACATAATCGTAATTCTCTTTGTCCATTTCAGCTTGATTGCTCTCCAAGAATATATCCAAAGTATCAATCATAGCATTTTTAATTTCATAAGCTTTCATAACATCACTCCCATATTTTATTTTCTTTTAAATATATCATCTACTGCTTTTAAAACTGTTCCTGTAATTATTAGTATAGCTCCTATTATTTCAAACAAGTTTATCATCTCCTTTTAATTTCAGCATTACATTTCATAATATATAACTCTTTAATTTTTAAAAAAATACATGTATATAACAATAAAAGTGTAAAGACAACTATTAAAGAAAGAGTAATAAATTTCAATATATTTTTACATCATTACTAATATTAACCCCTATACCCTTCAGGGGATATATAGATTAAGTTAAAAATAAAAAATAAATAATATAAGGAATTTATTTGAAAATAAGTATGATTTTATATAAAAATATGCTTTTTATAGGTATTTTTACTTGATTTTTAATAGATTTTAACAGTGAGTTACAAATGAAACGTTTAGTGGAATTTGTACACTCACTGAAATATATTAGATTTTTATAAAAAAGGAGTGAATTTAAATGGATACTATTGAAGTAAAATTAGTATTAAAAAAAGAATTTATTTAGAGGATATTAATTGCTTAAGGAGAGTAATTAATAAAATACAAAATAAAAAGGGATATAGATTTTGTGATGTTCTTGAAGTAACACCTAATAATGATTTATTAGTTAAAATATCATACCCAAGATATTTTAGCAGAAGCAATGCTTTCTTGATTACCAAAAAATCAGAATGTTTTGAAGTTCAAGAAACTTTTAGTGACTTTTTCATTAATGATCCTTATTTTACAGAGTTGATAGATGAGATCGTATTAACAAGAGTAGATATTCCTTTTACATTTATAATAGATGAAGATTTAGATTTTCATAGCTATAAAAATTTATATAAGATTTTTGCTATGGTTTATTGCCGAAGAAAAGGAGAAAATGGAAGAGTTAAAGGATACCTAGATTTAATAGACGATAAGTATGAAACAATTGTTTATTCAGATAATGGAAAAACTGATAAAACCTCAAATAATCGACTAATGATTTATAATCAATATAGAAATCTTGAGAAAAAATTAAAAGATAATGAATTAAAAGAAGCAATAGCTGAAAATCCAAATCTGATAGGAAGAATAAGATTAGAGGTCTCTAAAAGAATAAGACGAAAAGGTTTTTCTTTAGAAGAATTTAGAGAATTTGATATAATTAAAGCTTACTATGAAAGTTATAAAGATTATATTTTAGATAATATCTTAAATTTAGATATTATTAATGATATCTATGAAGATAAAATAGAAGAGTTAGAGAAAATTTTAGCAGAAGAGAGAAATGGGAGTTCTTTTAGTTACAAGGTATTTATTTGGGAAAATTCAAAAGGTATTTATGACTATAAAATTTTAAGAAAAGCTTTACATAAAAATATCTGTAATAAAAAAACTAGAGAAAGTGCTATTACATGTGTGAGAAAAATCTTAAGAGAGTTAGAAAAAAAGAAGAATGTTATTATTTTAGATACATACGAAAGAATTAAAGAACTAAGAAATGAAATAAAAATAATGGAAATAAGATAGAGGGTGAGAAACAAATGGTAAAAATGATATACAGAAAAGCTAGAAAAGGAGTAGCAGAGCAATATGGGGTGAATATCTCTAAAAAAATAATAGAAAAAATGAAAATTACAAATGCAGATAGAGAGATTGAGGTAATTTATGATGATACCGAAAAAGTTATAAAAATAAAAAAGAAGTAGTGACATAATGTCATTCCTTCTTTCAAATATCTCATAAATTAATTATTTCACTGTATAAATATACAGTGAAATAATTAAAAAGTCAAATATTTATTTTATATTAATATTATATTTTTAATATATAAAAATGAGATTAAATTTTAATTACAGAAAAAATATTAGCTATAAAATAAAATAGGGGTTTTCTTCATAGTGTGGTATAATAAATATTATATATTTGAGGAAAGGAGAGTAATATAACTATGAAAAAAGTACCTATTGCAGTAGAGGACTTTAAAAAAATAATTGAAGAAAATTATTATTACATAGATAAGACAAAGTTTATAGAAGATATATTAAATGATGGGGCAGAAGTAAAACTATTTTGTCGTCCTAGAAGATTTGGAAAGACTCTTAATATGTCCACACTTAAATATTTTTTTGATGTAAAAAATAAAGATGAAAACAGAAAATTATTTAATGATTTATATATAGAAAACTCTCCATTGATAGAGGAACAAGGAAAATATCCTGTAATATTTCTTAGTTTGAAAGGAATAACTGCTTCTACTTGGGAAGGAGCAGTTAAAAATATACGAGATAAAATATTCAAGTTATATAATGAGTATGATGGAAAAATTAATCACATATTAACAGAAAATGAAAATAAAATATTTAATAAATTTGCGGGGAAAGAAAGTGACGAAGAAGAGTTAAAAACTTCTCTATCTTTTTTAACTTCTTTATTATATAAATACTATAATCAAAAAGTAGTTGTATTAATAGATGAGTATGATTCTCCTATTATGAATGCCTACGAAAAGGGATACTATAACGAGATGAGAGATTTTTTAAAAGCTTTTTATGGGGATGTACTTAAAACTAATGAGTATTTACAAATGGGAGTTCTTACTGGAATAATAAGGGTAGCTCAAGCAGGAATATTCTCTGATTTAAATAATTTTAAATCTTTTTCAGTATTAGATGATAAATATAGCACGTCTTTTGGTTTAGTAGGTGAAGAAGTAAAAACTATGCTTGATTATTATGAGATAGGCTATGAGATGATTGAAGTAAAAAAATGGTATGATGGGTATAGTTTTGGAAAAGATGAAATATATAATCCTTGGAGTATATTAAACTATGTATCTGATAAAATACTAAAATCATATTGGATAAATACAAGTTCTAATTTTATGATAAGAGAACTTTTAGAACATACTGGTGAAGAGGGGTTAAAAACTCTTGAAAAAATTTTTAGTCAAGAAGAGGTAGCAGTAAGAATAACTGATAATGTAAGATTTGGAAATAACCTATCAGCAAGTGAAGTATGGGAACTTATGTTATACTCTGGTTATCTAACTATAAATGGTAGATTAGATGATGGAAGGTATTTAGTAAGAATACCTAATATGGAAATTATGAATTTCTTCAAGGATGAGTTTTTAACTATTGTATTTGGAAATTATGATAAAGTAGATAAATTAAGAGATGCTTTAAAAGATAAAAACCTAGAACAAGTAAATAAATCAATAGAAGAATTAGTTTTACATACAATGAGTTCATATGATATAACGAAATACTATGAAAATCCATATCATATGTTACTACTTGGATTTTTCTATGCTTTAGATAGTTACTATCTTCCTAAATCAAATATGGAAACTGGATTTGGTAGAGCAGATATAATACTGTTCCCAAGAGATAAGACAAAAGCAGGATATATTTTAGAATTGAAAAGAGCTTATACTAAGAACCTAGAGAAAGAAGTGGAAAAAGCTTTGCAACAAATAAATGAGAATAAATATTATGTAGAATTAGAAAGATATGGGGTAAAAGAGATAATTAAACTAGGCTATGTTTTTGATGGTAAGAAAGTAATAAGTAACTATGTTAAATAATGGATAAAATAGTGGAGAGTAAAATCTTCACTATTTTTAGCATAATATGGAATTTTATTATGTTCTATGGTATAATCAAAGGAAGAATTTTATACTAAGAAGAAGTCGTTAAAAATATTAGTTTAAAGATTAAGTAAGATTTTAAAAGTGTTAAGTAAAGAGCTAAAACGGTTAAGTTATTGAGAGTAAAATTTATAATAATTTTTCCAAATAAGAATTATAAAGAGTTTAGAGAATAAAATAAAAGGCTAAGTAAAAGTTTAAAAGTGTTAAGTAAAGAAATAAAACGGTTAAGTTATAAAAAAAGGAGTATTTAAATATTCTAAATTAGAAAAATACAAAGGAGAATTTTAATGATTAATTTAATTGAAAAATACAGAAAAGAAATATTTAAATATTTGTTTGAGATTAATAGTTTTTCTCAAAGTTGGAGTAATTCTTGGAAAAATCAAATTTTAAATTTCTTTCAAGGTAAAAATATCTCTGAAGATTCGCTAATAAAATTAGGAGAAAATTTAAGAGAGATATTTTTATCTACAAGTTCTGGTTCTAGAAATCAAAGTGAAGTTTCTACTGCTGGTACTGGATGGGAAAGTTTACTAGCATGGTATTTAAATCTAGGATTACTCAGAACAAGGACTATAGTAATAAAACCTAAAAAAGAGTTTAATTTTGAATGTATTCAGAAAACAATAACTATTAATTATGGAGAATTTATCTCAAATAGTGAAAGTGATTTGATAGCAATAACTTTTCCAAAAGAAGATGAAGTAGCTTATTCAATAGAAGAGTTAAAAAAATATGAAGGTAAAATATTTTCAATTAATGATTTGGAAGTTTTAGAAGATGATTCATTAAAAGCTTTAAATCAATATTTGAATAAGATTATAGAAAATAATATTTCTAAAATAGAGATTAATGTTATTCAGTGTAAAACTAACTGGAATGATAATGCTCAAATTCCAATGGGATGGGATATTATATATTCATCAACTGGTTTTACAAAAGGAGATATAAAAATAGGAAAGGATGGTTTTTCAATTCATAAAATAAAGGATTTTAAATATTCTTTTATAACAGTTCCTACTCAAAAAAATCTAGAAAAATTTAAAGAAGATAGTACACCAGTTTTAAGGGTTAAAAATTTATCTGGTGGAAATTTTTGGGGAACAATAACTAAAGAAAATGTAGCTAAATCAATTGGAGAAATATTTAAAGATAATTTTAATGAAAGCTATTCTAAAATAAAATTTGATGATAGGATAAAAAATGTAGAGTTAAATGATATTGGATTATAAAAAAAACCTGGACTTTTACTATTAAACTTGATATAATATATATTATAGAATAAAAAAAATTAGGTGGTGAAAATGAGAAAACCCTTAGCAATAGATTTATTTTGCGGTGCTGGAGGAATGAGTGAAGGAATTCTTCAAGCAGGATTTCATATTGTTTTTTCGAATGATAAAAGTCCAGAAGTTGCATTAACTTATCAAAATAGACATGAACAACTGGGATTACATAATGGATATAATACATTTTTTATAACTGAGGATATTTCAAATTTAACTGGAAAATTTATTCTTGATTCTATTAGTAATTTAGAATATTTTAAAAATAAATTTGATAATAAAATAGATGTGATATTTGGTGGTCCTCCATGTCAAGGATTTAGTAGAGCTGGAAAAAGAGATAAAAACGATCCAAGAAATTTGTTATTTAGAGAATATCTTAGAGTAGTATCAGAAATAGAACCTAATTATGTTGTAATGGAAAATGTAGTTGGATTACTTGATACTAAATTAAATAATTTTATAAGTTATGATTTAGAAGAATATGAAGATGATACTTTAGTAACGGATATTCTAGAGAGAGAGTTTGAAAAGATTGGATATAGGATAAAAAAATATAATTTAGAAGATAAAGTCAATTTTAAAAAATTAGTATTAGATGCTTCAGAGTTTGGGGTTCCTCAAAAAAGAGAAAGAGTTATTATTATAGCTTACAAAAAGTATTTAACGGAGCCTAATGATATTAAGAAATATAAAAAAAATTATAAAGTAAGTGTAAAAGAAGCAATAGCAGATTTAATAACAAATTCTAATATTAGGGAAAAAGAATTATTATCATTGAAAACTGAAAAGAAATTATCATATATAGAAGCTTCTAATCAAGGAAGAACAAAAATATTTGATACTAATTCTCCAATAAGTTTTAGTGGGAATTTAAATAATATAGAATTATCTTTTCATTCTGACTATATAGTTCAAAGATTTTCTTTATATAAAAATGGAGAAACTACTAAAGATGTAAAAGCTCGTTTATTAAAAAATGGAATAGATGAAATCTATTCTTTAAAAGATTTACTAGAATATGTTTTTAAGTATGGAAAGTTAGGATATACTTCATTTGAAGATTTTCAAAAAGAACTAGAAATTTTTAAAATGTTAGAAGAAGAAAGAAAAGAAGAAATTGTAAATGCTATTTTAAGTAAGAAAAATATTAGAGTAAGGTTAAATAAGGAAGCTCCATCAAGAACAATAGTTACTTTACCAGATGATTATATTTCTCCTTTTGAAAATAGAACTTTTTCAGTTAGAGAAATGGCTAGATTACAATCTTTTGATGATAGTTTTATCTTTCTAGGGAAAAGAACTACTGGAGGAAATAGAAGAAAATTAGAAGTTCCACAATATACTCAAGTAGGAAATGCGGTTCCACCTCTATTAGCAAAGGCGATAGCTCTATCTATAAAAGATGTTTTAAAAGATTAGTTGATTTTATATAAAGATGAATTAAAAACTTTGTGTGATTATAAAAAATACCTCTGTAGGTAACACATAGGTAACAAAAGGTATATTTATACCAATGAAATCAAGGATTTCAAATTCTCAAAAAGATAATTACATGGGATTTATATACCTCACAAACTCAATGTTTGTGGGGTTTTTTCTTTAAAAAATGGAAATTTATATATCTGTTCTTAGGTATATAAATTTCCAGAGTATAAAACTATCATAAGCCATTGTAAAGCATCTTCATACTCTCTTATTCTTACACTTTTTTAACAACCTTATAAACCTTATTTTCACGACTCAATTGAGAAGGAATAGATTTCCATATCATAGAGAATTTAGGAGCTATAGATTCTAGCATGCCACCAGTGATATAATACACTATTTTCACATAATTTATTAATTCTAAATTTTATATTCTTCTTACTTAATAAATGGAGAAAGAAGAATAAGAAAGAATTATCTTTGTGAAGTGTTTAAAAAAATGAAAATAAAATATAATAAGAGCATATTTTAATACTTTTAATCTTGATTTTTATATATAAAAATGTTACATTAAGTTAATGGAAGTATTTTATAAATTAGGAGGATTTGGGTATGAAAAAAATAGTGTTTTTTTTACTAATAATGATTTCTATTTTTTCTTTTGCGAATAGTAAGGTTTTATATGATGGAAAAATAGACGGAAAAAAGCCTAAAGTAAAAGTAATGACTTATAATATTGAAGCTGGAGCAAATAATTTCAAAGTTAATTCAGAAAAAATAGCAAAAGCAATAAAGAAACTAAATCCAGATATCATAGGAATTCAAGAGGTTGATAGATTGACTAATCGTAGTGGAAAAGTTGATCAAGCTAAAGTTTTAGCTGAGTTAACTGGATATAACTTCGTATTTGGAAAAACCATTGATTTTGATGATGGAGAATACGGAATAGCTATTTTATCTAAGTATCCTATTTTAAATCATTATCAAATAAATCTTCCGAGTTCAGATGAACAAAGAATTGCACTAATTGCAAATATTGATGTTCCTGGATTTGAAGTACCAATTACTTATATAAATACTCATTTAGATTGGCATGAAAATCCTAACACTCGTATGTCACAAATTTATACAATAGATGAACATACTTTAGATATTAGAGGAATAAAATTATTGGGTGGCGATTTTAATGATACTCTTAACTCTAATGTTATCCAACATCTAAATCGTTATTGGAAACCAGTAATAACAAAAGAAAATGATCATAGAACATGGCCAGCAATCAATCCAGAAGTAGGGCTAGATTATATCTTTACAAATCATGCTCAAATATGGGAAGCCAAAACATATATTCCAAATAAACCAAAAGATATGAAAAAATATGGTATTGAATGGAATAAAATAAGTGATCACATACCTATAATTACAGAATTAACATTAATTGAAAAATAATGAAGAAAAGAAATGGCTAAAGAGGTGAAAATTCTTTAGCCATTTTTGTATAAAAAAGGTCTCTTTGGGAAAAATCAACTAAAGATTAGTAGGGACTTATGGAGAAAAATATAAAAAATAATATATACTATACAAATGTTGAATTTATATAAAAATATAAATAGAATGTTTTAAAATAGACAAAAATAAAAAAAACTTGACAAAAATACAAAAAAAATGTATTCTATTTTTATAAAAATATTATTTTCAAAAAATTGAAAATAATGGAGGAGTTTATGGAGAATAATAAATATAAAAAAATAGAAATAGGAACAATTGAGTTAGCTAAAGATATTCTTTCAAGAGAAATTGGAGAAAATATAGATACAATTATTAATTATTCAGCAAAATTTAACTTATCATTAGGAACAATTCAAAAATCATTGACATTATTATGCGAAAAGAAAATAGTAAAATTGGTAAAAATGGGAAAATATGGAACTAGAATAGAAAAAATTGATTATAAAAAGTTATTGGATATTTTAGGATATGAATATTTACTGTGTGTGATGCCTATAACTTATTCATCAAGATATAAAAAAATAATGGAGAGTATAAATGACAGTTTTAAAATTCCAATTTCATTATATTTTTCACATATGCGTGGTGGATATGTAAGACTTAAACTGATAGAGCAAGGTGTTTTTCAATTTGGAGTTGTATCAAAATTGGCAGCACAAGAGGCTATTATATCAGGATTAAATCTAGAAATTATTGAAGAATTTGGACCAAGAACGTATGTCACTAAACATGTTGTTTTAAAAAGAAAAGATGGCTTAGTAAAAAGAGTAGGAGTAGATTTAGAATCAAATGATCATACATTTTTAACTAATATTAATTTTCAAAAAAATGAAAATATAAGTTTTAAAGAAATTAAGTATTCAGAAGTAATAGAGAAACTAATAGATAAGACTATAGACGCAGCAATTTGGAATTATGATGATGTTTTAGATAAATTGATATTATTAGAAAAAAATAATATTGTTATTGAAGAGTTAAAGGACGAAAGTGGAATTAGTTTATTAGCAACTGAATCAGTTATAGTAATTCCTAAAAATAATAAAACCATGAAAACACTTTTTAATAAGTTTTTTGATAAAGAAAGTTTTAAATTAATAGATTAGGTGAGGAGGAGTAATGGATTTACAAACAAGACTTGAAATTTTATATTCAACGGGAATAATTAGTAAAGAAACAAGAGAAGTGGTATTAAATGTAATAAAAATGTTTCAAGAAAAATATCAAATTATGTTGACAGAAGAAAATGGAGCTATGATGACAATGCACTTATCAATGGCTATAACAAGAGTAAAAAATAATGAACCAGTAAAAATTATTGATGAAGAGGTTTATAAAGAAGTATTAGAAAGCGAATTTTTTGAAAAATCTGAAGAAATATACATAGATTTAGAGAGAGTTTTAGATATAAAATTACCAGAAGATGAAAAAAAATATATGTTAGCAAATATATGTACAATATTAGATATTATAAATGATTAGAAGGGGGTTTTTATGAAAAAAATAGTTATTGGAGGACAAATTGATAAAGAAAAATTAGCAGAAGTAGTAAAGAAAATAGTTGGAGAAGAAGCAATTATAACAATAAAAAGTGATATAGAAGCAGCTATGGATGTTAAAACAGGAGTAGCAGATATTTATTTAGGAGCTTGTAATACTGGTGGTGGCGGTGCTTTAGCAATGGCTATAGCATTATTAGGAGCAAATAATTGTGCTACAGTATCAATGCCAGGAAACATAAAATCTGATGTAGAAATAATAGCAGAGGTTAATGCAGGTAAAAAAGCATTTGGATTTACAGCACAACATATAGAACAAGTAGTTCCAGTAATTTTAAAGGAAATTTTAAAATAAGGAGTGTGTTAATATGAATTATGTAGTTGCAATTTTACTGGGAGCACTAGCTTCATTTTTAGCA
This sequence comes from Fusobacterium sp., assembly GCF_019012925.1. Lineage (GTDB taxonomy): Bacteria > Fusobacteriota > Fusobacteriia > Fusobacteriales > Fusobacteriaceae > Fusobacterium_A. The sequence goes on from NZ_JAGIRL010000039.1 coordinate 14,854, forward strand.
AATAGAGGAGTTGCAGTATTTAATGATGGATTAAGACCGATTGTTCCAGAATTTTTAGAAGGAAGAATGGATAGAAAATCTTTGGCAGCAACAAGTTTTGCACTAAGCTTTGGACTTGTTGTTGGATTTGGAATTCCATTTTCATTAACAACACCAATAATATTAGTACATAGTATTTTATTAGCAACAGATATAATAGGAACATCATTTAGTATGGATAAAAAGGGAGCAATTTTTTCAACTGTTATTGGTGGAGTATATGGATTATTGATAACATTAGGGTTAAAAATAATTGTAGAATTATTTGCAAAATTACCTGTAAATTTTTTGCCAGCATTGGGAAAAGTAGGAGCACCAATAATTATTGCATTTGCAGCCTTTCCTGCTTTAGTGGTAGCTTATCAATATGGATTTAAAAAAGGAGTAATAACATTTATAACAACTATTTTAGTTAGACAGTTATTTCAAGTATATGGAAAAATTTCTTTTGAGGGAAGTACAATAACTTTAAATCCAGATGGAATGGCTTTATTGGTAGGAATGATTATAATGGTAACTTTTGCAATGAGAGAAAAAGCAACAACAAATGGTGTCGGATCAAATGAAATGTTATTAAATATATTTGCAACAAGAGTAGAAAAAATTAAGAAGAATGTAATTCCATTAGGATTAATGGGAGGAGTTATAGCTACAGCAATAAGTTTAAATTTAGTTGCAGGAGACCCAATTTCTTTAAACTTATTAGCAGAAGGAAAAATATCAGAAGCGGGGCTAGCAGCTTTGGCTAGAGCGATTGGTTTTGTTCCTTTAGTAGCAACAACAGCAATAGCAACAGGAGTATATGCTCCAGCAGGAATGACATTTGTATTTGTAGTTGGAATATTTTTAAGAAATCCTATTATAGCATTTATAGGGGGAGTATTAGCAATTATTATTGAGATTTATGCTTTAGGTGCAGTAGCTAAATTTTTAGATAAATTCCCAGGAGTTAAAGCATGTGGAGATCAAATTAGAACTGCAATGTCAAAAGTTCTTGAAATTTCTTTAATAGTTGGAGGAATGATAGCAGCAGATGCCATGGCTCCAGGATTAGGGTATTTATTTGTTGCAGGAGTATATGTGTTAAATAAAACAGTAAAAAAACCTTTAGTAGATATGGCAGTAGGACCAGTTTCAGCAATTATGCTAGGAATAATACTGAATATTTTTTCACTTATAGGATTATATGTAGGATAAAATTAAAGTTTTAAGAGGAGGGGGACTCCTCTTAAATTATAAGATATGAGGTTGAGTTATGGAAAAGATTTTAGCAGGAATCGATAGAACGAAAAATTTTATAGGAAAAACAGTTAAGGAACAAAATCCAAATATTATTTTAGAGTTTTGTAAAAATAAAGGAAAAACAATAGGAGTAAAAGATAGCAAAGAAATTGATAATAAATTAATAAAAAAACTTTTAAGAAATGGATATATTTGGAATACAGTAGATTTTTCATCAGATAGGGGAAGAGCTATTGATATCAGGTTATTAAATCCAATAACTTCAAAAGTCATGACAGGTTCATCAAGTGGAACGGCAATAAATGTTCTTTATGGATTAAATACAGTAGGGATAGGAACTGATGGTGGCGGTTCTGTTTTAGGACCAGCAATTTCTTTAAACTTATATTCAGCTCTTTTATCTGGAATGGGATTGAAAGGTAAAAATAAAAAGAAATCAACAGATGAAATAGTCTTTACTGCTGGAATTGGATTTATAACTCAAAATTTTGTAGAATTAGAAAAAATTTTGAAAATTTTTTATGAAGAAAGTGAAAAAAAATTAAAGAAATTAGTTTTGAGTGATACTCTTGAGAAAGAGATCAGAGATAAACTAAAAAATAATTATGAAATTACAATTTGGAAAGACAGATCACTTTTCTCTAGAGAAGAATTGATGATAGAGCTAAACAATATTTTTCAACTGGGAGATGTTTTTATATATGTTGAAAAAAATATAGAAGTAGATGGTATAGGGGATAGTATTTTAGGTTGTTTAGGAGATAGTGGTAAAACTTTTCAAGAAAACTCTAATAAAAAATTTTTAAAAGTTTTTAATATGCTTGATTGTACTGCGATTACAATTCCTTTAAAAAATATAGGGAGTTCTATAGTAATAGTAACACCAAAGGGAAAGGATGGTTTGAAATATGTTTTAGAAATAGGAAAAATATTAGACTATGAATATCGTCCAAAATTATTTCAAGAATATTTTTTTAATTATCCTTTAAAAAGAATAGATAATAGAACATTTGAAATTTTAGAGGAGATGTAGGGATGAAAGATATAACATATATACATGAACATATGACAATAGATTTATCTGGAATAAAAAATAATATCGATTGTAAATTAGATGAGTTCGAAAAAACGAAAAAAGAATTATTAAGATTAAAAGAATTAGGAGTAGTAAGAATAGTTGATGTTACGAATATTGGAATGGGAAGAAATGTTGAATTTATAATAAGGTTGGAAAAGGAAACAGGAATAGAAATTTTAATGTCAACAGGTTATTATAAAGAACCATTTTTTCCAGAGGAAGTTGAAAAATTAAGTATAGAAAAATTAGAAGAAAAATTAATAAAGGATATAAAAATAGGAATAGATGGAACAAATAAAAAAGCAACTTTTATAGGTGAAATAGGAACAGGCTTTGAAAAAATGACTTCCCTTGAAGAAAAGATTTTTACAGTAGCAAGTAGAGTACAGAAAAAAACGGGAGTATATGTATCAACACACACAAGTCTAGGAAAATTAGGACACGAACAGTTAGATATAATTGAAAAAAATGGTGGAAATTTAGAAAAAGTTATTTTAGGACACACTGATTTATCAAAAGATATACATTATATAGAGAGTTTATTAAAAAGAGGAGTTTATATTTCTTTTGACACAATAGGAAAGATAAAATATCTTTCAGAAGAAAAAAGAGTTGAATATATTAAATATTTATGTGATAGAGGATGGGAAAATAAAATTCTATTATCAGTAGATTTAACAAGACAATCTCATTTAAAAGAGAATGGTGGAATAGGGTATTCCTATTTACTTGAAGAATTTGTTCCAAAGTTAATTGAGAATGGGGTAGAATTAGAAAAAATAGAAAAGTTTTTAGTTGAAAATCCAAAAAAAATTTTAGGAATAAAATAGAAAGGAAAAAATGATGAAAACATATCCATTAGAATCAATTACATTAGAAGAGGCAAAAAGAAAACAATTTAAATTAATAGATATAATTACAAGAAAATTTAGAGGAAGTGAAATTTTAACAAGAGGGGATCTAGGGGTAGTAAAGGGATTAAATAAACCAAGAACTACCAAGAAGGTTGAAGAAATAATAGCAGATTTTTTTGATGTAGAGAAAGCTATTTTAGTTAGAGGGGCAGGAACATCAGCTATAAAATGGGGATTGTATAGTATTTTAAAGAATTCTAAAAGAAGAAGAGTATTAGTACACAAAGCACCTATTTATCCAACAACTTTAGTATCTTTACAGATGTTAAATGCAAATATTTTAGAGGTAGATTATAATAATTTAGAAGAGTTAGAAAAAATTTTAAAAAATGAGAAGATTGATGTAGTGGTTGTACAGTATACTCGTCAAAAAATAGATGATAGTTATAAAATTACTGAGGTAATAGAAAAAATAAAAGAATATGAAGTTCCTATATTAACAGACGATAATTATGCAGTAATGAAAGTTAAAAATATTGGAGTTGAATTAGGAGCTAATTTATCAGCATTTTCAACTTTTAAATTATTAGGTCCAGAAGGAATAGGATGTTTAGTTGGAGATGAAAAATATGTATCCCAAGTAATAGAATCAAATTACTCTGGTGGTGGACAAGTTCAAGGACATGAGGCACTAGATGTATTAAGAGGAATGGTATATGCCCCTGTTTCTCTAGCTATTCAAGGAGAAGTAAATGATGAATTGATCCAAATTTTAAACAATGGAAGATTATCATTTATAAAAAATGCATATTTAGTAAATGCTCAATCAAAAGTTGTTATTGTTGAGTTAAAAGAAAATATAGCAGAAGAAATGTTAGTTTATTCTGAAAAATTAGGAGCTTTGCCAAATCCAGTAGGAGCTGAATCGAAATATGAGTTTTCACCATTATTCTATAGAATATCAGGTACATTCAGAAAAACAGATCCAACACTTGAAAAAAGAATGATTAGAATAAATCCTAATAGAGCAGGAGTGGAGACAATAATTAGAATTTTAGAGGAAAGTTATAAGAAAATACAGGAGGAATAGGTAATGTTTTTAAAGAAATTACAAGAAAGAAATCAAAATTTACTAAATGTAGCAATTGAATTTCATCAAAAAGGATTACTTTCTCCAGACACATATTTACTAGATGTAGATACTATTTTAGATAATGCTAAATTATTAATAGAAAAAGCAAAAAAAAATAATATAAAGTTATATGCAATGACAAAACAAATAGGAAGAATACCTTTTTTAGCTAAAAAAATTTTGGAATTAGGATATTCAGGAGTGGTTGCTGTTGATTTTAAAGAAGCAGAAATAATGATAAAAAATAATATTCCTCTTGGAAATGTAGGACATTTAGTACAAGCACCAACAAAGTTACTTGAGGAAATTATAAAAAGCAATGTTGAAATAATGACAGTTTATTCTTATGAAAAGATAGAACAAATAGATAAAGTGGCTAAGAAATTAAATAAGATACAAAATATTATGTTGAGAGTCTTAGAAGAAGATAGCATAATATATTCAGGACAAAGTGGTGGATTTTATTTAAATGAACTTGAAGGGCTTTGTATGAAGATAAAAAAGCTAAAAAACATTAAAATAAATGGATTAACTTCTTTTCCTTGTTATTTGTATGATAAAAGTCTAAATAAGATTAACCCTACAAAAAATGTTGAAACCATAAAAAAAGCAAAAAATATTTTAAGTAAATATAGAATAAAAGTAGAACAGCTTAATTTTCCCTCAGCAACAAGTTTAGCTAATATAAAGAATATTAGAGAAAATGGAGGAACACACGGAGAACCAGGACATGCACTAACAGGAACTACACCATTTAATGCATATAATGATGAGGGAGAAAAACCAGCAATTTTATACCTTTCAGAAATTTCTCATAATTTAAGAGGAAAAGGTTATTTTTATGGTGGAGGATATTATAGACGTTCTGGAATAGAAAGTGTTTTAGTAGGAAATAAATCAAAATCTCTGAAGGAAATAAAAGTAACTCCTCCAACAGATGAAAGTATAGACTATTATTTTGAGCTTAATGAAGAAGCAAACGTTGGAGACACAGTTTTAGGAGCATTTAGGACACAAATATTTGTAACAAGAAGTGATGTTGCTTTAATAGGTGGAATGAAGGAAAATAAACCATATATAATAGGGATATATGATAGTTTAGGAAGGGAGAAATAAATGGGAAGATTCATAGTTCTTGTTTTGGATAGCTTTGGAATTGGTGAAATGGAAGATGTAAAGGCCACAAGACCACAAGATATAGGAGCAAATACATATAAAAGTGTTGTTTCTAAAAATAAAGGGATAGTTATTCCTAATTTACAAAAATTAGGAATAGCAAATGCAGCTAATTTAGAAGTTGATGATATAAAATTTTCGAATATAGCTATTTTTGGAAAAAGTAAATTGAAGCATTTTGGATGTGATACATTTTATGGTCATCAAGAGTTAATGGGAACAGAACCAAAGGAACCTATAAATGAACCTTTTTTTAAAAATATAGATGAAGTTGAAAAAAAATTATTGCTTGAAGGTCATAAAGTAGGAAGATATGGGACTGAACAAAAAATATTAATTGTAGATGATTGTTTAAGTATAGGAGATAATTTAGAGGCTGATTTGGGACAAGTATATAATATAACAGGAATTTTTGATAAAATTAGTTTTGATAATCTCTTAAAAATAGGAAAAATAGTTAGGAAAATTGTAAAGGTTCCAAGAGTAATAACTTTTGGTGGAGAAGATGTAACTTTGGATGATTTAAAAAATGCATATGAATGTAAAGATAACATATATGCAGGAGTTAATGCTCCAAAATCAAAGGTTTATAATAAAGGATATCAAGTGCAACATTTAGGTTATGGAGTAAAAACAGAGGTACAACTTCCAAATATTTTAGGAACAGAGATAAAAACTATTTTAATTGGGAAAGTAGCTGATATTGTTGAAAATAAATATGGAAAATCAATATTTGCAGTAGATAGTGAATTAGTTATGAATAAACTCATAGAAGAAATAAAAAATAATGAAAAAGCATTTATATGTGCAAATATACAAGAAACAGATTTAGCTGGGCATGAAGAAAATTCAAAAAAATATGCTGAAAAATTAGAAGTAGTTGATAAGAAATTAAATGAATTATTTCCCTTACTAAATGATGAAGATATTTTAATAATAACAGCAGATCATGGAAATGATCCAGAAATAAAACATTCACATCATACAAGAGAAAATGTTCCTATTTTAATTTATAAAAAAAATATTGATAAATTAATAAATATAGGTGAAATGGAAAGTTTAGCAAATATAGGACAAACTGTAGCAGAATATTTCGGGAAAAATTTACCAGAAAATGGGAAATCATTTTTAAAAAATATATAAATATATTTAATTGTATAAGGTGTTATAAACTGATGAATTTTAGTCATTAGTTTGTAACATTTTTTTATGTAATTTATCAATATAAAAATTAAAAAATGTTAAAACTTTTTAATTGCTTAATCAAATTTATAATAGTTATATAGATTGTGAAGGTTATGGAAAAATTATTATAAAAATATTTATAGTACTAATATAAAAAATATTTCAAACAAATAATAATTTATATAAACATAAATATCGTTTTTATAAAGAACGTGTTATAATATATAAAAACAAAAATTAAAAAATAAATACAAATATATAGAAAAACATTAGGAGAGATATTTATGCAAGAGTTGTATATTCAAAAGTATCTTATTCAAAATTATATTTTAATTATGATAGTGTTGGGAACATATTTTGTTGTTTCGATGAAATCAGCAGTAGATGTATTTATAAAAAAAAGAATAATTATAAATATGTCACTTATTTTGATATTATCTATTTTAGAATTTTATATTAAATTAAATGGAAATATGATATTACCAGTAGTAAAGATGGTATATAGTTCGATAAGAATACTGGTAATGCCAATAGCGATAACTATTTTAAAACCAAAGATAAAATTGATTTATATTCCAGCAATAATAAATGCTGTAATTAGTTGTAGTGTAATTTTTCAGGATAAAATAATATATTTTACAAAAACAAAAATATTTGAATCAGATGCTTTAATATATTCTTTTATTGTAACAACATGTATATATTGGATTGTATTTCTTTTGATATTGGATTTTAAGTTATATAAAAATTTAGAGGTAAACCATCTACAAATATTTTGTTGTATAGCCTGGTTAATGACAGCTACTATTGCAGAAATTTCAGAGTTACAAGAAGGAATTTTAAATGTAACTTATGCTATGATATTTTTATTTTATTATCTTGTATTACATGTAAAAATATCTCAAAAAGTAGTTGAAGAAAAGGAGATAAAATTAAGAGAACAGCGGATGTCACTAATGTTATCTCAAATACAGCCTCATTTTTTATATAATACTTTAAATACAATAACGGCACTTTGTAGGATAAATCCAAAACTTGCAGAGGAAACTACAGTAAAGTTTTCAAGTTATTTGAGAGAAAATATGTATAATTTAGGAAAAAATGATACTCAACCTTTTTCGAAAGAATTAGAACACACTAAGATATATATTGATATTGAAAAATTAAGATTTGGAGATAGAGTGAGAGTTGAGTATGACATAAAAGTAGAAAATTTTGATATGCCAACCCTGACTTTACAGCCAATAGTTGAAAATGCAGTTAAACATGGAGTGTGTAAAAAAATGGAAGGTGGAACTATAAAAATAACTACTGAAAGCAAAGATAAGGAAAATATAATAGTTATTTCAGATGATGGTATAGGTTTTAGTATGGAAAAAATATTAAGTGATGGAAAAGTACATATTGGAATACAAAATGTAAAAGAAAGATTAAAAAATATTATTAATGCAGAGCTAGAAATAACAAGTTTTATAGGATTAGGAACAGTTGTAAAAATTATTATTCCTAAAAAAGGGAAGAATAAAGAGATAGAAAGGGGAAGAAGGCGTGAAATACTTAGTATTGGACGATGAGATACTTGCTGGAGAGTATTTAAAATCATTGTTATTGGAGATTGATAAAACTGCAGAAATTGTAGTTGTGAATAATCCGATTCAAGCTTTAGAATCAATAAAGCAACAATTTAATGTATGCTTTATCGATATACAGATGCCAGGATTGAATGGAATAGAATTTGCAACTAAATTAAAAAAAATATATTCAAAAATAAATTTTATCTTTGTGACAGGAGATTCTAATTTTATGGGGGAAGCATTTAAACTAGATGCTAGTGATTATATAATGAAACCAGTTGATATTGAACAAATAAGACATGCACTTGAAAATTTAAGATATTCTGTATCTAAAGATGAAATTAAAAAAGGGAGAATAGAGATTACTTGTTTTGGAAATTTTGATGTACTTATAGATAAAAAGCCTGTTAAGTTTAAGTTTGAAAAGACGAAAGAATTATTAGCTTATCTTGTTCATAGAAGAGGTGCAAGATGTACAGCGAAGGAGATAATTGCTAATTTATGGGAAGAAGACGGACATGATTCATATTACAGGATGTTAAAAAAAGATTTACAAGATGTATTAAATGAATTAGGATGTGGGAATATAATATACAGTGAAAGGGGTCAAATTGGTCTTTCAAGATTAGAAGATATACAGTGTGACTATTTTAAATGGAGAGAAAATAGTGTTGAAGGAAAAAAACTTTATCATGGAGAATATATGGCACAATATTCTTGGGGACAAGAAATAAATGCTTTTTTAGATATGGAAAAATATCAAAATAAAGATTAAAATATTTTCATTGACACTTCCTTGACAGTAAGAATGTTATATTAAAGTTAATATAATATAAATTAAAATTTCTTGGAGGTATTAAAATGAGTACACAGAATCAGATGGGGAGATTACCAAGTCGAATCGAGGCAATGATTCCAATTTTTTTCCTTTTAGCAATTATGATTGCTAACTATACTTTAGGATGGGGATTTGACCCACATATACCTGTAACTTTATCTTGTGGAGTTGCTATGATTATTGGAAAGATATGTGGATATAATTACAAAGAGATGCTAGCAGCAGGACTTGAAGCTGTAAATCAATCGCTTGAAGCTATAATAATTATTCTTCTTGTAGGTTGTTTAATAGGATCATTTACAGCTAGTGGGACTATTCCGGCTGTTGTATATTATGGATTGAAATTATTTACACCTATTATATTTTTACCATTTGTAACTATTTTATGTGCTGCTGTAGGAGTTGCACTTGGATCAGCGTGGACTGTAACAGCAACACTTGGGATAGCATTTATGGCTATAGGAACAACAATGGGATTAAATCCAGCATTAATAGCTGGAGCTATTCTTTCTGGAGCTTGTTGTGGAGATAAATTTTCTCCTCTTTCAGATTCAACAAATTTAGCAGCAGGATCAGCACAAACAGGTCTTTTTGATCATGTAGCTGCTATGGTAACAACTACTTTTCCAAGTCTAGTTATAGCAGTAATTATATATGCTTTTTTCTCTTTTTCTAAAGTTGGAGTTTATGATCCTACTCTTGCAAATGAATTATCAGCTGCTATATTGGAACATTATACTTATATGAGTCCTATTTTGCTTATTCCTGTTTTATTGATTGTAGTTGTAGCAGTTATAAAAATGCCTGCAATCCCTTCGGTGGTTTTACTTTCTTTATTAGGATGTATTTTTGCAGTAATTTTTCAAGGAGCAGGATTTGCAGACTGTATAAAGATGCTACATTATGGATATCATGCCCAGTCAAATAATGAACTATTTACTACACTTGTAAATAGAGGTGGGATGAACAGTATGCTATGGACCAATAATCTTGTTATTGTTGCTGTTGCTTTTGGTGGAATTCTTCAAAAAATAGGTGCAGTAGAATCTATTTTAGGTGGATTTATAAATAAAGTAAAGACTCCTTTCCAATTAGTTCTTTTAACTATGGGAACTTCAATATTTTGTATTACAACTATGTGTGATCAATATTTAGGTTTAATAATTCCAGCTTCTATGTATAAGGATCGTTTTGATGAGATGGGACTTGGAAGAAATATGCTTTCAAGGACTTTAGAAGATGGTGGAACATTATGGTCACCACTTGTTCCTTGGTCATCATGTGGAGCATATCATGCAGCTGTACTTGGAGTTCCGACACTTTTATATCTACCATATTGTTTTATGAATATAATAAATCCAATCTATGCAATAGTTACTTTAAGTTGGGGTGGAAATATTTTATATGTGGATGGATCTAAAACAAATGTTTTTGGAAAGTTAAAAAAAGGACGTGGACCAGCAGAAGCTCCAGAAAAAGCATATGATAAAGCAATGAAAGCACTAGCAAAAATAAGAAGTACAAATGAAACAGATAATATTAGAGTATAAAATTAGAAAGGAAAGAGTAATGGAGCATTATGGAATTATCCCTAAACGAGGGATGGGAATAAAAATAGGAGCTATAAGTTTAGGTTTATATAGCATTTACACCTCTATTTTAAATATAAATTTATTTTATATTTTATTTGGTATTATACTAATATTTGCAACTTTTTGTAGAAAAAAACATATATTAACAGCTGATGGCGTAGATATTTATTATAGTATTTGTGGATTTCAATTTCATAATATATGGAAATGGAGTGAAATAAGAAGTGTTCATTTGGATTATAAAAATTCAAAACCAAATGTTGAATTTCATATTAGTAAAGGAATAGTTTCTAGAAGATTTATTTTTCAAAACTTAAATATTTGTGAAATAATAGAGGTTATAAAAAAAGCAAATTCCAAAATTTATATATCTGAAATAGAAAGAAAATAGAAGGTTTTTCAGAAATAAAAGTTGTTATGAAAATATAAAAAATATTGTTTTCATAACAACTTTTTATATATTTTTATTTTAAAATAATTTACAAGATTGATAAAGCTAAGGTATTTACAAATTCTTTAAATTATGGTAAAATTTGTAGTAATATAAATTTTTTAGGAGGGGCTTTTCAATGATTGGAATAGGAATAGTAGGTCTTCCAAATGTCGGGAAATCAACACTTTTTAATGCAATAACAAAAGCGGGTGCAGCAGAGGCAGCAAACTACCCATTCTGTACAATAGAACCAAATGTAGGAATGGTAACTGTACCAGATTCAAGATTAGATGAGTTATCAAAAATAATTAATCCTCAAAGAGTAGTTCAAGCTACTGTAGAGTTTGTTGATATAGCTGGATTAGTAAAAGGAGCAGCAAAAGGAGAGGGATTAGGAAATAAATTCTTATCAAATATTAGATCTACAGCAGCAATTTGCCAAGTAGTAAGATGTTTTGAAGATGATAATGTAATTCACGTAAGTGGTTCAGTAGATCCAATAAGAGATATTGAGGTAATAAACACAGAGCTAATATTTGCTGATATGGAAACTGTAGATAAAGCAATTGAAAAACATAAAAAATTAGCTATGAATAAGAATAAAGAATCTATGGCATTAATGCCTGTATTAGAAAAATGTAAAGCACATTTAGAAGAGTTTCAGCTATTAAAAACTCTATCTATGACAGAAGAGGAGTTAGAGGTAATAAGAACATATCAATTATTGACTTTAAAACCTATGATATTTGCAGCAAATGTGGCTGAAGATGATTTAGCAACAGGAAATGAGTATGTAGAAAAAGTAAGAGAGTATGCTGAAAAATTAGGTTCAGAAGTTGTAATAGTTTCTGCAAAAGTTGAAGCTGAATTACAAGAGATGGATGATGAAGAGAGCAAGAAAGAGTACTTAGAGGCACTTGGTGTTGAAGAGGCAGGATTGAATAGATTGATAAGAGCTGGATACAAGTTATTAGGTCTTCAAACTTATTTTACAGCAGGAGTAAAAGAGGTTAGAGCTTGGACAATAAGAATCGGAGATACTGCTCCAAAAGCTGCTGGAGAGATTCATACAGATTTTGAAAAAGGATTTATCAGAGCAAAAGTAGTTTCATTTGCTGATTTTATAAAGTATTCAGGATGGAAGGGTGCTCAGGAAGCTGGAGTATTAAGATTAGAAGGAAAAGAGTATATAGTTCAAGATGGAGATTTAATGGAATTTTTATTCAATGTGTAGAATAAAAAAATCTTTTGTTAAGAAAAATTACTTGACAATATTTAAAAAACTTAGTAAAATATCTAGGTGTACGATTGGAGGAAATTGTTTTGAGATTAGAGATTAAAAATTTTCCAAACCAAATTTTAGAATTTGACTTCTATATTGATAGTATGGAGGACATAGATCTAAAAGATAGAGTGCATGTTATAGGAACAGCTGTAAATAACAATGGTAAGGTTGAAATAAGTGGAAAATATTCAACTAAAGTAAAAACACAATGTGTAAGATGTCTAAAAGAGATTGAAATAGAATTAAGTAATGATTTTATGGGAACTTTCTTAGATGAAAGTGAGTATGTTCAGTATTTAAAAAGTTTAAATGCAGAATGTGAAATTAATCAAAATGAGATTTATGACGAGATAAAAGATGGAGTTATAGACTTAGAAGGATTAATAAGAGAGTATATAATACTTGATATGCCACCATATCCACAGTGTGAACCTGTTTGTGAAGATGATTCAGAGATAGAGAAGCACAGTGATAATGGAATTGATCCAAGATGGCAGCAATTATTACAAATAAAAAATTAATTTTTAAATAAGAATGTAAGTAGGAGGGAAACTAAGATGGCAGTACCTAAGAAGAAAACATCTAAAGCTAAGAAAAACATGAGAAGATCTCATCATGCTTTAACTGGAACTGGATTAGCAACTTGTGAAAAATGTGGAGCTCCAAGAAGACCACACAGAGTATGTCTTTCATGTGGAGATTACAATGGAAAACAAGTTCTAGCAGGACAAGCTGAGTAATTAGATTGTTTAATTAGATAAAAAAAGGCAAGATAAGCTCTTGCCTTTTTTTATTATAAAAATAAGAAAAATATTTTTAAAATTCACAAATATGATGTATAATGTTGTAAAGATAATTATATAGGAGGCAACAATGAGAATAGCTTTAGATGCTATGGGTGGAGATAAAGCTCCCTTTGAAACGGTAAAAGGAGCAGTGAAAGCCTTAGAAGAGAGTGAAAGTTTACACCTCATACTTGTTGGAAAGAAAGAGATAGTAGAAGAGGAGCTATCAAAATACAAAGTTGATAGAGATAGAATAGAGATAGTAGATGCTAGAGAGAAAATAGAGATGACTGATGATCCTGTAACAGCAGTTAAAGGAAAGAAGGATTCATCTATGAATAGAACTTTAGAGCTTGTTAAAGAGGGAATAGCAGATGCTTCTGTTTCAGCTGGAAATACAGGTGCCTTAATAACTGCTAGTCAATTAAAACTAAAAAGAATAAAGGGTGTATTGAGACCAGCTATTGCTACAATGTTTCCTAATAAGACTGGAAAGATGTTGATGCTAGATGTTGGTGCAACTGCAGATTGTAAGCCAGAGTTTTTAAATCAATATGCTATGATGGGTTCTAAATATTTGGAAGTATTGTTAGGAAAGAAAAATCCGACTGTAGGATTATTAAATATTGGAACTGAAGAGGGTAAAGGAAATGAGGTAACTAGAGAAGCCTACCTTCTTTTAAAAGAGAATAAAACTATAAATTTTATGGGAAATGTAGAGAGTACAGAGGTTATGAATGGAAATATAGATGTAGTAGTAACTGATGGATTTACAGGAAATATGGTTTTAAAGACTTCTGAAGGGGTTGCAAAGTTTATCGTCTCATCATTGAAAGAGGAGATAGGTAAATCATTTATATATAAGCTGGGAGCTTTACTAATCAAACCAGCAATAAAACATATAGCTAAAAAGATGGATTCATCAGAGTATGGTGGAGCTATATTTTTAGGCTTGAATGGAATCTCTATAAAAGCTCACGGAAATTCAGATTCAACAGGAATAAAAAATGCTATAAAGGTGGCTAATAAATTTGCTGAGATGAATTTTATTGAAGAGTTAAAAAATGTTATAGATATAGATAATATTAAAGAATAGACCTTATAGGAGGAGATAATGGAATTTAAAAGCGTAGGAATCAAAGGATTAGGATACTATGTTCCAGAAAAAGTAATGACTAACTTTGATTTTGAAAAGATAATAGATACATCTGATGAATGGATTAGAACAAGAACAGGAATAGAGGAGAGAAGATTTGCTGCTGTTGATCAGGCAACTTCAGATCTATGTGTAGAGGCTGCTAAAAAAGCTTTAGATAGAGCCAATATGACAGTGGAAGACTTAGATTTAATATTAGTGGCTACTTGTACTCCAGATTATTTAGTTCAAGCAACTGCATGTTTGGTACAACATAAATTAGGTGGAAAGAATATTCCATGTTTTGACTTAAATGCAGCTTGTAGTGGATTTATATATGGACTTACAGTTGCTAACGGAATGATAAAGGGTGGAGTATACAAAAATATACTTGTAATAGGAGCAGAGACACTTTCAAGAATTATAGATATGCAGGATAGAAATACTTGTATATTATTTGGTGATGGTGCTGCAGCTGCAGTAGTTGGAGAGGTTGAAGAGGGATACGGAATACTATCAACTTATCTAGGTGCTGAAGGAGAAGATGATGATATATTAAGAACTCCTGCTGGTGGAACAAAAAAACCAAATGATGCACAAACAATAGAGAATAGAGAGAACTTTGTAAAGATGAAGGGACAAGATGTATTCAAATTTGCTGTACATGCACTACCAAATGCTACAAAAAATGCTTTAAATACAGCTGATGTAAGTGCTAATGATCTAACTATGATATTCCCACATCAAGCTAATGTAAGAATAATAGAGTCAGCAGCAAAAAGAATCCATGTACCAATTGAGAAGTTCTATATGAATCTTCAAAAATTTGGAAATACTTCATCAGCTTCTGTAGGTCTTGCATTGGGAGAAGCGTTAGAGAAAGGACTTGTAAAAAAAGGAGATCTAATAGCTTTAACAGGTTTTGGAGCAGGATTAACATATGGTTCTATAATAATGAGATGGACATATTAATAAAGAATTGACAGAATTTAGATGCTATGATATATTAAATTACACGTGTTTTTATTAAGGAGGAAAAGATGTCTAAAGTAGCTTTTGTATTTCCAGGACAGGGAACACAATATGTTGGAATGGGAAAAGAATTATATGAGAACAATGAGCTAGCAAAGCAAGAGTTTGATAATCTATTTTCAAAACTGGATTTTGATTTAAAAAAAGTTATGTTTGAAGGTCCAGAAGAGGAGTTAAAAGAGACTAAAAATACTCAACCAGCTATAGTATCAATGAGTTTAATATTGACAAAATTATTAGAAGCTAAAGGAGTAAAGGCTGATTATGTAGCAGGACACTCTGTAGGAGAGTATGCAGCTTTTGGAGCAGCTGGGTATTTGTCATTGAAGGATACAGTTAAATTAACTGCTGCTAGAGGAAGCTATATGAATGAAGTAGCACATAAAGTTAATGGTGGAATGGCAGCAATTATTGGATTGGATTCTTCAAAGATAGTTGAAGTACTTGAAGGAGTAGAGGGAGTAGTTGAAGCAGTAAACTTTAATGAACCTAAGCAAACTGTAATAGCTGGAGATAAAGATGCTATTGAGAGAGCTTGTGTGGCTCTTAAAGAAGCTGGAGCTAGAAGAGCAATGCCATTAGCAGTATCAGGTCCTTTCCATTCATCATTGATGAAGGAAGCAGGAGAAAAATTAAAATTAGAGGCTGAAAAGTATAACTTTACTATGACAGATGTTAAGTTAGTAGCAAATACAACAGCTGAAATTTTAAATTCAGTTGATGAGGTAAAGGAAGAGATCTATAGACAGAGTTTTGGTCCAGTAAAATGGGTTGAAACAATAAATAGATTGAAAGCTGAAGGGGTAGATACAATTTATGAAATAGGACCTGGAAAAGTATTAGCAGGACTTATAAAGAAAATTGATAAAGAAATTATAGTAAAAAATATAGAAAAACTTGAAGATTTGTCAAATATATAGTAAAATCTATAATATATAACGTTTTTAAAATATATAAAGAAAAAATTAAGGAGGAAGAAAAAATGTTAGATAAAATAAGAGAAATAGTAGTAGAGCAATTAGGTGTAGACGCTGAGCAAGTAGTACCTGAGGCAAACTTTGTTGAGGATTTAGGAGCAGATTCTTTAGATACTGTTGAGTTAATAATGGCATTCGAAGAAGAGTTTGACGTTGAGATTCCTGATACAGATGCAGAGAAAATAAAAACAGTTCAAGATGTTATTGATTATATTGAATCAAAATAATTAATTGGATAAAAATGAACGGGGTATTGAGTAGGTACCCCGTTACTTATATATATTAGAGCAAAATTAGAGGTGATGTTATGAATAGAGTAGTCGTTACAGGTCTAGGACTAATAACTGCTTTAGGAACAGGAATAGAGAAGAGTTGGAAGAGAATAGTGGCTGGAGAGACAGGAATAGCTAAGATAGAATCTTATGATGTAGCTGAGATGCCAGTACAGATAGCTGGAGAGGTAAAAGACTTTGATCCTACAGAGTTTGGAATTGAAAAGAAAGAGATAAAAAAATTAGCTAGAAATACTCAATTTGCAATAGCAGCTACAAAAATGGCTTTAGATGATTCTAAATTAGTAATAGATGAGAATAATGCTGAAGAGGTAGGAGTAGTTGTTTCTTCTGGAATTGGTGGAATAGAGGTATTTGAAGCTCAACACCAAGCAATGTTAGAAAAGGGAGTAAGAAGAATATCTCCATTTACAATTCCTGCTATGATAGCTAATATGGCTGCAGGAAATATAGGGATTTATTTTGGAGCAAAGGGACCTAATAAATCAGTTGTAACAGCTTGTGCTGCTGGAACTCACTCAGTTGGAGAAGCTTTTGAAATGATAAAAAATGGAAGAGCAAAAGTGATGATAGCAGGAGGAACAGAAGCAGCTATAACACCTTTTGCTATGAATGCCTTTGCTAATATGAAAGCTCTTTCAACAAGAAATGATGAGCCTGAAAAAGCTTCAAGACCATTTACTGCTGACAGAGATGGATTTGTAATGGGAGAGGGAGCAGGAGTGTTAATTCTTGAGGAGTTAGAATCTGCAAAAGCAAGAGGAGCAAAGATATATGCTGAAATAGTTGGATATGGAGAGACTTGTGACGCTTACCATATAACAGCTCCAGTAGATGGAGGAGAAGGAGCAGCAAGAGCATTTAAAATGGCTCTTAAAGAGGGAGAAATAGCATTAGAAGATGTTGATTATATAAATGCTCATGGAACTTCAACACCAGCAAATGATAAAAATGAAACTGCAGCAATAAAAGCTGTATTTGGAGATCATGCTAAGGAATTGATGGTATCTTCAACAAAAGGAGCTACAGGACACGGATTGGGAGCTGCTGGAGGAATTGAGGCTGTAATTATAGCGAAGAGTATTTTTGAAGGTGTTGTTCCACCAACAATAAACTATGATAATCCAGATCCAGAGTGTGATTTAAACTATGTGCCAAATAAGGCAGTTGAGAAGGAGGTAAATGTAGCAATGTCAAGTTCACTAGGATTTGGTGGACATAATGCTGTAATAGCTATGAGAAAATATAAGTAGAATTGTAGAATTTAGGAGGAGAAATGAAAAAAAATTACTTAGATTTTGAAAAAAATCTTGGGTATAATTTTAAAAATAAAGAACTTCTAAAAAATTCACTTATTCACCGTTCATTTGGAAATGAGCATAGAAGATATAAAAAGATAAGTAATGAGAGACTAGAACTGCTAGGAGATGCAGTTCTAGACCTCGTTGTTACAGAGTATCTATATAAAAGCTATGCAAACTCTACAGAGGGAGATTTGGCAAAAGTAAAATCTATGGTGGTAAGTGAACCAGTTTTAGCAGGGATATCTAAAAAATTAGAAGTTGGAAAATATCTACTGTTGAGTAGAGGTGAGGAACTAACTGGTGGAAGAGAGAGAAGCTCTATATTAGGAGATGCATTTGAAGCTATATTAGGGGCAATATATATAGATTCAAATTTTGAAACAGCCAAGAAATTTGCACTTTCACATATAAAAGATGCTATTGATAATGTGGACAACAATGAGGATATTTTAGACTTTAAAACAATATTACAAGAGTATAGTCAGAAAGTATATAAAATTATACCTGAATATTCAGTGATAAAAGAGATAGGACCAGATCATCAAAAAGTGTTTGAGATAGAGGTTAAGATAGATAATGGAATTGAGGAAAAACAGTCTGAAATAGGTAAAGGTAAGAATAAAAAGACAGCAGAACAAGCAGCTGCTAAGTCATTGTGTAAAAAATTAGGAGTAAAGATTCATGAAGCACTATAATATTCCAATATTTATAAGTCATTTTGGTTGCCCAAATTCATGTGTTTTTTGTAACCAAAAAAAGATAAATGGTAGAGAAACAGATGTTACAATTCAAGATTTAAAAGATACAATAGAGACATATTTAGAAACTCTTCCAAAGAATTCCAAGAAAGAAGTGGCTTTCTTTGGTGGAACTTTTACAGGAATTTCTATGAATTTACAAAAAGAATACTTAGAGACAACTTATGAATATATAAAAGCTGGAAGTATTGATGGGATAAGATTGTCTACTCGTCCAGATTGTATAACAGAGGAGATAGTAGAACAGTTAAAAAAATATGGAGTAACAGTTGTTGAATTAGGAGTTCAATCTCTTGATAAAGATGTATTGTTGGCAACTGAGAGATACTATCCTCTAGAGGTAGTAGAAAATGCTTGTAGATTACTAAAAAAATATGGGATAAAAGTTGGAATCCAATTGATGATAGGATTACCAAAATCTACTCAAGAAAAAGAGTATGAAACAGCTAAAAAAGCCTTAGCTATGGAACCAGACATGGTAAGAATATATCCGACATTAGTGATAAAAAATACTAAGATGGAGAGAATGTTTTACAATGGAGAATATATTCCGTTAACATTGGAAGAGGCTGTTGAGATAACTAGGAAAATTTACTCTCTTGTAGAGAGTAAAGGAGTGAATGTAATCAGAGTAGGATTACAGCCAAGTGATGATTTGAGAGAGGATGGAGTAGTTATTGCAGGACCGTTCCACTCAGCATTTAGGGAGCTAGTTGAAACAGAGATACACTATGACTTCTTTAAAGATATAGCACTGAAAGATAAGAGGTTGGATATTTTAGCCAATGAGAAGTCTGTTTCAAAATTTGTTGGAATAAATAAAGCTAATAGATTGAGATTAAAAGAGTATTTTAATATAAAGATAGATAATTCAATCGAAAAAGATGATGTAGTTGTAAATGGAAAAAAATATTCTAGGTTAGATATACTAAGAGGAGAGTTAAAAAGAAATGAATCAGATAGTGATCAACATAGATGAGTTTCAGTCAAGAGCAGCTATAATTGAAGATAAAAAAGTGATCGAGATTCTGATCGAAAGAGAAGAAGAGGGAAGAATAAATGGGAGTATTTATAAAGGAAAAGTAGCTAATGTTCTTCCTGGAATGGAGTCAGCTTTTTTGAATATAGGGTTGGAAAAAAATGCCTTTCTCTATGTAAATGATCTGAGAGAGTTTGAAGAAAAGTATTTAGATGGGATATGTAATAGTGAAAGACCAATAGAGGATATATTAAATGTTGGAGATGAGGTTGTAGTACAGGTTTTGAATGAACCAAGAGGAAGCAAGGGTGCAAGAGTGACTACACACTATACATTGCCTGGAAAATACTTGGTATTGATGCCAAATAATGATCATCTTGCAATATCTAAAAAGATAAAAGATGAGGCAGAGAGATCTAGATTAGAGGAGATATTTAAGGATATAAAGCCTGAAAATATGGGAATTATAATTAGAACAGCAGCCTTTGGAAAGAGTATTTTTCATTTTGAAAGAGAGATAGAGTACCTAGTAAAAAAATGGGAAGATATAGAGAAAAAAACGAAAAATGCTAAAATAGGAGAGGTGTTATACAAAGATAATGGAGTTATAACAACTGTTTTAAGAGATATTTTCTCCAATGATATAGATGAACTTATAGTTGATAATGAGGAAGCTTATTGGGAAATTATAGATTATATAAACGCTTTTAGTGAAAAGACTTTAAAAACAAAGATAAAACTTTTTAAAGGAGAAGATGAAAGAAATATATTTGAAGTATTTGAAATTGATAAAGAGATACAAAACGCTTTAAAGGAAGAGGTAAGATTAGAGTGTGGGGGCTCACTGGTAATTCAGAAAACAGAAGCATTGATAAGTATTGATGTAAATACTGGAAAGAATACAGGAAGCTATAATCTTGAAAAAACAGTTTTAAATACAAATTTAGAGGCTGCAAGAGAGATTCCAAGACAGTTGAGATTGAGAAATTATGGTGGAATTATAATAATAGATTTTATTGATATGAGATTAGATGAGGATAAGGAACAGGTATTAAAGACATTGGAAGAGAATCTGGCCAAAGATAGAATAAAAAATAATATCGTTCATTTTACAGATTTAGGTTTGATAGAGATGACTAGAAAAAGAACAGGGAAACCATTGTATAGTTATTTTCAAGAAACTTGTCCAATGTGTAGTGGAACAGGAAAGATAAAATCTAAAGATGCAGTTATTCACGAGATGATGTCAGAAATTAGAATCTGTGCAAAAGATGAGGACATATCAAAGATAAAGGTAGTATTATCTAAAAAATTAAAGATAGCTTTTAAAGAGTTGTATTTTGAGTTTGTAGAAGATTTTGTAAAAAATAGAAAGAAAGAGCTTATATTGGAAGAGAATAAAGAGAATAATTACGAGTATGAGATTGTTTTAATAAAGTAAAGGTGAATATATGAAAATAGGAGTGTATGCAGGAAGTTTTGATCCAATAACTAAAGGGCATTTTGATGTTATAAAAAAATCTTTAAAAATAACAGACAAATTGATAGTGGCAGTTATGAATAATGCCAATAAAAAGTGCTGGTTTTCATTAGAAGAGAGAAAAGAACTGATAAAAATGCTAACAAATGAATTTGGTGAAAAGGTAGAAGTGAAGAGTTTTGATGGCTTGTTAATAGATTTTATGAAGGAGCATAATGCAGAGATCATAATAAGAGGATTGAGAGCAGTATCTGATTATGAATATGAGTTGGGTTATGCTTTTGTAAATCATGATCTTTCAGCTGGAGAAGTTGATACAATATTTATACCAGCAGCAAGAGAGTACATGTATTTAAGTTCGAGTGCAGTAAGAGAGGCAGCAACTGTAGGAGCAAGGCTAGATATTTTTGTAGATACAAAAATAGTGGATATAGTTAAAAATAAAGCTAAAAATATAAAGGGATAGGTTATAAATGGCAAAAACTAAGAGTTTTTATGTATGTAGTGAATGTGGATATAAAACTGTAAAATGGACAGGAAAGTGTCCACAATGCAATAGTTGGGGAACTTTTGAAGAGGAGTTGGAAGTTTCCTCAGCTGTAGGAGCACCAGTAGTCTCTTCTGCAGTATCTATAAAGGAAACTTCAGAGAAAGTTTTCTCTTTTAATGATGTCATAATAGAGGAGAGCGATAGATACAAAACTCAAATAGGTGAGTTTGATAGAGTATTAGGTGGAGGTTTATTATGTGGTGAAGTTGTTCTTATCACTGGAAATCCAGGAATAGGAAAATCAACTTTATTATTACAGGTTGCAAATGAGTATACTACATATGGAGATGTAATTTATATATCAGGTGAGGAGTCTCCAGCTCAAGTAAAGAGCAGAGGAGAGAGATTGAAAATAAAGAGTAAAAATCTTTATTTGATGTCAGAGACAGATATTTCAAAAATATATGAATTTTTAATAGCAAAAAAACCTAAAGTTGTGATAGTGGATTCTATACAGACTCTATACAACTCAGTTGTAGATTCAATACCAGGAACACCTACACAGATAAGAGAGTGTACACTGAAGATAATAGAGTTAGCTAAAAAATATGGGATCTCATTTTTCATAGTTGGACATATTACAAAAGATGGAAAAGTGGCAGGACCTAAATTATTGGAACATATGGTAGATGCAGTATTTAATTTTGAGGGAGAAGAGGGGCTTTTCTATCGTATACTGAGAAGTACCAAAAATAGATTTGGCTCAACAAATGAGTTAGCAGTTTTTAGTATGGAAGAAGACGGAATGAAGGAGATAAAAAATTCGTCTGAATATTTTCTCAGCGAGAGAGAGGAAAGAAATATAGGAAGTATGGTAGTTCCTGTACTAGAGGGAACAAAAGTATTTTTATTAGAGGTGCAGACTCTTCTTACAGAGGTAACAATTGGAATTCCTAAGAGGATAGTACAAGGGTTTGATAAAAATAGAATACAGATTCTAACAGCAATTGCTGAAAAAAAGATGTATATGAATCTAGCTATGAAAGATCTATTTGTAAATATTCCTGGAGGACTTAGTATCGAGGATCCAGCAGCAGATTTAGCTGTTTTAATATCAATACTATCAATATACAAGGGTGTAGAGATAAGTCAGAAAATAGCAGCTATTGGGGAATTGGGATTAAGAGGAGAGATTAGAAAGGTATTTTTTATAGATAAAAGACTTAGGGAATTAGAAAAACTAGGATTTAAAGGGGTTTATATACCAGAAGCTAATAGAAAAGAGATTGATAAGAAAAATTATAACTTAAAACTGATATATTTAAAAAATTTAGAAGAACTTTTAGAAAGGATGAATAAAGATGGACAGTAAAAAATTGGAAGAGATGCTGTCATTTGTAACGCCAGGAACAGCTCTTAGAGAGGGACTAAATAATATATTAGAAGCAGGATTAGGAGCTTTAATAGTTATAGGCTTTGATGAAAATGTAAAAAAAATGGCAGATGGTGGATTTTATTTAGAGTGTGATTTTACTCCAGAAAGAGTATATGAATTGGCAAAAATGGATGGAGCAATAATCTTAGATGCAGAGTGTAAAAAGATAATGTATGCTAATGTTCATTTGCAACCAGATAGAAAATATAAATCTACAGAGAGTGGAACAAGACATAGAACAGCTCAAAGAGCTGGACAGCAGATAGGGAAATTGGTAATAGCAGTTTCAGAGAGAAGAAATGTAATAACTCTATATAAAGATGATATAAGATATAGATTGAAAGATGCTTCTTCAATAGAAAATGAAGCAGCTCAAGCTATAAAGACAATGGAGAGATACAAGGCAGTTTTAGATAGAGCCTTAGCAAACTTGACAATATTGGAGTTGGATAATACAGCAACTCTATATGATGTGGCTACTGCACTACAGAGATTTGAAATGTTGAGAAGAATAGGAGCAGAGGTAAATAACTGTGTTGTTGAGCTAGGTGTAGAGGGAAGATTGTTAAATCTTCAATTTCAAGACCTAAATCAAGATATAGAGGAAGATGAGTACGACTTAATCAGAGACTATATAGAGGATGGAATTGACTATAAAGAGGTAAAAGAGAAGATGAAGAGCCTTGATGATGAAGAGTTGTTAGAGGTAGAGAATTTTTCACACTCTCTTGGATATGGAAAGAGTTATAGTCTATTAGATAATGAAGTAAGTCCTAAAGGTTACAGATTATTAGGTAGAATAAGTAAATTAACAAAAAAAGATATAGAAAAATTAATAAATAGATACAATAGTATTTCAAAACTTCAAGATGTACCAGATGAAGAGTTATCAGATATGAAGATAAGTAAGGTTAAGATAAAAGCCTTAAAAAGTGGTTTGAAAAGATTGAAGTTGACTGTTGAATTGGAAAAAGTGTAATAGAAGTAGAAAATAGAAAAAGGAAAAAAGTTACTTATAGGATAATGCCTATTGTAGTAGTTTTTTTCCTTTTTTGCTTTAAACTTTTTTATCTTTTAATTTTATAAAAATTAAAGTGAAGACAAGTAGAAGCATCTGATACCAAAGTAGAGATATTAACTCTATAGGTGAAACTTTTTCAGAAGCAAAACTTAATAGAATTAGCATTTGAGCACCGTATGGGATAATTCCTTGAAATATACAAGAGAATATATCTAAAATGGCAGCACTCTCTTTGGGATCAATATCATATTTTTTAGATATATTTTTTGCAATGGGACCACTGATTATTATAGCAACAGTATTATTGGCAACAGCCATATCAATTAGAGATACTAATATACCTATACCTAATTTAGCACTCTTCTTACCAATTATTAATTTTTGGATATGACCAATTAGCCACTGTATTCCACCTGCTTTTGATGTCATATTAGCTAAACCACCTGAAAATAGTGATAGAAGAAAGATCTCATTCATTCCAGTAAATCCATTATATATCTCTTTAGACAGTGTTAAAAAAGTAAAATTTCCATGAAATATTCCAATTATTCCAGCTATTACTATTCCAAGAGTAAGTACTACAAAGACATTTATTCCACTTAAAGCTAAGATTAAAACAGATAAATATGGAACTATTTTAAGGAAACTATAATCTAATACCTCCAAATTTACTATTGTTTTTGGAGCACCGAAGAGAAAGAATAAAATAACTGTCAAAATAGCAGCAGGAAGAGCAATATTTAAATTTACTCTAAATTTATCCTTCATCTCTACTCCTTGAGTTCGGGTAGAGGCGATTGTTGTATCTGAGATAACAGAGAGATTATCTCCAAACATAGCTCCACCCATAACAGCCGCCAATATGAGAGCTAGAGAAACTCCACTTTTATCAGCAAGACCAACTGCAATAGGTGCAATAGAAACAATAGCTCCAACAGATGTACCAGTAGCTGTTGAAATAAAAGCAGCTATAACAAATAAGCTGGGAGCTAAAAATCTTACTGGAATAAAAGATAGGGCTAAGTTGACAGTAGAATCTACTCCCCCCATAGTTTTAGCTACTCCAGCAAAAGCTCCAGCTAAAAGATAGATTATACACATAGTGATAATATCTTGATGTCCACACCCTTCTAAAAATGTATTGAATTTCTCTTTAATACTCCCTTTAAAAAGGATAAAAGCAAAAACAATTCCAATAAAAGCTGCTATAGGTGATGGTAATTGATAGAAAGCCATTGGAATTTTTTGCAATTGAAGTATAATACCAGCTCCCAAATAAAAAAGTACAAATACAATGAGTGGAACTAAGCCAATAAAACTTCCATTGTTATTATTTTTCATTAAAACCTCCATTAAAATTATTTATGAACATAAAACTCAATAATTGATGTATCATTTTTATTGTAACTTATCTTTATAGAGAGAGTTTTATCTTTTAAAACTACTGTCTCTTTATCTTTTAGTGAGTAAAGAGTAATAGTAAACATATATTTAGATAGTTGAGGAAGATTATTCTTTTGAATAAAGACAAGGATATCTGTGTGCATTTGAAATAGAGATTTAAATTTCTTTTTCAAAATATAATCAGGTTTATCAAGTTCCTCATTTTGTGCAAGAGATAGTTGGAGATGTTTTTCAATATCAATATCAAAATTGAGCAAAACATATTCAACTTTATTTTTTACAAACTCCTCTCCATACTCTGCTACAGATTTTAAAAGTAGGGAGTATATTTCAGAAAAATTTTTAATATTTTTCCCTAGTTTAGCCATTAACGAATCAATAAATTGAGTTGTATTTTCCTCAGCAATTGAATTAGAATCAACTTTCTTACTAATGGTTATTCCTAAAATTTTGGCACTTTTATGTTCGCCATTTTTAACTTTTTCATATTCAAGATTTAATTTACCATTGGTTTTAATATCTTCTAGTATTGGAATGAGAAGATTTTTTTCAATGTCATAAAATCTTTTATAAGAGTCGCCTATTTCAAGAATTTCACGAAGAGTATCAACTGGAATATAGATATTGTTATCTTTATTATTGTAAATATATTGATAGAGACGATAGGAGAATTTCTCCTCAAGAAACAGTATGTTTCTCAGACCAACTCTATCAAAAAAAGATCCCTTTTTAAATGAATTAGTAATTTCATCTGAAAATACAAGATATATAGTTTCGTTATTAATATAATAAGATTGTAATATGCTAATACAGGTAAAATAGTTATTCTCTTTGGAAAAAATTGTGATAGTTTTACTCATCAAACTATTTAGATATTTTAAAATCTCCTCTTTTTCAGTAAAATTAAAAATTTTTAAAAATTTATTTAATGATATATGATTATATTTCTGTAATCTTATATTACGAAATAACTCCTTATCTTTTTTTGTTAAGTGTTTTGTAAAATCAAGTTTAATATCTTTTCCAATTAATTCAAAATCTAAAAGACTTATTTTGTCATTTTTTTCATTCATACATACCACCTTAAAAAAATTAAAAAAATTTTGAATATAATTTTCATAAAAATAAAACGAAAAATAACAAATAATATTTCGTTATACCTAATTAGTCTACCATTTATTCTATAAAAAATCAACAACTAACAAAAAAACTATAATGATAATAACGAAAAAAGTTCAAAAAATGACAGATTTGACTTTTTATAATATATAATATATGATAAAGATGTGAATAAATAAAAAATATGTGGAGGTAATACAGATGAGTTTAACAATTGAAGAGATAGCAATGACAATAGTGGGAAATGCAGGAGAAGCGAGAAGCTTAGCATTTGAAGCTTTAAGAGAAGCAAAAGAGGGAAATTATGATAAAGCAAAAGAGTGTTTAGATCAAGCTAAAGAGAGAAGTTTAGCAGCACACGAGATGCAAACAGAGTTAATATGTAATGAAGCAGATGGAAATGGAATAGAGATGAATCTATTAATGGTACATGCTCAAGACCACTTAATGACTTCAATACTTGCTAGAGAGTTAATTGAAGAGATGATCGCTCTATATAAGAGATTAGATAAATAATCATTGAAATAACCTTAGGAGGAAAAGAGTTAATGAAAAGAGAATGGGGTATGATAGCAACTTGGAGAATGGCAGGAGATGCTGTTGCACTAGGAGCTGATATATTAGAAAATGGTGGAAAATGCCAAGATGCTGTAGAAAAAGCAATTATGCAAGTAGAAGATTATCCATTTTATAAATCTGTAGGTTATGGTGGACTTCCTAATGAAGAGTGTGAAGTAGAATTAGATGCAGCATTTATGGATGGAAAAACTTTATCAATAGGAGCAGTAGCAGGAATAAAAGACTATAAAAATCCTGTTTCAATAGCAAGAAAATTAAGTGAAGATAGATTTAATATTTTCTTAGTTGGAGCTGGAGCAGAGGCATATGCTCATAAAAATGGTTTTGTTAGACAGAATATGCTAACTGAGAGAGCAAAGAAAACTTGGGAAAAGAGAAAAAAAGAGATATATGAGAAAAATCTTTCTCCATATGATGGACATGATACAGTTTGTATGATAGCTCTTGATAAGGAAAAAGATATGGCTGTGGCTACATCAACAAGTGGACTATTTATGAAAAAAAGAGGTAGAGTAGGAGATTCGCCTGTTTCTGGATCGGGATTCTATGTTGATAATGAAGTTGGAGGAGCAGCAGCTACAGGACTTGGAGAAGATATAATGAAAGGTTGTCTATCTTATGAAGTAGTTCAAAGAATGAAAAAGGGAGAGACTCCTCAAGAAGCAGCTCAAGGTGCTGTAATGGACTTTACTGACGAGTTAAAAAGAAGAAGAGGACATGCTGGAGCTATTTCAGTAATAGCCCTTAATAATAAAGGTGAATGGGGAATAGGAACAAATGTGGAATTTACTTTTGCAGCGACTACATCAGAGGAGATACCTCAAGTCTATATTGCTAATCCAATAGAGGGAAGCAAGGATGTAAGGATAGAAGCAGTTAGTAAAGAGTATATGGAAGAGTATAAAAAAAGTATTCAAAAACCAATAGAGTAGTAAATATAAAATAGGAGGAGAAGAATGAACAAATTAATTTATATATTAGAAGAAAAACTTGTTCCTATAGCTGCTTGGCTAGAAGCTAATAAATATGTTAATGGAATAAGAAGAGCGTTTGTTATGTTGATGCCAGCATTGATGATAGGGTCATTATTTTTAATGATTCAATCATTTCCATTGCCAGCATATCAAAATTTTATGAAAAGTGTTTTTGGAGATAACTGGGGATCAGTTTTCGATATACCTGTAAATGCAACTTTCTCAATGTTAGCTGTATATGTATCATTTTTAGTTGCTCAACAATTAGCAAAGCAATTTGAATTGGATAGCGTTGCAGTAGGATTGTTATCAACAGTGGCATTCTTTATCTTAACACCTTTAGGAAATACACAAGAGTATGGAAGTGTAATCACTTTTGACTGGTTAGGAAGTAAAGGAATGTTTATAGCTATGATGGTAGGATTCTTTACTATGGTAATATTTAGATTTTTCGTAAAAAGAAATATCTTAGTAAAAATGCCAGATGGAGTACCACCTGAAGTAATTAGATCATTTGAAGCTCTTATTCCTGGAGCAGCAATATTAATAGTAGCACTATTAGTAAGAGTTGGAATGGCTCATACATCATTTGGAACTATTCATGACTTTGTATATAAAGTGATAGCTATACCATTAAAATCATTGGGAACTTCATATATAGGATCTATGTTAACAGTATTCTCAATATCTGTTTTATGGTCAGTAGGAATTAATGCTGGATCAATGGTAAATGGTATTGTTAGACCATTCTGGTTAGAGAACCAATTAGAAAATATAGCAGCAATAAAAGAGGGATTACCTATTCCACACGTTATCACAGAGCAATTCTTTGATATGGTATGGATGGGAGGATCTGGAGCAACACTATCTCTATTATTAGCAATTATAATATTTGCAAAAAGTAAACATATAAAATCAGTTGGAGAGATAGCAGCAGTACCAGGTCTATTCAATATAAATGAACCATTATTATTTGGATTACCAGTAATATTAAACCCAATTATGTTGATTCCATTTAATATAGTTCCATTAGTAGTAGTTACAACACAGTATATAGCTATGAATATAGGACTTGTAGCTAGACCAATTGGAATTGCTTTACCTTGGACAACACCAGCAGTTATAAGTGGATTCTTTGTAGTAGGAGGATTATCAGGAGCTTTAATACAGTTATTTAACTTAGTTTTAGGAGCTATGATCTACTTACCATTCTTAAGAATACTAGATAAAGCATCATTAAAAGAGGAAACAGAATTAGGAGAATAAAAATAGCAGAGTTATAAGGAGAGTGTCAATATGAAAAAAATATTATTACTTTGCTCTAACGGAATGTCAACAAGCTTGATGGTAAAGAAAATGTTAGAAGCAGCAGAAAAAAAGGGAATAGAGGTTGAAATAAAAGCTGTAGGTCTAGAGATGTTTAAAGAAAACTTAGATAAATATGATGTTTTCTTATTAGGACCACAAATTAAATATAGAAAAGCTGAATTTGAGAAGATGGCAGCTGAAGTTGGAAAAAAAGTAGAAGTAATCAATACTATTGATTATGGAATGATGAAAGGGGATAAAGTTTTAGACTTTGCTCTAGGTTTAATAGGATAGTTGAAAAATGAGGAGCAACTTCTTTAGTTGCTCCTTTGTTTATTTGGAGGATAACTATGAAAATTAAAAACTATATAGATAATAATTTTGATAAGATAATGTCAGATGTTATAGATATTATAAAGATAAAAACAGTAAAAGCTGAACCAGTAGGAGATGCTCCATTTGGAGAGAATTTAAAATATGGACTTGAAAAAACTTTGGAATTGGCTCAAAATTTAGGATTTAGAACTAAAAATCTAGATAACTATGTTGGTTATGCTGAGATTGGAGAGGGAGAGGAGTATATTGCTATCTTAGGACATATAGATGTTGTACCTGAAGGAGATTGTTCTAAATGGAGTGTAGATCCATATGGAGGAGAGATAAAGAATAATTGTCTGGTAGCAAGAGGAGCTATAGACAATAAAGGACCAATCATATCTTCATTGTACTCATTAAAGGCTATATTAGAGGAGAATCCACACTTTAATAAAAGAGTGAGAGTGATCTTTGGAACAAATGAAGAGAGTGGAGATGAGGATATAAAACACTATCTAAGCTTAGAAAAACCACCAAAATATGCTTTTACACCTGATGGAAGATTTCCAGTTATATTTTCAGAGAAGGGTATATATACATTTTCTTTTAGAGAGAGAATAGATTGGGATAGAACAGAGGTTTTAGAGATACAAGCTGGGACAAGATCTAATGTAGTTCCTGAACAAGGAAAAATAACTTTAAGAAATAGTTCAGCTACAAAAGTTAAAGAGAGTCTGAAAAAAATGGTTGAACTTTCAAAATGTAGTTTTGAATTATTGGAAGAGGAAGATAGATTGGTAGTGACAGTAAATGGAAAAGCTGCTCATGCAAGTTCACCTGAAAGAGGAATTAACTCAATTTATGGAATGTATTTATTTTTAAATGAGGTATTAGAAGAAAAGGATTCACTTAAAAATTTTGCAAGATTTATAGCTGAACATATTCAAGAGACAACAGACGGAAAACTATTGGGAATAGATAGTTTAAATATGGAAACTGGGGATTTAACTATCAGTGCTGGAATTACTAAAAAAATAGATGAGTATATAAATATAAAATTCAATATTAGATATCCAATATCAACAACAGAGGAGATTTTAGATAGAGAGTTACAATGTAGAGCCCAAGAAAATGGAGTTGTATTCTTTAAGGAGAACCACAATCCACCACTATATTTTGCAAAGGATTCTATCTTAGTAAAAACTTTGCAAGATACCTATAGAGATATTACTGGAAGAGATGAAGAGCCTGCAGCTTTAGGTGGAGGAACTTATGCTAAACTTATGCCAAATACAGTGGCTTTTGGACCAAATTTTAAGGAGTTTAAAGGAAATCCCCACAGTTTTGATGAGTGTATGGACTTGGATATGTTAAAGATTGGAATAGAAGTATATGCTAAAGCTATATTAAAATTAAGTGAGTATATTTAGGAGGAAAAATGTTAAGAGAAAAATGTATTGGGAGCTTTTTAGAAGCAATAGAAGCACAAAAATTAGGAGCAGAGAGAGTAGAACTTTGTGATAACTTAGAAGAGGGAGGGACAACACCTTCATATGGAACTATAAAAATGGTTGTTGACAAACTAGATATTCCAGCTTTTGTAATTATCAGACCAAGAGGGGGAGACTTCTTTTATACAGAAGAAGAGTTAGAGATAATGAAAGAGGATATAAGAGTTTGTAAAAAATTAGGTGTTAAAGGTGTTGTTATAGGAGCTTTAAATAGAGATAATACAATTAATTATGAAGCTATAAAAGAGATGATAGAACTAGCTAAACCTATGTCAATAACTTTTCATAAAGCAATAGATGAGTTGGCAGATCCAGTAGCTGAAGTAAAAAAATTAGCAGATTTAGGAGTTGATAGAATATTGACTTCAGGAACAAAAGAAACTGCTTTAGAAGGAAAAGATATCTTAAATGCAATGATAAAAGAAGCTGGAGATGATATCATAATAATAGTAGCAGGAAAGGTTACAAAGGATAGCCTAAAAGAGATATCTGAAACTATACCAAGCAAAGAGTATCATGGAAAGAAAATAGTTTAAAATTTTTAGTTTTGTATCCTCCTTATTGAAAAAAAGAGAATAATGGGGTATCCTATAATATGAGAATATTTGGTAGGGGGGATACAAATATGGAGAAAAAGAGTATTTATAAGGGGGCACTAATTTTAGTAGCAACCTCTTGGGGAAGTGGATTTCCAATTACAAAGATTGCATTGGAGAGTGGGATAGCACCAAATGCTTTAATGTCAATAAGATTTTTAGTAACAGCATTAATACTGTTTATCTATTTGAAATTTGCTGGAGAAAAACCAACAAGATCAGAGATAAAGTTGGGCTTGGGAGCTGGACTAGTTTTAGGATTGGCATTTTCATTGCAAACAGTTGGATTGTTTTATACTACCTCTTCAAAGAATGCTTTTATAACAGGTGCATACGTTGTAATGGTACCTTTTATCTCTTGGTTGATTACTAAAGAAAAACCAAAAAGTATAATATATTTTGCTTCTTTTTTATGCTTGTTTGGAATAGGATTTCTTTCTTTAGATGGGGATTTTAGCGTGAACTATGGAGATTTTCTAACTTTTGTGTGTGCTATATTTTTTGCTTTGCAAATGTCGATAATTGGAGCTACTATAAAGGGAAAGAACCCTGTTATAGTCAATACTTTTCAAATGTTAAGTGCTGGAATTTTGACATTTGTATTGAATATTTTATTTGAAAATTTCTCTTTAATTAGCACAAAACTAAATACAGTTCAAGTATTGGCTATTGGATTTTTAGTAATTTGTAATACAATGATAGCATATTTAGTTCAAACAGCTGCTCAAAGATATGTGGCTGCTTCTACAACATCTTTGATACTTTCAACAGAGATATTATTTGGAGCATTAGCTTCAGTGATATTTATGGGAGATATTTTAACTATAAAGATGTTATTTGGTGGGATTTTGATATTTGCATCTGTAGTTTTAGCTGAAGGAGATTTCAATTTGAAAAAATAACTAAGAGTATAAAATAAAAAGTTGATTTGTTAAGGAAAGTGTTCCTAGCAATCAACTTTTTTATTTTAAATTTCTTTGTTTACTGGATTTTTAAGGAAATAGAGTAGGAAAATAGCTGCTAGACTACCAATAGCAATGGAAATTAAAAAACCTATTTTATTATCTATAAGTGGCAAAACAATTAATCCACCATGAGGAGCTTTTGAAGTAACGTGAAGAATAGCTGCTGAACAAGCACCAATAGCAGAACTTATAACTGTTATTGGAAGAATTTTAATATCTTTAGTTAAATATATTAGGGCTCCTTCAGTAATTCCAAGTATACCTAAAAATATAGCTAAAATACCAGTATCACGTTCAATTTTTGAAAATCTATTTTTTAAGATATATTGAGCTATTCCTAATGATAGTGGTGGAATGCATATAGCCACAGCAAGAGGGCCCATAATATCATATTTACCATAATCTAAAGTTGTAATGCCATAAATATATGCTATTTTGTTAATTGGTCCACCTAAATCAGCTCCAATCATACCCCCGAGTATAAAGATCAAAAATATAATGTTTTTATCACTTAAGGTATTGAGGTAGACATTTGTATTTTCTATAAAAAAAGTTATTGGTTCTTTTAAAAGATAGAACATAATAGAACTACCTAATAGTGTTGAAGCTATTGGAATAATTATCAGATACATAATAGAGCTAAATTCCAAAGGAACTTTTATCTTTTTTAAAAGTTCAATAAAATATCCAATAAATATTCCTGAAAGAATTCCACCAATAAGTCCAAGATTGATAAATTGAGATAGACTTCCTAAGATAAGAGCGGGAATAAATCCAGTACTACCACACTTTTCTTTAGCGATAAACCCAGCTAGAAGTGGGGGAACAATAAAAAAACTGTAGTTACTTACAATTTTAAAAAAATCTATTTTTGTATATAGGGCGATTATCGCCATTATTCCACCAATAATCACTGCTGGAATAGATTGAATAATACTTTTCATTAAAATTTTTCTCATAAAAATAACCCCCATTCTATATAAATAATAGCATGGGAGTTATTTTTTTTCAACTTGAACTATTTTTTTATTTTTTTAAGTATATTAACCATGATAGCAGTAATTAATGAACCAACAACTATGGCTATAATAAACATCAATTTATTGTCAACAACTGGTAAAACAATAGGTCCACCATGAGGAGCATGATCAGTAACCTTACCAATAGCAGCTATAACAGCACCAATAGCACTACCTGTCATTATAGATGGGATTACTCTTAAAGGATCAGCAGCGGCAAATGGAATAGCTCCCTCTGTAATTCCTATAAGTCCCATAGCAAATGCGGCTTTTCCAGCTTCTCTTTCAGAGATTTCAAAATTTTTACCACCAATCATAGTAGCCAATCCCATTCCAATAGGAGGAATACAGATAGCTACAGCAATAGGTCCCATAACTTCTGGAACTCCTTGAGTGATCATAGCAGATCCAAACAGGAAGGCAACTTTATTGATAGGTCCACCCATATCAAAAGATATCATAAGCCCTAAAATCAATGCTAGAAAGATAGATCCTGCTTGCATTCCTTTAAGGACATTAGTTAAAGCATTCATAAATCCAGATATAGGAGAACTGATAAAATACATCAATATACCTACTAAACCAGTAGAAACTAAGGGAATTACAAAGATTGGCATAATAGGTCTCAATCCAGCTGGGACATTCCAGTTTTTAACCCATTTTGCAATGTAACCAGCAGCAAAACCAGCAACCATTCCACCTAAAAATCCAGCTCCAGCTGTATTAGCCAAAGCACCACCTACAAGTCCAGGAGCTAAACCAGGTCTATCAGCAATACTCATAGCTATATATCCTGATAAAACAGGAATCATAAGTCCAAATGCAGTAACACCTAAATCTAACATTGATTTTAAAAACGGATTTGTAACATCAGCTCCAGCTCCAGCTTTAATTCCAGATAGAGCAATTGAAAGAGCAATAAGAACTCCCCCACAAACAACTAATGGTAACATATTAGAAACACCATTCATTAAGTGTTTATAAGCTCCAGTCTTTTCATTTTTAGCAGTAGTTTTACTCTCTTTTTTAGATGAAGAGTGGAATATTGTACCCTCTCCATTCAGAGTTTTATTGATTAATTCTTCAGGAATTCTAATAGCTTCTTTCACAGGAACTTGTATAAGTTTTTTTCCTTCAAATCTATCCATATCTATGCTCTTATCAGCGGCTATAATAACACCAGTAGCTCTTTTGATATCTTCAGTAGTTAGTTCGTTTTTAACACCAACACTACCATTAGTCTCAACCTTTATATCCACTCCTAATTCTAAAGCTTTATTAATTAATGAATCAGCAGCCATATATGTATGAGCAATACCAACAGGACAAGCAGTTACAGCTACAACATATCCGTCTCTTTTTATTGTTGCTTCATTTTCTTTCTTTTCAACACTGTTAAATAATTTTATTATCTCATCTTCTGTTTTAGCATTATCCAATTTTTCTCTAAATTCATCATTTAAAAGTTTGTTAGTAATTTTAGATAGCATTTCAATATGCTCATCAGTAGTTCCTTCTGGAGCTGCAATCATAAAAAATAATCTTGCTTTCTCTCCATCTAATGAGTTAAAATCTACACCAGTTTCAGATTTTCCAAAAGCTATAGTAGCTTTCTTTACAGCTTTTGTCTTTCCATGAGGAATAGCAATTCCCTCTTCTAATCCCGTAGAAGATGTAGCTTCTCTCTCTTTAACTACTCTTAAATACTCTTCCTTATCATTTAGAACTCCACCTTTATCAAGAATATCAACCATTTCTTCTAAAATCTCATTTTTATTTTTTCCAGTAAGGTTCATTTTAATAAACTCTTTACTTAACATATTCCAACCTCCATCAAATTTTCTCAGTAATAGTTTCTTATGTTCATAATATAAAATAAAATGTATATTTTTGTCAAATTTCATATTTTTAATAAAAAATATCGTCTATTATTTTCTAAAAAAAATATTTTTTTCTATTTTAATAATTTAATTTCGTCTATAAATATGTTAAAATTAAATAAAAAAATTAAAAAAGTTGGGAGAAATTTAAATAAATGAAAAATATTAAAAATATTTTTGTTGATATAAATGTAAGGACTTCAAGATTAGAGGATAAAATTTTTCAAATTATATTAGAAAAAATAAAGAAAAATATAGAGAAAAATGAAAAAGAATATACAATACTAACTTTTAAACAAGAGGAGTTTGAAGTTGAAGAAAAAGAGATAGAGCAAGGGCTAAAAGGCTTGATGAATAAGGGGTTAAAGTTGAGTTATCTAGATGGAGAGAAGGAAAATGTTGTTTCTTTTAACTATGTAGCTGGTTATCAAAAGATAAATGAAACTTTTACAATATTTGTAGTTCCTAGTATAATAAATTCTTTTACAAAGAATAGTTTTGAATATGGAATTTCATTGAGAACATTTTTTTATTTGAGAAAAAAAATAGTGATAAAATTTATGAATCTATTGATAAAAAATATAGAACAAGATAGGGAGATTGAGATAGAGTTGGAAGAACTAAAAGATCTATTAGAAATTTCTAACGATTCTTATGAAAGATTTTTTGATTTTGAAAAAAATATTTTGAAACCTCTTGTGGAAAAACTTAATACATTTTCAAATTTTACAATAAAATATGACAAAATAAAAAAAGGAGAAAATAAAAATAATAAAGTAATT
This sequence comes from Fusobacterium sp., assembly GCF_019012925.1. Lineage (GTDB taxonomy): Bacteria > Fusobacteriota > Fusobacteriia > Fusobacteriales > Fusobacteriaceae > Fusobacterium_A. Next base: position 51,423 of record NZ_JAGIRL010000039.1, read on the forward strand.
GGAATTAGATTTACTATACATAATATAGAGATTGAAAAGAATAGAGGTGAAACAAACTATTTAATTCAAATTATAAAAAACATGGTACAGGATTATAGGGATATTTGGGAAGAAGTTAATGCTTCTATCCAAAATTATGGATTTGAATCAACTAAAAGAAATTTACTATTTTTAAAGGAAAATGGATTTGAGATAAGTGATAATGAGATAAAAAACTATTTAAGAAATGATGGCAGAAATATCGAGGAAATTTTAAAACTTTCTGATCACATACTTATAAAAGAGAAATATAGTATATATAAGGATATTCCTAGTTTTATAAAGATAATATATGATACAATTATTGCATATGATTTTTATTATTCATTAAACTTTAAATTTTTAAGTGTTATAAAAAACTATATAGAGGGAGAGACACTCTACTATAAAGATTCTACATATATAATTTATGGAAAATATAAAAATAATAAGGGGTTTTTTAAGATATTTGAGTCAAAGGAGCGAAAATAATGGAATTAAAAAATATTGTTTGGGATTTAGAAAAGTATGAAGAGTTTAAAAAATTTCTTTTGTTAGAAGGAGATGAAAAGTATAGAGAGTTTCATTCTAAATTGTTAGGAGTAAAAAAAGATGTTATTGGAATTAGAACACCAGTATTAAAGGAGTATGCTAAAATAATATCTAAAGGAGATTGGAAGGGGTATTTGAAATATAGTGGAGATGAGTACTATGAAGAATCCGTAATAGAAGGTTTGATATTGGGCTATTGTTCTTCAATGTATGAAGAAAGGATAGAATACTTGAATCAATTTATAGAAAATATAGATAACTGGGCTGTTTGTGATATAGTAGTTGCAAATTTAAAATTTTTAAAAAAAGAGCGAGAAAGATATTACGATTTTATAAAAAATTGCATAGAAGCAGACAATTCTTGGAGAATAAGGTTTGGAGTAGTAGTATTATTGGATTTTTATTTGATCAGTGATTATATAGATAATATATTTGAGATCTGCTTAAGGATAAAAAATGAAGATTACTATGTAAAAATGTCACAAGCTTGGTTGATTTCAATTATGTTTATAAAATTTAGAGAAAAAACATTAGAATATCTAAAGAGTCAGAGATTAGATAGTTGGATACAGAATAAAGCTATACAGAAAATCAGAGAATCTAAAAGGGTTAGTATTGAGGATAAAGATCTAGTTTTAAAATTAAGAATTAATGAATAAAAGGTCAGATATAATTTATATCTGACCTCTACTTTAAAATAAATTATCAGTTATTTTGTTTCTTAGCTATTTTAGGGAAGATAAATCCAAGACCTACAAGTACTATTGGAGTTAAGATATTCAAAGTGATTTGGAATATCCATTCAGAACTAAATGGAGCTAAGTTTTTAGGGAAGATTCCCATAAGACAAGCAAAGGCTGTAAAACCAAAACACCAAACACCAACTAAAGTAGCTACTTTATCATTGTTTATAAATTTGAATGCTATATTTGAAGTTAAATTTCTATTTTTAGCAAGTCCTCTAAGTCCTATATAAGCAAGGAAAACCCAAAGATATCTCAAAGGCATAACAATAGAGTTAAGATCTAGTAGCCAGTTATATAGATTATTCATATCACCAATACCTAAAGCAGGGATAATAATAAGAATACCAACTAGTATAGCAGTTAATTTATAACCAGCAATGGGAGCACCGTATTTATTTGTTCTAGTAAATGATGCTGGAATAAATCTACGATCTCCCTCTCCAATTAATATTTTTAGAGGAGCATCTATTGAAAACATCAGAGCAGAAATCTGTCCTAATGTATTAGCAACAGCATATAGGATCATAAGAGAGTTTCCTACTCCATAGTACTCACCAAGTAGTTTAAAAGCATAGTATTGACCGTTCATTTTTAGATCTGAAGGAATATTATTACTATTAAACATTATTCCCATAGCAAGAGATCCTAATAGAGCAGATAATCCAACAGAAGCAGCTAGGATTATCATTCCCTTAGGGAAATTTTTATTAGGATTATCTACATCTTTAACATATGGAGATATCTTTTCACAACCACCAACTGCAAAAACAAGCATAGATATAGTTGTGAAATAAGTGAAATCAAATTTAGGCATAAAAGTTTTCAAACTCCAATCAACAGTGGCAGAGTTTACACTCATTAATGATGGAGCTGCAACAGTTAGAAGAATATATAGTATTCCCATAAAGAACATAGAAGTTCCAGCTAAAGCTCCAATCTTTTTTAATGAATTTATACCTTTTGAAGATAACCATAAAAAAAGTAAAAATAAACAAAGAACAAGTGATTGTAACATCAACGGATTAAAACTTTTAATCATATCACCATTTTGAAAAAATACCCAACTCAAAGCAATCAATGCTCCTTGAGGTTTTTGGGCAAGGTATGGTATATGTACTACCCAGTATGTCCAACCAGCTAAGTAAGCTATCATAGGTCCATAAGTAGATCCAATCCAGCTAGATACACCTCCAGCTTTTTGTTCAAAGGCCGATCCCATCTCTCCTACCATTAAAGCATAGGGTAAGAAATATAAAGATAGTATTAATAGCCAGGATATAACGACAGTAAGACCTTGGTTAGCATAGTTATTAACCACATTTCCAAAGCCCCATACAACTGTGAATCCCATCATTGCAAGAGTACGCCAATTAAGTTTTTTCGTATTCATCAGTCTTTTCTCCTTTTTATAGAATTAATTTAGATAAATTATATCATATAAAATATATAAAGAAAATAAAAAAGATAAAAAGTGATATTGACAAAGAAAAATGTAACGGATATAATTATATTATAAACAAAATAATGGATCAATTGGTTTCAATTTAAACTGAATTAAAAGGGAAGTAGGTGAAAATACTACACGGTCCCGCCACTGTAAAGATGATGAAAGCAGAATACCACTGAAGATATTCGGGAAGGTTGTGAGTAAAGAGATTCTAAGTCAGGAGACCTGCCATTGATTTAATAACTAACTTGCGAGGACGAGTATAGGGGAATAGGAATATTTTCGTATTTTTTGTAATTGTAAATATTAATCCTAGATTTATAACAAAAGGCTAGAAATCCCCTGACTTTAGTCGTGGTGATGAATAGCCTATTTTTTTGTTTTTTAATCGACTGTAAGTCTAGGATTTTTTATTGTGAGGTGAGACTATGAAAAAAAGAGTGGAAAATTTTTTTGATCAAATAACATTCAATGGAAGAGTGTTTATAAAGGGAGAAGATACGCCCTATACAGGCAAGTTAATATGCAAGTACTCCAATGATATTCTGAAAGAGGAAGCTGATTATATAGATGGAATAAAAAATGGTATAGATAAAAAATACTACCCAAATGGGTATTTAAAAGAGAGTATAGAGTATAAGGATAATAAGTTGGACGGAGAGTTTTTGCAATTTTATCCAAATGGAAATTTAAAAGAGTATGTACAATTTAAAGATAATTTAATGAATGGAGAGTGGGTACAATACTATATAGATGGAAGTATAAGGGTAAGAGCTTTTTTTATTAAAGGAAGTCTAAATGGAAAGAGAATAACTTATACTCCTAATGGAGATGTATATGAAAGTATAACTTTTAAAAATAATATTCTGAATGGAGAGAGTATAAAGTACTATAAAAATGGTAATATTCAAGAGATCAAAAACTATAAAATGGGAGAATTAGATGGAAGTGTAACTTATTATTTTGAGAATGGAGATATAGAGATAAAAGAGGAATATCACGAAGCTAAGAAGAATGGAAGATATATAAGATATTATAAAAATGGAATAATAAATGTATTGGGAAATTTTAAAGATAATATGTTAGATGGACATTGGAGTCTATTCTATGAAAATGGAAAATTATTTGGTCAGATTGATTTTGAAAAAGGAAAGGCAGTAAATCTATAAAATAAACTAATAAAAAAAGGAAAGAATTACTTTTTGATAGTAATTTTTTCCTTTTTCTTTATTCATTTATACTAGCTATACCGAAATATCTCTAGCTCCATTTTCAATATCTTTTAAGAATCCTTTAATCTTATTTTTAAACTCTTCATTTGGCATTTTTTCTAAAGCTTCAAGAATAGCTTTACTTCCCAATTCTCTTAAAGAATCATCAGCATAATCAAGTAAGAACTCTTTTAAAGTCATAAGAGCGTTAGCTTCACACATAACATTGATGTTTCCACTCTTTGCTATCTCCATAAATCTATCTCCTGTACGTCCAGAACGATAACAAGCAGTACAATAACTAGGGATGTAACCACTCTTTATTAGACTTTCTAGCATCTCCATAGGAGAACGGTGATCCCCTACTTCAAATTGAGCAGTATTTTCATTAGCTTCAGAGTATCCACCTACACCAGTACAAGAACCAGTACTTACTTGTGAAATTCCCAATTCAATAATCTCATCTCTAAATCCACTCTCTTCTCTAGTAGAAAGTATCATACCTGTATAAGGAACAGCTAATCTTAATACAGCTACTATTTTTCTAAAATCATCGTCATTAACAAGATGTGGGTACTCTTTTAATGTAACATTGCTAGCTTCTCTAAGTCTTGGAACAGATATAGTATGAGGTCCAACTCCAGTGACTCTTTCAAGCTCATTAGCATAAAGTATCATAGCTACAGTTTCGTATTTATGGTCATAAAGTCCATACAGTACACCGATTCCAATATCATCTATCTCAGCTTCTCTAGCTCTAAACATAGCTGTAGTATGGTAATAGTAATCTTTCTTAGGACCAGATAGGTGTTGAGACTCGTATGTAGGTTTATGGAAAGTCTCTTGGAAAAGAGTATAAGTACCTATTTCAGCTTCCTTTAATTTTCTATAGTTTTCAACAGTTGTAGCAGCAATATTGATATTTATTCTTCTGATGTTTCCATTTTCAAATTTGATAGAATAGATATCTTTAATGCACTCTAAAATATAGTCTAAAGAGCAGTTAATAGGATCTTCTCCAGCTTCAAGAACAATTCTTTTATGTCCAAGTTTTTCTAAAGCTTTTACTTCACTTACAAGCTCTTCTCTAGTCAATTTTTTTCTATTAAGTTTATCATTGCAATGTTGGTAACCACAGTATACACAGTTATTTACACAGTAGTTGCTCACGTAAAGTGGAGCAAACATAACAATTCTTTTCCCATAAATTTTTTCTTTAATCTGTTTTGCAACTTTGTATATTTTTTCTAAAAGATCCTTATCTTCCACATTTAATAGAATTGCAGCCTCTTCAGGAGTAATTCCTTCAGCAAGAGATGCTTTCTCTATTATCTTGTTGATAGTCTCTCTGTCATTTGAATATTTTTTTGCAGACATTAAGATCTCGTTTATCTTATCTTCATTTAAGAAATTAATGTCATATGTTTCTTTTTTCATATCGTTCACCTTTTCTTAAAATTTACTCTTTTTATTATACCATATTGATATACAATTTGCTAATTAATTTATTGAGTTTTCTCTAAAAGAAACTGCCTCCATAAGATGTTCTTTTTCAATGTCACTACTTCCAGCAAGATCTGCTATAGTACGAGCTACTTTTAGAATCTTATCGTAGCCTCTAGCAGAGATTTGTAGTGTTTGTATAACCTTTTTAAAGTATTCTCTATTTTCATCAGATAGAGTACAATATTTTTGGATATCTTTTTGAGACATCATTCCGTTGTATATGTCATCTCCAAACCTCTCCTTTTGAATGGCTCGAGCTTTAATAACTCTCTCTCTAATAATTTTTGAAGAGTCCCCACTTTGATATGTAAGTAACTCATTTTCATTGAGTCTTCTCATTTCAACATGGAGATCAATTCTATCCATTATTGGACCAGATATTTTTTTTATATATTTATTTATCTCGGTCTGAGTACAGATACATTTACCTGTAGGTTCTAGAGCATAGCCACAAGGACAAGGATTGGTTGCCGCTACAAAGATAAAGTTAGATTTAAATTCAACTCTATATTGAGCTCTAGATATGGAAACAATACCGTCTTCTAAAGGTTGTCTCAAACTTTCAAGGACGCTTCTAGGAAATTCAGCTAGCTCATCAAGAAAAAGTACTCCACCTGAGGCGAGACTGATCTCCCCAGGAATAACTTTTTTTCCACCACCTACTATAGATACAGGTGTGCTTGTGTGATGAGGGGATCTGAAAGGAGGAGAGCTTATTATAGGCTTTGATTCTGTCAACTCTCCAGCAATACTATATATTTTGGTGCTTTCAATTATCTCTTTCTCATTTAGTGGAGGAAGTATAGTGGTAATTCTTTTACAAAGCATAGATTTTCCAGAACCTGGACTACCAATTAAAATGATATTATGTTTTCCAGCTGCTGCAATCTCTAAGGCTCGTTTTGCCATACTCTGTCCTTTTACATCTAAAAAGTCCATTAAGTTCTCTTCATTTTTCTCTATAATCTTAGTTTGAACACTTTTAACTATATTTTTTGAAATAAAATTTACAACATCATTTAAATTTTCTACAGGAACGATGTTAATTCCTTTGATCAAAGTAGCTTCTTGGAAATTTTCAAGAGGAAGTACCACTCCTTTGTAGCCATTTTCTTTAGCAAAAATTACGGAGTTAAGAGCCCCACGAATTCTCTTTACATCACCATTTAAAGATAACTCACCTAAAAAGAGGTAGTTGTCAATTGCATTGTATCTATCTTTTATAAAGCCCATAACCAACATTATACCTATAGCAATGGGGAGATCGAAATGTGATCCCTCTTTTCTAATTCCAGCTGGAGATAGATTGACTATGATTTTTTTAGGTTCTAATTTAAAGCCACTATTTTTTAAAGCTGTTTTAATTCTATCTTTACTCTCAGAGATAGCAGTATCACCCAAACCAATAATAGAAAAATTTGGAAGGCCATTACTTATATCAACTTCAACTTCAATTAAGAAAGATTCTACACCTAAATAACTAGAACTTAGTACCCTTTTATTCATAGCTAAAACCTCCAGAATGATATGATCTATTATTATATTATACCACATTTTCTTAAAGAGAGATTAGGAGTTATTTAAATTATATGTTAAAATATATTGAATTATAAGTTATGGAGGGCTGAATGAGTAGAGAGAAAATATCGAAATATCTATTAAGTAGTTGTAATAAGATGAATAGAAAAAAAATAGAGGAGTTTTTATATGAGAGTTCAGATGAAAAATTCAATAGAAATGAACTAGCTAAGATAAAATTTTATAATCATCTTCTATTTTCTGAATTAGATATCTTTAATAGAAATAAAACATTAAAAAAAGGTGAGGATACCAATATTTTAAAAAGATTATTTACATTGGGATATGATTGTTATCAAGATAAGATGATAGAGGAGTTGTCTAACTTTAATCAGAGATATCTTTTTTACAAGGAGTTAAAATTTTCACAGGATTTTATAATAAAGGATTTAGAATACAGCTTTAAAAATAAAGGGATGGCTATGCTAACTTTTGAAATTCTAGTTAATGAAGTAGAGAAGAGATTTCCAGATCTATTAGAAAATTATCTAGCTTCAGATAGAGTGGATAAGGTTACATCTCTTGTATTGATAGCACTTAAACAAAAAATTCAAGATGGGAAAAAAGATAAGATTGTAGAGTTAGAGCAGGAGATTATAAATGTTATATGTAGAAACTACTCAAAAGAGAGAGTAGAGAATATATTAAACTATGATCTAGGGATAAAAGAGCTAAAATTTGATTTAGATAGTGATGGAGAAAAAGCTGGAGAATTAGTTGAAGTTATAAAGAGTGTCTATTCTGATGTTGAGAGTGAGAATAGGGAGTATATATTAAAACTTATAGAGATACTTACTTTTCCAGATATGTTAAAAGAAAAAAACTTCTCAAATGAAAAAGCCTACTCTAAATATATAAATGAGTCAAATTTACCATTTATTTATAAACTTGTATATTTATATCAAAGTAGTGAAAAATTCAGTATTTTTGGAGAGCTAAAAACTCTTATAGAGAGTGATATTGAGAAAAGTATTGAACTATTGGAGAGAATGTGTGAACAAAATATCGAGCTAGGGTCAATAATACTTTCTGTACTACTGAGAGAGGATATTTTAGCTGAAGAGGATAAAAGCAGATATTTGAATAGTTATAGAGAGAGAATAAATCTTTTAATATCTCAATTGGATGGGAAAAAAGAGATGGAAAAAGAGATTAGAATTTTAAATACTTTAGGTTATATGTTGACTTTTATGGATGTAGAAGTTGAGATAAAGAGTATGTATGAATTTTACTTAGAAAAAAAGAGAGATCTAAATGAGTTTATAAATATAATATCTAATTATGAGATGGTAGTAGGAGAAGAGAGTAGAGTTAATCCTTGGGAGATTGTAGCTAAAATAACAAATTTAGATAAAAAATTTCTAATTGTAGGAACACTAGAGTATGTCGTGATAAAATCTGAAAAGGAATTTACAGAATTTGTAAAGAAGAATGAAGAGATTTTTTATGAACTTTTAGAGAAAAATGTATTTAAGGATTATCACTCTTTTGGCGAGATGATGCAGTACACATACAGGACAGATACTCAATTTAATGTTGAGAGCTTAATGTCTTATCTTTCAACAACTAATGAGGAGATTTTAGAGTTATTATTTGAAATATTGAAAACCAAAGAGAAAGAGTGTTCTTTAAAGATAGTAGAGCTAGCAGAGTCAAAAAATAAAGTGATTTTGAAAAATATTGAAAAATTGAAAAGAGTTTGGGAAGGGGATAGAACAAGTAATTTCAACAGTATAGTTGAATTAGAGGAGTATTGCAAAGAGATACTACAACAGGAAAAGAGAGATATCCCATATCTAAAGAGTGAAGTCTATAAAATAGTAAGAGAAAAAGATAGTGATAGATTAGTAGATGAAGCTGTGATAAAGTTGTATGTCTCATTACATACACTATCTAATGAGGAGAGAGAGACAAAATTTGGTAAAAAGATAAGAGAGTTTTTAAATGAGAGGGATTTGAGAAAATGTATAAAAACTCTATTGGAAACTTGGATAGATAATAAGATGCCAGAAAAATATATAGGTATAGTAAAGGTTTTTTCTTTTGTTGCTGATGATTTTATGGTAGATGAGTTTTTAACACAGTGTGAAAATTTAATAAAAAAAGGAAAATCTAAAGAGGTATTGAATATATTATTGATAATGGTGTATAGTGGTAGAAGAGATATATTCACACTACTTCAACATATACAAAATGGGCTACAAAATCCTCAAATGGAGAGATTTTTAATAGAGAATGCTTCAATTGAAACAGATGAAGTATTTAATCCAATATTTGAAAATAGGTTGGATTTTTCTTTAGGATTTGATAAAATTGGAGTAAAAGTATTAGATTACGGAAAAAGAGAGATCAAGTTGATATTGAATAGAGATCTAAATGTTTCGATATATAATCAAGAGGAAAAAGAGTTAAAGAGCTTACCTAAATTTTCAAACAAATTTGAAGATGAAGAGAAGAGAGTGGAATTTTACCAGAAAGAGTTAAAGAGATTAAAAAAGAGAAAAGAGTATCTAGTAGCAGAGACAGAAAACTTCTTTGTATATCAGATGATTGGAAATAGAGAATGGAGAGAAGAGGAGTGGAAAGAGGAGCTGTTGAATGATTTTCTTTTAAGATATTATTCAAACTTTGTAATTTGGTGTGTGAAAGTTAAAGGAAAACAACACTTTTGTACTTTTGATTTAGAGAAAGGTATATTTATAGATGTAGTTACAGAAGAGGAGATCAGAGAGGCAGAGAGTATAAAAGTTTTCTATTCTGGTGAAGTAGAGATTGAAAAGGCAAAGGAAATAGAGAAAAAAGCAGAGAAATTAAATGGAATGGTATTCGATAAGCAATTTAAGGTAAAAGATAGTAATGTTGAGGATCTGAATAAGTTTAAAAATATAAAGCTATCTGAAAATAAGATTGTAAATGTATTGGAAAATGAGCTAGTTAACTATATAGTTACTGAAGGAAAAGAGGATACATCTGAAAAATTAATCATATTAGATAAGGTAAACAGAGTGTTTTTAGAGATGGATATCATAAGAATAGGGAAGACAGAGTATCAACTAAATGAATTTGATTTCTATACAGAGAAAAGAGATAGAGTGAAATTAGAAAGTATAGATTTTAGATTTAGAAGTTTTGTTTCATATATTTTTAATCTGATAAAGTAGTAATAAAATGATTATAAAGGGAGTGGTATTATGACATTAAGGCATCTTCTAATTTTTATAGAAGTAGCTAATTGTGGGAAAATGAGTCAGGCTGCGAATAAACTTTTTATATCTCAGCCTACAGTGAGTCAAGTAATTTCAGAATTAGAGGCACATTATGAAGTTAAGTTATTTGAGAGATTTCCGAAAACTCTATGTATAACAGAGGATGGAAAGATCTTACTAAATCATGCTAAAAAGGTTATAAACTATTATAATGTACTAGAAGAAACAATGAAAAATCCAAATCATAACTTACCATTACAAATTGGAGCTACAGTAACAATAGGTAATAGGTTGATAAGCTTGATCTTAAGCAAATTTAAAGAGAAACATGAAGATGAAAAAATAAGAGTATATGTAAATAACACAAGAGAGATTGAGAAAAGATTGCTATCAAATGAGTTAGATGTAGGTATAGTAGAGGGAATAATAAAGAGTCCACATCTGTTAGTAACACCTATAAAAGAGGATAAATTAGTTTTAGTTTGTAGCTCTGAGCATCCATTAGCTAGTAAAGAGATTGTATCAATGAAAGATATAGTAAAGGAAAATTTTATAATGAGAGAAGAGGGAAGTGGAACTAGAGATATCTTTACTAACTTTGTACAGGCACAAGGGTATAGTATAAATATTGATTGGGAAGCTAGTGAACCAGGGGCGATAATTCAAGGTGTTTTAAATAATCATGGAATAACTGTAATATCAGAGTGCTTGGTAGAGAATGAGATAAAGGATGGAAAGTTAAAAAAATTAGAGCTAAAAGGATTTAAATGGAAAAGAACATTTAATTTAGTTTATCATAAAAATAAGGTATTATCACCAGCAGTAAAAGATTTTTTAGAAGAGATTAAAAAATTTTGTGAGAATATGTAGATTTTAAAATAATTTTAATTGTATTAATTAAGAAAAATAAGAGAATTGTGTAATTAAAAGAGAATGGATTAATTTTTTATTGATCAAATTTTCAGAATTTTGCACAATTCTTGTTTTTTTTGAGGAAAAATATGGATATTTTTTGAAATTGTTTGATTAAAATTAACGCATATTATAATAATATAAAAAAATACAATACTAAGAATAAAAATGTGTAAAATACTAAAAACTTAGAAAAAATAGTGGTAAGTTAAAGAAGTAATCAAAAAATGGTTAATTTTACAGTGATTTTAATCACGACTATATTAGTTTTTTTTATATATTATATTTGATAAAACTATTTTATTTTTTTTATCTAAAATGTTATAATCATCCTGAAAAAATAATATTTAAGTATAACTTTACAATTTTGAAAAAAGATTTAAAGGAGTGAATATCATGAGAGTATTAATTATCGGTGGAGTAGCTGCTGGAACTAAAGTAGCAGCAAAATTAAAAAGAGAAAATCGTGATCATGAAGTTACAATAATTACTAAGAGTAAAGATATCTCTTATGCAGGTTGTGGATTACCTTATTATGTAGGAAATATAATAAAGGATCAATCACAGTTAATAGTAAATACACCTGAGAAATTTGCAAAACTTACAGGAGCAGAAGTTCATACTGAAACAGAAGCTATCGAAGTAAATAGAGCAGAAAAAACAGTTAAAGCAATTGATTTAAAAACAAACGAAGAGAAAGTTTATACATATGATAAATTAGTTATAGCTACAGGAGCTAGACCATTCGTTCCAAACTTAGAGGGAATAGATCTACCTGGTGTTTACTTTATGAGAACTCCAGAAGATGCAATAAGCTTAAGAGCTGATATTGAAGCTGGAAAAATAAAGAGAGCAGCTGTAATTGGTGGAGGATATATCGGATTAGAAGTAGCAGAAAACTTAGCATTACAAGATGTTAAAACTACTGTAATTGAGATGGCACCAAATATCTTAGCTGGTTTTGATAAAGAGTTTGCAGAATTTGCAGAAAATCATCTAGCAGATCACGGAATAATGGTATTTGCAAATACTAAATTAGAAGCAATTTTAGGAGAGGGAAAAGTTGAGAAAATCCAAACTTCTAGAAGAGCTATGAAAGTGGATGCAGTTATTATGTCTGCAGGAATAAGACCAAATACAGAGTTCTTAAAAGATAGTGGAATAGAATTAAATGCAAATGGAACTGTAAAAGTTAACGAATATATGCAAACAAATGATGAAAATATATATGCAGCAGGAGATTGTGTATTTGTAAAAAATATAATCACAGGAAAAGATGTATGGGCACCTATGGGATCTACAGCTAATATGGAAGGACGTATAGTTGCTAGAAACATAAATGGTGAAAAAATAGCTTATAAAGGAGTAGTAGGAACTGCAGTTGCAAAACTTCCTGAATTAAATGTAGGAAGAACAGGGCTTACTGAAAAAGCTGCAAAAGAAGCTGGATACAATGTTGTTTCAGTTATTACAGTAGCTGATGATAAGGCACACTACTATGCAGGAGCATCAAACTTCTTTATAAAATTAATAGCTGATAGAGATACATTAAAAGTATTAGGACTACAAGTAATGGGAGTTGGAGCAGTAGATAAAGTAGTTGACGTAGTTGTAACTGCAATGTCTATGGGAGCTACTCTTCACGATTTAGAAGATTTAGATTTAGCATATGCACCACCATTCTCAACAGCAATACACCCATTAGTTCATACAGTAAATGTTATGTTTAACAAGCTAAAAGGAGCTTATGAAACAGTAACTCCAGAAGAGTATACAAATGGTGAAACAGAAGGATATACAATATTAGATGCTTGTTTAGTACCAACATTAGAGGGTAAAGAGTATGTGGACTTACCTACAATAACAGGAAAATTACCTAACCATGAGCTAGATGAAAAATTACTATTAATTTGTAATAAAGGTAAGCGTGCTTATATGGTTCAAAACCGTTTAAAATATTATGGATATACTAATACAAAGGTATTAGAAGGTGGAGAGAAATTTACTCCAATTAATGAAGACTAATAAAGTTGTTATTAAGAAGGATAAAGAATAAAAGTAAATTAAAATATTAGAATTGAGGAGGAAGATCGATGGCATTAAAACCAGAAGATATCAAAAGAGTAAAAGCTCTAGGGTTTTTACATAACAAAGGGACGGAGGAATTCTCTGTGAGAGTTATAACTGAGAATGGAGTTATAACAGCAGCTCAAAATACAGCAATATCAGAAGTAGCAGAAAAATTTGGAGCAGGAAGAGTTAGTTTTACATCAAGATTAACTGTTGAGATTCCAGGAATAAACTACAATGATATAGAGGCAGTAAGAGAGTACTTTGCAAAATACGATTTAGTAACTGGAGGAACTGGATCAAAAGTAAGACCAGTAGTAGCTTGTAAAGGAACAACTTGTAACTATGGATTATGTGATACTCAAGCTATAGCAACTGAGATTCACAAAAGATTCTTTGAGGGGTATGCAGATGTAAAATTACCTCATAAATTCAAAATTGCAGTTGGAGGATGTCCAAATAACTGTGTAAAACCTGATTTAAATGATATCGGAATTATAGGTCAAAGAGTGCCTAAGTTTGATGAAGATCTATGTAGTGGATGTAAAAAATGTGCTGTAGAAAATGTATGTCCAATGAAGGCAGCAAAAGTTGTAGATGGAATATTAGAGATTGATAAAGATCTTTGTAACAACTGTGGTCTTTGTGTAGGAAAATGTCACTTTGATGCAATAGAAGATGGAGATTATGGATTCAAAATCTATATCGGAGGAAGATGGGGTAAAAAGATCGCTCACGGTATTGCATTAAGAAAGGTATTTACTTCAAAAGAGGAAGCATTATCAGTAATTGAAAAAGCTATACTTTTATTCAGAGAGCAAGGAAAAACTGGAGAAAGATTTGCAGCTACAATAGAGAGAATAGGATTTGATAATGTAGAAGCTCAATTATTAGCTAATGATTTATTAGATAGAAAACAAGAGATAATAGATGCTAAATTACATTTAGTTGGTGGGGCTACTTGCTAGTTTTATAAATAAGCTTTTTTAAGCTAACTAAACTGCTGAATTTATCACTCAGCAGTTTTTTTATAAAAAAATTATAATTGGAAAAACTAATATATGGTATAGGAGAAAACATTATGAATAAGAAGAATATGGCAATTATGACTTGTATAGTATTGGCAGTAATAGCAACAAAAATATCAAAAATGCAACATTGGGTGGGAGCTCCAATGATAGGATTACTATTTGGTATTCTATTAGTAAACTTCTTACCTAATATAGATAAGGACTTTAAAGCTGGAACTACATTTGCAGGAAAAAAATTCTTAAATATTGGTATCATACTAGCTGGAGGAACTCTTAACTTTGCTCAAGTAATCGGTTATGGAGCAAAGGCACTTCCTTTAATTATAGCAAATATCTGTTTCTCTTTTGGAGTAGCTTACTTAGTTGGAAAAAAATTAGGAGTAACTAAAAATACAAGCACACTAGTAGGAGGAGGAAGTTGTATCTGTGGGGGTACAGCTATAGCAACTCTTGCTGGAATAATCAAAGCAAAAGAAGAAGAGATAGCATATGCTATGACAGCAATATTTTTATTCGATATTTTAGCAGCTGTATCTTATCCTTACTTAGCAACTGCTTTAAACTTAACTGTTAATCAATTTGGATTCTTAGCAGGTTGTGCAATCAATGATACATCAAGTGTTGCAGCAGCAGAAGCAACTTACAACGCACTACATGGATTAAACTTAAACCTAGCTATAACAGTTAAATTAACAAGAACAACTATGCTAATAGCTCTTGCAGTAATATTTACTGTTTTAAGAGTAAAAGAGGAATCTGCATTAAACAATGGTACTGGTTCAGAAGTATCATTAGTAAAAACTATTGTAAAAGTGTTTCCTATGTTCATACTTTGGTTCTTAATAATGGCACTATTAAATACTTTAGGAGTATTTAACATGATCAGTACAGAGTCACTTAAAGTTGGAAAATTATTGAGTACAGGATATAAATTCTTTGTAACTGTTGCATTAGCAGGGGTAGGATTTAAAATTAAATTTGTAGATCTATTTACAAAAGGATTAAAACCAATCATTCTTGGTGGATGTACTTGGGCAGCAGTAGCAGCTTCAACATTTATTTTTATACATGTATTTGCTGGATATGTGGGGTAATTAATATAGAGAGCAGTTCATTAAAAAATGAGCTGCTTTTTTTTGTATACATATGTTATAATAGGATTAATCATAGATTTGGGAGTGGTATTATGTATTACAGTGTATTTTTTAAATTAAAAACAGAAGAGAATGTAAGAGGAATTTTAAATTTTTCATCTAAAGTGGAGATTGTGGAAAAAATTTATAATCCTTACAAAAATAGTGGTAAGCTTGAACTAGAAAATGAGATAGTATCGAAAGAAGATATAGAGTTTCTTCAGATAGTTGAGACAGGATTACAAGCACCAGAAAACTATTTAAATGTAAAAAGATATATAAAAGAGACTAAGCAACTGGGAGAAAAATTTTTAAATGAGAGATTCCCTAACTATTATGCTAAAGATATAACTGATGAGATATAGAAAAAATCCTCCATTATGGAGGATTTTTTAGGGGAAAGAATTTTATGAATTAATTTATATACTTTTGACGTGATAAGTTAGAAAAAAGTTTAAAAATTTATAAAAAATTAAAATGCAGGAACTACTCCACCATTATAATTATTTAAAATATACTCTTTAATCTTTTCACTTTGTAGAGCTTTAACTAATTTAACAATGTCCTCTTTCTTTTCATCTCCACCTCTTACAGCAATGATATTAGCATAAGGTGATTCCTCTCCCTCTAGAATTAAAGCATCTTTTACTGGAGAAAAACCAGCTTCAAGAGCATAGTTACCATTTATGATAGCAGCATCTACATCAGGTAAAACTCTAGGTAGTTGTGGAGCTTCAATAGGTTTGAATTTTATTTTTTTAGGATTGTCTACAATATCAAATTCAGTAGCATATAGATTATTAGGATCAGCTAATTTTATAATCCCTTTGTTGTGTAGAAGGATTAAAGCTCTTCCACCATTAGAAGGATCATTAGGTATAGCAATTATAGCTTTTGAAGGAAGTTCCTCAATTTTTGAATATTTTTTAGAGAATACTCCAATAGGCTCCACATGTATCTTACCAGCATTAACTAAATTTAATCCTCTTTCAGTAGCAAATTTTTCTAAATAAGGATAGTGTTGGAAGAAGTTAGCATCAATCTCTCCGTCTGCAAGTGCCAAATTAGGTGTGATATAATCAGTAAAATCTATTAATTTTAAGTCCACACCTTGATTTTTCAAGTCCTCTTTAACAAGATTTAAAAGTTCAGCGTGGGGAACAGGAGTAGCTCCTATTTTCAACTCACCAGCAGATAAGTTTGTACCTAAGATTAAAAGTCCTGTGAATAAAAGTGTTTTAAACGATTTTTTCATATTTCTCACTCCTTTTTTTATATTATTATCTATTTTTTTTAAGCTTGTTAACAATATAATTTCCTAAAGATTGTAAAATTTGAACCAGAATGATTATAACAATTACTGAATATATCATAATATCCATTTTAAATCTTTGATAACCAAATCTAATAGCTAGGTCTCCTAAACCACCTGCTCCAATTGTTCCTGCCATTGCAGAAAAACCAACAAGACTTATTATTGTTATAGTAATACCATGAACAATATGAGGGAGAGTTTCAGGAATCATGACTTTGAATATTATAGTCCAGTTATTAGCTCCCATACTTGAACTAGCTTCAATAAGTCCTTTATCTACTTCATTTAATGCACCTTCTATCATTCTAGCAACAAAAGGAGCTGCAGATATAGAAAGAGGAACAACTGCTGCAGTACTTCCTATTGTAGTTCCCACAATTACTCTAGATAATGGAAATAGCAGTATCATAAGAATAATAAAGGGAAAAGATCTAAAAGTATTGATAGTAAAATCTAAAATCTTATTAAAACGTGGATATTCTAGTATATTTCCCTCTTTTGTAATAGTTAGAAGAATTCCAATTGGAAATCCAATTAAAAGAGAGAAAAAAGTAGAGAGAATAACCATATATAAAGTTTCTAATGTAGAAGTTAAAATCATATTAAATACCATTGTATATCACCTCAGTTAATACTCCAGCTTCATTTTTAAACCATTGAATAGCTTCTTTTTGTTGCTCCATATTTCCAGATAATTCTATAAAGAGGTGACCAACCTTCATAGTTGAAAGATGATCTATAGAACCACCTATGATACTAAAATCAATATTAAATGTTCTCACTGCCTTAGAAATAATAGGTTCATCAGCAATTGTTCCTAAAAACTCAAGTCTAAGAATAGATTTTCCACGAGTTTTCATAATGTCAATACCCTTCTCTTCTGTACCTGGAAGATAAGAGATCAACTCTTTGGTAATCTCAGTTTGAGGATTAGCAAAGATGTGGTGTACACTTCCAGATTCAACAATTTCTCCAGCAGTCATTACAGCCACTTTATTACAAATATCTCTAATTACTTCCATTTGATGAGTTATCATAATAACAGTTAAATTAAATTTTTTCTGAATATTTTTAATCAATTCAAGTATTGATTTAGTTGTTTTTGGATCTAAGGCTGAAGTAGCCTCGTCAGATAATAGAACATCAGGATTATTAGCTAGTGCTCTAGCAATAGCAACTCTCTGTTTCTGTCCACCAGAGAGTTGAGAGGGATAGTAATCTCTCTTGTCACTCAATTCTACCAGTTCTAAAAGCTCAGTAACTCTCCTATCTATGTCAGATTTTTTCCAATTGGCTATCTCTAAAGAGAAAGCTATATTTTCTCCCACTGTTCTAGAGGCAAGGAGATTAAAGTGTTGAAAGATCATTCCTATTTTTTTTCTTCTCTCTAGCAATTTGTCTTTAGAAAGAGCAGTAATATCCACACCATCTATTATTATTTTTCCGTTTGTAGGCTCCTCTAACCTATTTATAAGTCTGATAAGAGATGATTTTCCAGCTCCACTAAGACCTATTATTCCAAAAATATCTCCTGTTTTAATCTCTAAAGAAACATTTTTTACAGCATGATATCCATTGGGATATATTTTATTAATATTCTGTATCTCTATCATTTTTCCTCCTATAAAAAAATCTCTAATGCCATCAAGGAATTAGAGATTTAATAGACTTTGTACACGACTAGTTCTATCCATCTGTCTGGAATTAGCACCACACCATTGGGCAGGTTGCTGAAACATCTCTGGGCCAGTCCCTCAGTTTCTCTTGATGGTTATTTCTTATTAGAGTTATAATATAACTTTTTTACAGAATTGTCAATATATTTTTAAAAAATATGGACTATTTTTTTTTAATGTTTTACAATATAAGAAAAACAAAGGAAATGTGAGATGTTAGAAGGATTAGATATAAAAAAAGACGATATAATTACAATTACAGGAGCTGGTGGAAAGAGTTCTTTGATGTTTTTTTTAGCAAGAGAGTTAGCTAAAATCGGGAGAGTACTAGTGACTACAACTACCAAGATATTTGTTCCAGAGAGAGAAAATTTTGAGGAGTTAGTCGTTGAAGGAAAAAGGATAAAAGGAGAGTTTAAAAATATCTATGTTTATGGTAAAAAAATTATAGATGGAAAGATAGAGGGGTTATCTGAAGAGAAGATAATGAATATCAAAAATAATTTTGACTTTGTTCTAATTGAGGGTGATGGAGCAAAGAGAAAGATATTGAAATCTTGGAACAGTTATGAACCTTGTATCCCTACAATAACAACCAAAGTAATAGGAGTTGTTAATTTAGATATAGGAGGGCTGGAGTTAAAAGAGGAGAATATACATAGATTTGAGATATTTAAAGATAATTTTTATAATTTTATAGGAGAGAGAGCAACGGAAAAATTCATTATTGACTATATACAAAAGGGAGAGTTTTTTAAAAATTACTCATCAGGAAAAAAATATATATTTCTCAATGGAATTGACGGGAAGAAATATCTTGAGAAATTTTCACTAGCTTTGAAAATTTGTAATCAATTAAATGCTACATATGAATTTATTCTAGGTTCTGTTAAGGAGAAAAATATATTTAAATTTAAATCCACAGATGCTATTGTTATGGCTTCAGGTTTTTCTAAACGAATGGGTCAAGATAAGTTAAAACTTCCTTATAGAGATACTACAATTTTAGGTTACACATTGGATAAATTGAGTAACTTACCATTTTATAATGTCTATGTCTGTGGAAGAGAGGAGTGGATAAAGAGGATAACAGAGCTATATAATTTTACGTATTTAGAGAACTTAAAAGCTAGTTTTGGACAGAGTGAAAGTATAAAATTGGGGATAAAAAACTCTCAAGGAGAGGGAGTAGTTTTTTTTACTGGAGATCAGCCATTACTATCAAAGGAGAGCATACTTAAACTTTATTATAATTTTCAAAGATATGGATATATAACTATTCCAAAGGCTCAAGGAGAAAATTTTTCACCAGTATTTTTTCCAGAGAGTAAAAAAAGCGAGTTGTTATCTCTTTCTGGAGATGTAGGAGGAAGAGAGGTTATAAAAAGATCTGCAATGGTAGTATATGTTGAATTTTCTAGAAAGATAGAGTTTACGGATATAGATACGCCAGAGGAGTATGATGAAATAAATAGTTTTTAATAAATAATGAGGAAAATAAAAGGGGCTGTTGCAAACTGATGGTTTTTAAATATCAGTTGCAACGCCTTTTTCTTTTTTTGCAAAAAAATAGAAATCATTTAATTGATTTCCTAGGTTTTTAATTTCTTAATTTAAATTTTGGCAGCACAAAAA
>NZ_JAGIRL010000021.1 GCF_019012925.1 Fusobacterium sp.
TATACTAGCTGAAGGACTAAGAATAAGACAAGTTGTCTAAAAATAAAAAGAACCGTAGGAACTACGGGGATAGCTTGGTAAATATAGTTGGCTAACAAAAGCAACTATTTCCCAAGAAGAAGCTCCCACTTCAAAAATTACTAAGTAATTTTAAGTGGGAGAGGTTCACTAGGAGGTGAGTGATATAAGAAATCTTATAATAAAAATCTTATTTTTGACCTTAACAGTTTTGTCATTTTCCAATGATAAGAGTGTTGAAGATAAGGTAGAGAAGTACAACCAATACAAAAAATTAGTAGCTGAAAATAGAGAAAAAGAGATTCAAAGAAATCTACCCTCTCCAGAGGAGATACAACTTTACTACACTGAAGAAAAACTAAAACTTGAAAGAGAAAAACTAGATTATGAGAAGAAGTTAGCCTATGAGAGAGCTTTAGCTGAAAGAAGAAGAGATAACCTAATAAATACTATCATAATAGGTGGAGTAGGCTATGGTGGATATAGACTGGGAAGACATCACCACTGGTGGTAAATAAAAAGAGGTCAGTTAATTATTATAACTGACCCCTTATTATTTTATCTTCTATATTTTGTATACTTTAATACTTGAATTATAAGTGTTGGAATAAAAGCAAGAACATAGATTAGAATTAAATCATTTGTTCCTAAAGGAGCAACTTCAAATATAGAGTGTAAGCTAGTTAACATAAGAACTCCATTCAATAGCACAAAACCTATTCCGAAAGCTATTAGTGAGAATGGATTACTCATCAATCCCAATCCAAATATTGAGCTATTTCCTCTACAGTTGAATCCATGGAATAATCTTGCTAGACATAGTACAGCAAAAGCCATTGTACTACCTTTTAAAGCATCTTTCATACTTCCAAATCCAAAGTAGAATCCAATGATAACACAAGTAGCAATAAGAAATCCCTCTCCTAAAATTCTCATAGATAATCCCTGAGTCAATATAGGCTCTTTAGGGTCTCTTGGTTTATCTTTTAATACCTCTCCCTGTGAGGGCTCCATTCCAATAGCAATAGCTGGTAGACTATCAGTAAGTAAATTTATAAACAATAGATGTACTGGAGCAAAAATTACAGGTAATCCTGCAAATGATGCATAGATAACTGCCAATATAGCTGCTGTATTTCCAGAAAGTAAAAATCTAATTGAATTTTTTATATTAGCATATATGTTTCTTCCTGTTGTTATTGCCTTGACTATTGTTGAGAAATTATCGTCAGCCAGTATCATAGATGCTGCATCTTTTGAAACTTCAGTTCCAGTAATTCCCATAGCAATTCCTATATCTGCTCTTTTTAGAGCTGGAGCATCATTTACCCCATCACCAGTCATAGCACAGATCTTTCCTAAAGATTGCCAAGCTGTTACAATTCTTATCTTATGCTCTGGAGAAACTCTTGCATAAACTGATGTTTGAGCTACTTTTTCTCTCAATTCCTCGTCAGACATCTTCTCAACATCAATTCCTTCTAAAACATTATCTCCATCTCTATATATTCCAATCTCTTTAGCTATTGTTCTAGCAGTAACCTTGTGATCTCCTGTTATCATCACTGGTTTTATCCCAGCTAATATACACTTCTCTACAGCTTCTTTAGACTCTAATCTCGGTGGATCGATCATTCCAATAAGAGCTACAAATATATATCCTGTTTCATCTTCTAGACTTATCTCTTTTTCAGAGTCTAATATCTTGTAAGCATAAGTTAGTACTCTCAAACCTGTTTCAGCAAATATAGTATTTATATTTTCTATCTCTTTTTTGTCATTTGCATTGATCTCTCTGATCTCATTTCCATGCATAATAGAATTTACTCTTGGAAGTAGTGAATCTAATGCTCCCTTTGTAAACATAACAATTTTTCCATCTATCTTATGAACTGTACTCATAAGTTTTCTATCTGAATCAAATGGGATCTCAGATATACGTGGATATCTTTCCTTTAGCTCTTTATAGTTAAAATTATAATTTTCAGCTAAATTGATAAGTGCTATCTCTGTAGGATCTCCTACCTCATTTGTAGCATCATTACAAAGTATACTCTCCTTCAACACCAAATTTTCTGTCTCTCTCTTTGAATCTAAACCATTCTCTTCCAATACTCTTCCATTTACATACACTTTTTTTACAGTCATCTTATTTTGAGTCAATGTTCCTGTTTTATCAGAACATATAACACCTACACAACCTAAGGCTTCTACTGATTTTAAATTTTTTATAATTGCATTCTCTTTAGAAAGCTTCTGTGTACCAATAGCAAGAACTATAGTTACAATTGAACTAAGAGCCTCTGGAATAGCTGCTACTGCTAGAGCTACAGCAAACATCAATGAATCTAACACATTTACACCATGGAATAGATTTATCATAAAAATCAAACCACACAATACAATAATTCCAATTGATAATTTTTTTCCAAAATTGTCCAATGAAACTTGAAGTGGTGTTGTCTTCTCTTTAGTATCTTTCAATAACTTAGCTATTTTTCCAAGTTCAGTATTCATACCTGTAGAAGTTACCAATACTACTCCTCTACCATAACTTACTAAACTCCCAGAAAATATCATATTTTTCTGATCTCCCAAAGCTAGATTATCTGCCACAATCACATCACTTTTTTTCTCTATTCCCTCTGATTCTCCAGTAAGTGAACTCTCATTAACAAGGAGTGAAAAACTATCTATAACTCTACCATCAACTGGTACTAGATCTCCTGCTTCTATAAAGATGATATCTCCAGGAACTATCTCCTCTGAAGAAAGCTCTCTCTTTTCTCCATCTCTTAATACCTTTGTCTTAGGAGATGAGAGATTTTTCAAGCTATTTATAGATTCTTCAGCTTTAATATGTTGAATTGTTCCAAGTATAGCATTGATTACTATTACTGTTAAAATAACAATTGTACTCTCTATATTCCCAGATACTGCTGAAATAATTGAAGCTATGATAAGAATAATTACTAAAAAATCCTTAAACTGTGATAAAAAAACAACAAGATTACTCACTTTTTCATCTTCATTCAACTGATTTTTTCCATATTTTTTAATTCTCTCTTGAGCCTCTGCTGTTGTAAGACCATCTTCTGTCACTTGAAACTCCTTAAAAATTTCATCTTTTGATTTTGAAAAATAATTTTTCATAAATCCTCCTTCTACTTTTTTGTTCCTATTTTTCTTATCTATTCTCTAATAAAAAAAGACTTTTAATATAGAGCAAAAACTCTATATTAAAAGTCTTGTTACCCATTAGGTATACAGTACCAGAGAACCCGTGGTTTCGTGATGTTGATACTATATTTTCAACTACTCCCTTTCAATATAAGAAAGATATTATTAACTTTTACAGTATGATATTATCATAACTTTATCTAAAAGTCAATATTTTATTTTCTATCTTCCCCAAGTGTCAGTATTTTTATTCCAAGAAGCTGCTATTTCAACCTCTTCCTCTGTTAAATAGTTCTCCTCTTTAGCTAACTCTAATAAAGCTGTAAAGTTTGATAAAGATTCCCATTTAATATTTTTTTCTGCAAAGTTTTTATAAGCTTTATCAAATTCATAAGAGAATATAGAAACTACTTCTACCTCTGTTGCTCCCTCATTTCTTGCAGCTTCAACAGCTTTGATTGAACTTCCACCAGTAGAGATTAAATCCTCAATAACTATTACTTTCTTACCTTGGAAATCTGCTCCTTCAATCTGTCTTCCTGCTCCGTGAGCTTTCTTTTCTCCTCTTATATAACTCATTGGTTTGTTCATAGCCATAGCTATAAATGCTGCCCAAGGAATTCCTGCAGTAGCTGTTCCTGCTACTACATCAAACTCTTTCTCAGATAATTTTTTTACAAACTCATCAACTACTACTTGTCTTTCAACTGGATATCCAATCATCTTTCTATTGTCACAATAAATAGGACTTTTAATTCCTGATACAAATGTAAATGGCTCTTTTACATTTAATTTTACTGCTCCTGTTCCTAATAATGATTTTGCTACATCTTTTGCTCTACTCATAATACTTAATTTCCCTCCCATATTTTCCATAAAATTGTTTATTTAAATATATTATTTGACCTCTTAATAGTGTTGCAAAAACGCTACCACCTTTATTAAATGATTCATAAGGGGTCCAGCTCGCCTTACTTATAACTGTTTCATCTTTTATAGGTGATTTGTCCTCTCTATCCACTATAATCAAGTCAGCATCATAGCCAACTTCTATTTTTCCTTTATTCTCTATCTTAAATATCTTAGCTGGATTTTCACACATAACTTCAATCAATCTTTTTAAACTTATCTTACCTTCATCTACACCTCTTAGCATCATCTCAAGAGAGTTTTCTACTCCAGGTATACCAAAAGTCAATTTTGCTAATTTTTCCTCTATCAAGTGCGGTGCGTGATCTGTTCCTATTGTATCAATAGTCCCATCTGCCAATGCTCTCCATAGCTCCTCATTATCCTCTTTACTCTTTAGCTCTGGCTTCATTCTTAAAAGCATTGAATTTCTTTCACTAGACTTTACATCATCTTCATTTAAGAAAAGGTGGTGTGGTGTCACCTCTCCAAACACTTTTAATCCCCTTGCTTTTGCTTCCCTTAACATCTTAGCTTCACTAGCTTTAGACAGGTGGCATAAGTATAGTGGCTTATCATATTTTTCACAAAGCTCAAGAGCTTTAGCTACCATCTCTTCCTCTGCGTGAACTGATACTATTTTTGATTCCTTAAATATATTTTCAATAGTTTGATTTTCAGTTATCAACATATCTCCAGTTGACATATTTAAAAATATCTTTGTTGACGCTACTTCATCAAAAATTTTTTTAATCTCTTCACTGTTATCATTTCTACTTCCACCAAAATTAAAACCATAATCCACATATGATTTTCCAACCATCATATTTTTCTTATCTTTTAATATTTTTGAAGTAATAACTGCTGGAACTGTATTTGGCATATCAATAAAAGTGGTAACTCCACCCTTAGCACACGCCATACTTCCAGTCATAAAATCCTCTTTTTGAGTAAGTCCAGGATCTCTCATATGGCAATGAGCATCTATAATTCCTGGGATTACAAGTTTTCCCTCTGCATCTAGTATTTCAACATTTCCTACAATATTAGGAGCTATCTCTATAATTTTTCCATCTGCTATCAATATATCTGTAATTTCTTCCTTACCATCAATTAAGATTCTACAGTTTTTTATTAACATAGACCTGCCTCTTTCATTCCTTCTAAGATTTCTGCCTCAATTAATTCTGCCGCTTTTGCTGGATCTTCATTTTTAGTTATTGGTCTTCCAACTACTAAGAAGTCGCATCCATTTATTATTGCATCTTTTGGAGTCATTATTCTCTCTTGATCATTAGTTGCTGCCCACTTAGGTCTTACTCCTGGACAAACAGTTTTAAACTCTTTTCCACAAGTCTCTTTTATAAGTTTTGCTTCCCAAGGAGAACATACTACTCCATCTAATCCAGATGTTTTTACTAATTTTGCCCAGTTTAGAGCTAACTCTGCCAATGATAATTTAGATTGGAAAGTCTCTTCCACATCTTCAGCTGATAAACTTGTAAGAACTGTTACACCTATTACTAAGTTCTCCTCATTTACCTTCTTAACCTCTTCAGCCACTTTAGACATCATTTTCTTTCCACCACTTGCATGTACATTGAACATAAATACATTTTGCTTAGCAGCAAACACAGATGCCATTGCTGTCGTATTTGGAATATCATGGAATTTAAGGTCTAAGAAAACCTTCTTTCCCTTAGCTGAAAGATACTCTATTATCTCTCCCTTTGAGTTTAAGAAAAGCTCCAATCCAACTTTATAAAAAGTTGCTCCCTCTCCTATTTTCTCAACTAACTCTTTAGCTTGATCTGCTGTTGGAAAATCTAAAGCTATTATCATTCTATCCTTTGCTGTATACATAAATCAATCTCCTTTTTACTACTTAATCTATATTCTATAACCACTATCTATGAGCTATTCCCACTAACTCATTTATATTTTCTATTCCATTCTCTTCACAGTACTTTTGTAATCCCTGCTCAATCTCCACAGCTAACATAGGATTTGAGAATATTGCTGATCCTATTGATATCATAGAAGCTCCTGCCATTATAAACTCAAGAGCATCCTCTACACATGAGATTCCACCCATACCAATTATTGGAATATTTACAGCTTTATATACTTGATACACCATTCTTACTGCCACTGGTTTTACCGCTGGACCTGAGAATCCTCCAAAAGTATTTCCCAATACAGGTTTTTTAGTCCTAATATCTATTACCATTCCTAGTAGAGTATTTATAAGTGAAACTGCATCTGCTCCATTTTCCTCTACTATTTTAGCTATACTTGCTATATCTGTTACATTTGGAGATAATTTTACAACTAATGGTTTTGATGTAACTTTTCTTACCTCTCTTGTTACTCTTGCTGCAACCTCTGGATTAGCACCAAAAGCCATCCCTCCATCTTTTACATTTGGACAAGAGATATTCAATTCAACTACAGCTATTTCTGGAATCTTATCAACTCTTTTAGCTATCTCTACATACTCTTCCACTGTTTTTCCATTGATATTAGCAATTATATTAGTGGTAATTCCATTAGCTTGCATATCTGGTAAAATATGTGATTCAAAATAATCTATTCCTGGATTTTCTAATCCAACACAGTTTAACATTCCTGCAGGAGTCTCAGCTATTCTAGTTCCATAATTTCCATCTCTTGGCTCTACAGTAAGCCCTTTTATCCCTATCCCTCCAAGGATATTAGGATCAAAATACTCTTTATACTCAAGTCCAAATCCAAAGCAACCAGATGATGTCACTATAGGATTCTTAAAATCTACACCTAAAAATTTAGTTTGTAATCTGCTCATCTTTTCCTCCAATAAATTAGTTTCCACAACAAGTTTCAGTTTTTTCTAAAACAGGATCAAAATCTACAATAGTTTCAGAATCAAATACAGGTCCATCATGACAAACCTTTTTCATTCCAACTTTAGTTTTTATAGAACACCCTACACAAGCTTTTACTCCACAAGCCATTCTAGCCTCTAATGATATCTCACATTTTGTGCTATACTTTTTAGCAGTTTTAGCTACAGCTTCCATCATTTTTTGAGGTCCACAAGTAAATACCATATCAAATCTCTTGTCTTTCATCAGTTCTTCCATCTTAACTATTACATTTCCCTTTGTTCCAACTGATCCATCATCTGTTGTAATATGAGTCTCTATTCCATCTAAAGAGAAATTAGACATTATCTCCATAGCAACTCCATCTCTTCCACCAGCTATAAAAGTAACTTTATTGCTCTTAGATAGAGCTTCAATAAGTAATTTCATAGGAGCCATTCCCATTCCACCACCTACTACTAATAACTCTTGATCTTTCATATCAGTAGAAAATCCTGTTCCTAAAGGACCTTGAATATTTATTATCTCTCCAACTTTCATAGAAGCTAGATCCTTTGTTCCTCCACCTTTTACTTCATAATAGAACTCAAGCTCTCTTTTCTCCTTGTCAACATAGTGTAAACTTATTGGTCTTTTTAAAAAATAAAATCCATTTTTACATTGTAACATATAAAACTGTCCTGCTTTTGCTGGATCAATTGTCTTGTCCCCTCTAACTCTCATAAGATAGTTATGTCCAGCAACTAATCTATTTTCTAAAATTTCACAATTTTCTAAAAACATTTCTCCTCCCAATATTTATATATAAATTAATTAATTATTTTATCTCTTTTCCACAGTAGTAACAGAACTTTCCAAAATCCTTAACTACTACTTTATTTCCTGTCTCTTCAAAATGTGTTACACACTTAGGATTTTTACAAACAGATAAAAAGTGCTCTTCTATCTCATCTTCGCTCTCTTTAGCAGGAGCTTTTGACTCTTTTAATCCCATTGCTAAAGCATACATAGCCTCTCTTGTAGGAACACCATTTGCAGCTTGTTTAAAATATAGAGCATGTTTTGTATCATCTAAATCAATGTTGATCTCGTCAACTCTAGGTAGTGGATGAAGTATTATCATATGCTCTTGGCACTTATTTAAGATTGTATCTCTTGATATTTTATATACTCCACTTACTTTGTTATACTTCTCTATATCATCAAATCTCTCTTTTTGAATTCTAGTCATATATAGTACATCTATCTCATTTAAAACCTCTTCGTATTCAGAGCAGATATGATATTTCATTCCCTTCTGATCTAGCTCCTTTGTAATATATTCAGGAATCTGTATAGATTCTGGTGCCACAAAGTAGAACTCACCATTGAACATCTCCAAGGCTTTTGTTAAAGAGTGTACTGTTCTTCCATATTTTAAATCTCCAACAAAGGCGATCTTAATATTTTCTATTCTTCCCAACTCTTTTTTTATTGTAAATAAGTCTAAAAGTGTCTGACTTGGATGCTCATTTGATCCATCTCCAGCATTTATAACAGGATTTTTAGAAACTTCCGAAGCAAATTTTGCTGCCCCTTCTATATAGTGTCTCATCACAATTATATCTGAATAAGCTTCTACCATTTTAACTGTATCTCTCAGCGATTCACCTTTTTTTAGTGAAGTAGCATCTGGAGAATCAAATCCTAACACTTGAGCTCCCAATCTATATGCTGCTGATGTAAAAGATAATCTAGTTCTAGTTGAAGGTTCAAAGAAAAGGCTTCCTACAATCTTTCCTTTAGCCAACTCTGGTTCTGCTTTTTGTGAAAGTTCATTGGCAACTTCTAGTACCTCTAATATTTCCTCTTTTGTTAAATCTTTAATAGATATGAAATCTCTCATTTCTACTCCCTCCTGTTTAAATTAGACAAGCATAAAAAAAGGAATGTAGCTGTTTAAAAAACAGCGTTCATTCCTTTAATATCTATGTTTACAATATAATTTCTAAAAAATATAAAACAATTAGAAAATAAAACAGAAATAGAGTATACTTTTTTAAATTTATCTATGAAATATCTCATCACTATTCCTCCTTACTTTCTACATATATCTTTGCTATTCTATCATACTTTTCATATTTTTTCAAGTAAGAATTTTAAGAATATTATTTTTTTTATTAATCTTTTAAAACAGTGATTAACTCCTTCTTATATTCGTCTAGATTATCAATAAGTTTATCTATCTGCTCTTTAGAAAGTTTTACTGTTTTATCAGTAGTTGGTACATTTTCAAAGCTTTTATCTATCTCAACATTTGTAACTGGGAACATATAGTTTTTCTCACTCATAATCTTTTGGAAGTCATCTGATAAGATTCTCTCCATAAACTTTTTAGCTCCCTCTTTTACCTCTTTTTTATTTACAAGAGCTCCTCCCTCTTGATACATAAAGCTTCCCTCTTCCAATAAGAAACTATCATATTTAGCTGAATCCTCTCCTGTAAAAAATAGATTACTTGTTGCATATCCTATCATCATTGGAGCCTCTCCAGCTGAGAATTTAGCAAAAGCCTCACTCCAACCTGGTTCTACACTATAAACAGCTGGTTTTAACTCCTTCCAAAACTCTATCCAATTATCTCCATATAAAGCCACACTCCACTGTAAAGCCTCTTCTCCTGTAATAGATACTTTTGGATTCTCTACCATAAGTTTTTTACTCATCTCTCCAAGCTCTTTTAGATTTTTAGGTGGATTTTTTATCTGCTCTTTGTTATAGTTTATAGCTAATAATCCATAATCTAAAGGTGTTACATAGTCGCTGTTCATTTTAAATTTTTCATTAGTTATATTCCCTATATTTTTAGGTGTATATGGCAGAATTAGATTATCCCTTCTAGCCATTTCAGTTGTAAGTTCAGTAAGTCCTACTACTACGTCAGCTTTAGGATTCTTTTTCTCCAATTTCAATCTTCCAACTATTCCATCTATAGCTATAAATTTTATTGTATCTCCCGTTTCCTTTTGAAATATACTTCCATATTTTTTCTCTATCCACTTCATAGAGCTAGGTCCATAGACAGTTATCTCTTCAGCACTAACTATTGTTGTTGCTCCTAAAATCAAACTACATAATAAAATCTTTTTCATTTTTTCCTCCTCATTATTTAATATATTATACTACAACTCCTACTATTTTGCAAAAAATGTAACCTATTTTACTATCCCTTTAAGCTTAAAATATGGCAGATTATTTTGAACTTCAACCTCACTCTCAACTCTATATACCTCTCTTACAAGCTTTGGAGTGAGTACCTCTCCAGTGACCCCTTCAGCATATTTTTTCCCATCTTTTAATACTAAGACTCTATCACTGTATTGAGATGCTTGATTTAGATCGTGAAGAACCATAACTATAGTTATATTTAGCTCCCTATTTAGCTCCCTCACTAACTCCATTATCTCAAATTGATGACATATATCTAAATATGTAGTTGGTTCATCTAGGAGTAAGACTGGTGTTTTTTGAGCAAGTACCATAGCTATCCAAACTTTTTGTCTCTCTCCTCCAGATAGACTCATAACCTTTCTATCTTTAAACTTCTCTATCTTACACATTTGCATTGCCCAAGCAACTATCTCATCATCCTCTTTATTCAATACTTCATACCATCTCTTATGAGGCATTCTCCCATACTTTATAAAAGCTTCCACAGTTATGTCATCTGGAATCTCATTATTTTGAGATACAAAAGCAAGTTTTTTAGCAAACTCCTTACTCTTTATGTTATGAATAATCTCACCTTCCAATGATATTGTTCCACTTTTATATGGTATAACTCTCGATATAGCCTTTAGTAGAGTAGATTTTCCACAACCATTAGTACCGAGTATACTCAATATCTCCCCTTTTTTTATAGTGAGATCAATCCCCTTAATAACCATATTTTTTTCATAAGCAATCTCTATATTTTCTCCATTTATTATGTACATATCAATCCCCTGTCTTTCTTAGTAAATATAGGAAAAATGGCACTCCAATTACAGCCATTACTATTCCAGCTGGAATCTCAATAGGAGCAAAGAGTGTCCTTGAAATCGTATCTGCCAACACTAAAACAATAGCTCCTAATATTGAGGAAAATGGAAGTAGATAAAGATGATCAGATCCTATTATCATTCTTGCCATATGTGGAACTATCAATCCCACAAACCCTATCAAACCAACATTTGCAACTGATATCCCCGTTAAAAAACAGGCAAAAAGAGATAGTTTCAATCTCTTTCTTGGAATATTAAAACCTAAGTTAATAGCAAAGTTATCCCCCAGTTGTAGGATATTAGCATCTCTTATCAATGTCATAGCCCCAGCTATTCCTACTACTGTATAGGGGAAAATTCCATATACATGATTCCAATTCTTTCCATTCAAGCTCCCGTTTAACCAAGAGAGTACCCCTTGTATCTCATCACTAAAAAGTATGAACATAAGCCCTGTAATACTTCCCAATATAGAGTTTACTGCCACTCCAGCCAAAATAACTCTCAGAGGTTTTAACCCCTTCTTCCAAGCTAATAAAAATACTAAAGCACAGGCTAAAGCTCCCCCTATAAATGCTGTCAGATTCATAAATAGCATTGCATTTGGAAAAATTATCATAACAATCAAAGCTGAAACACTAGCACCTGCTGAAACTCCTGTCAATCCTGGATCTGCCAATGGATTTTTCATAACTGCTTGTAAAAGTACCCCAGCCAAAGAGAGATTACAACCAACCATCAAGGCTATTAATATTCTAGGAATACGAATATCCCAGAGTATTGATTTTAATATCTCATTGTTGTAACCCTTGATAAAAAGAGCCTTAATTATCTCTTGCAATTCAAAATTAACACTCCCAAATCTCACAGAAAATAGAGATATCATAACTAAAATTAGCATTGAAAATAAAATAATAAAAGTTTTCCTATTCACCATAGACATATCTATATAACTCCTCTAAAGCATCAATTGAATTAACTCCAGCACTCATTCTAAACAGTGTTGGATCAATTATATGGATAGCATCATTCTTGTAAGCAGTAGTCAACTTCCATATAGAATTTGTTTTAAAGCTCTCTTTAAAAACCTCTCCATTCTTAGTTTTGCTATTTGGCATTATCAAAATAATATCTGGATTTAAAAGTACTAACTGTTCTAGACTAAATGGAACAGATTTTTTATCTGTGGAGTTTTTATCCAATGAAGTAACCACGTTTTCACAGTTTATCTTCTCTATAAGCTCCTCTAAAAAATGTTGCTTTCCAGTCATAAAGAAACTCTCTCCATTCCCATAGATGATTGCAATTTTTTTCCCTTGCTGTTTACTTGCCTTCTCTATTAAGATACTCTCTCTTCTGTCCCAATCATTTAGTATCTCTTTGGCTCTCTCCTCTCTATGAAATGCTCTTCCCAAAATCTCAACTGCCTCTTTGGATTGTGCATAAGTTTCAACTTCCATATAAAAACTTGGTATATTTAGCATATCATATTTAGGCTTAATATTGTTCTTAGAAAATAGTGTAGCTACAACTAGGTCTGTCCCTAAAGATTTTACTTTTTCTAAATCTGGCATTCCTGATTTTCCTATTCTTTCACTCTTATCATATCTTTTAGGAATTCTTGTAGATGAGTTTGGTACTCCCACTAAATCTATCTGTAAAGCATCAAAAAATCTTGATAAAATTGCTGAATCTGTTATAACTTTTTTAGGCGTATAATCAAGCTTTAACTCTTCATTTCCCTGTTTAATATAAAAACTCTCCCCCCCTAATGCAATAAAGGCTGTAAGTATAAATATACATATTATTTTTAAACTCTTCATCTTTACATCTCCTATTTATCATTAATCATATAAATTCTATTATTTAATTTATCCTTTGTCAATCATAATTTATTGTTTTACATTTTATAACATTCACTATTGACTTTTTAAAATAAACATAGTATATTGATATTAGAACAAAATATTGTTTTAAGGTTCTCTTTGGAGATTAATTGGGAAGAGAGGTTTATTCCTCCACGGTCCCGCCACTGTGTTACTGATGAACGGTAAAGATACCACTGAGCAATTGGGAAGGTTTACCTAGTAAGTTGAAGTTAAGTCAGGAGACCAGCCTTATACGTTATTTAATATCTTGCGAGGACAAGGATATTACTCTATCAATAGAGCAATTTACCTGTCCCCCAAAAAAAGTGGGGATTTTTTTGCCCCTAAATTAATTAGGAGGAATTTTATGAGAACAATTACAAAACTATTTTTAAGCTCAATGCTATTAGTTAATGGAGCTGTGGCATTAGCACATTCAGATGGAGGATTTGTGGACAAAGATTTTTTTGATGGAATGAAAAAAGATGATAAGGCTGCTATCTTAATGGTACACTTTGGTACTACTTTTGATGACACTAGAGCTTTAACTATTGATAGAATCAATGACAAAGTTAAAAAAGAATTTAAAAATGTAGATGTTAAAGAAGCTTATACTTCTAGAATTATTATGAGAAGATTAAAAGATAGAGGAATTGTAAAATTAAACCCTCAAGAAGTTTTAGATCAATTAAAAGCTGAAGGATATACTCATATCTTAGTACAAGGTACTAACGTTATGAATGGAGTAGAGAGTGAAAACCTAAGTAAAGAGATCGCTTCTTACAGCGATTCATTTAAAGATATTAGAGTTGGTGCTCCTCTATTAACTGATCACCAAGACTATGAGAACGTTGCAAAAGCTATTGCTAAAAAAATCGGTCCTCTTAAAAAAGATCAAGGTGTAGTATTAGTAGGACATGGAACACCTCACTTTGGTGGATCTGCTTATGCAATGATGGACTATGTATTCTCTGCTGAAGGATATGACAACTATGCTGTTGGTACTGTAGAAGGATACCCAGAGTTTGATAATGTTGTTAAAAAATTAAAAGATAGAGGAGTTAAGGATGTTATCCTTATGCCATTTATGTTCGTTGCTGGAGATCACGCTAGAAATGATATAGCTGGTGAGTGGAATGAAGAGCTACAAAAAGCTGGATTCACTGTATCTAAAGTTATATTAATGGGACTTGGACAAAATGAAGATATTCAAAATATCTATGTTGACCACTTAAAATTTGTAAGTCACCATGAGAAAGAGGATATGGCAGCTAAAAAAGTTCAATATTCTAATGATAAAGACTAATTAGATTTTACTAAAAGATTTAAGACTGTTGGTTAGACTTTCTAACTTAACAGTCTTTTTTTATTTCCCTAGCAACTTAAAAAAGAGCCGTGTAGATCAATGATTTTACTCATCAATCTATCACAGCTCCATTTTAGAATGCAATTATCTTAACTCTATTCTGCTGATCTTGGTTCATCTGTAGGATACTGTACTCCAAAGTTATACTTCTCTACTACATGTCCTATTCTTTTTACTAATGGATTTGGTGTTGTAAATTTACTTCCAAGTGGTAGTGTTACTGGATCTACTTTTATTATAAAGTTATTTCCTCTTACACTTTCTATTGGAATATCCTCTATATGATATCTTCCAAACTTATCAGTTGTTACCACTAATCCATCTATAGTCGAAAGTTTAGCTCCTGCTATTCCCTCTTCATGTACTCCTAGATTATATAGCTCTATCTGTTCATAATAGAATCCTGATACTTTTATAATCTTTCTATTTACTTTTAATTTTTCTCCTACTTCTCCTCTTCTCAACTCTCCTTTTTCTATTTTGATCACTTTTCCATTAGGGAGCATTGTTAAGTGAAGTCCGCTATCAGTAGTTATTTCCAATATTGAGATCTTATCTGGAGATTTTATTCTTCTTCTTAGGATCATTTTCGGTATCTCTTCTGTTTCCAACTCTCTACCTAAAATATCTCCTAACTCTCCATTTTTTATTCTAGTATAGTACCAATAATACTTATTAGTATTTACATACCAACCATCAATATTTTCATAATTATCTCTATGAGATTTTGTCTCGATTCTTACATCATAAGCATTAGCATCATCTTGCCAACCATCTCCATCTCTGTCATGGAATACCTTACCAATCACAGTAGACATATCAAACAATCTATCTAAAACAACATCTACAAAGGCTCTAGCTATATTTGAAATTCTCTTATCTTTCTTATTTGCTACATGAGCAATATTTTCATATACATTTGGTGTAACTCCTGTTCCAACTCTTAATATATATGTGATTTTCAAATTCTCTTTACCTTTTAATTTAGGAATAATAAACTCCATATGTTTTCCAGAAAATTCTGGTTCAACTTTCTGTTTTACATATTTTCCTGCTTCATTTTTTCTGTAGATTCTTGCTGTTCCTTTTACATATCTAAATCCAGGTGGTAACTTATCCCATACATGGATCTCTGTCAATCCTCCACCAGAATCTTTAGTATTTGTAATATCTAGTTCATAAGCTACTAGATCTCCAACACTAACTTGCTCTTTATTAGCTTGTTTTGAAATTTTGATTACTTCATCTTTTTCAATTGCTACTAAATGTGGTGGTTCTGGATCTTTAGCATTTATTATATTGTTCTCATCATAATTATATTTCTTACTTTGAAGAACTCTCAATGCTTTAGTTTCTGATCCTGAAATATGTCTTGATTCTATGAATTGTCCTGCATTGTGTACTGGCACTGCATCTTCCTCTATATCTACACCAGGAACTTTATTTTCAATTGCCTTTTCTATTGCATCTTCTACATCTTGAGGTAATTCATCATAGACTTTTACTCTAAATATAGCCTCTGTTACTCCAGTTCCTTTTTTATCTTTTAACATAGGTGGAAGAATAAGTTTACCTTTAATTCCCACTGATTTTGTATCAACATCACTATTTTTAAATAACTTTTGAGTTTCCACAAAAGCACTTATAGTATTTTTACTATCTTCCACTTTTTGTTCTTCGTGGTATATAATTCTAGGTTTTTCATTCTCTTGTAAGTTCATATCAGTGTAATGAGGAATATTTCCTAAAATTTCAACAACTTCATTCTTCTGTTTAGCCAAATGGTTCAGTCCTTGAATTTCCACTTCTTTATTAAATGGATTTACAAAAGTAAATTTATACTCAATAGTTTGTCCTGTTTCTACAATTTTCTTAGGATTATTTTCAACTTCTTTTCCTGACATAGTTTCTAGAACTCTTGAGGATAGCTCTATTTGAATTCTATAATCAATTGGAATTTCTGCAAAAGCACTATTAGTTTTATTTGTTTTAGTATCTTTCGCTTCTACTTTATTTACTAGATAATCTCTAGCTTCCAATCCATTTGTTAATGGAACTTTTAATTTTACTCTAAATTTAACTTCTACATTTCCATTTGCTTTTATTTTTATATCTCCAGAAATATCTTTACTATCTTTGTTATATTTTAAAGTATTTGAAATTGCTCCACTAACCTCTATTGATTTATCAATAAAATCAACAGTATCAAATAGTTCTATGTTCTTTTCTTTTTTGTCCTTATCTTTAACTTTTTCAGTTAGATAATCTTTAAAGTTTACTACCTTCTCTTTAATAGATGGGTTGAATAACTTAATTGTATATTCTAGTTCTTCATAAGGTTGTAGCACATGATTTTCTGGATTTGTCCACTTAGAATTTTCATCTTCTTCTTTTGGTCTTACATCTAGAGCCTCTTTTTCAACTCTAATTGTTACATCAAATCCAAGTCCCTCATCAATAATTTCTTCTGGAACGAATAATCCATTTTTAATAAATGCAGTGTTATAGAATTTCTTATCTTCATTTATTCCTGTATTTTCAAATGTACTATTAGCTTTGAAAGTTATATTTAATACAGCTCTTTCTTTTCCTTCCAATGCAGTTGGTAATGAATATTTTAATTCTCCATTACTATTAATTACTGATTCAGGTATAATTCCTATCTCTTTATATGAAGTTTCAGATTTTTCTTTAAAGATTTTTAAAGTCATGCTCTCAACTTTTGCAAATTTTAACATATAACTTAGATCATCTTCTATTTTAATATCACTTACATTCTGAGCTGAATAGTTTTCAATCTCTATATCATACCAGAATTTTTCTGTAGGATATATAAATCTATCTCCACTTTCATCTAAAGATGTCTTTTTAGATTTTAATAGTGATTCAAGATGTGGTCCTTGAGTGTATGCTCCTTCATCATATTTTTTATCTGAATTAGGTTTTACTAATGCTGTATTTTCTAAATAATGAGGATATTTTATATCCTTAATCTCAGATTCATTTTTAACTTTTACATCAAAAGTAACTGTTACATACTCTTTAGGCTCTATTCTCTCAATAATTGCATAGATTCTATTCTTAGCATCTGGTTTTACATCTTCTGGTTTAATTTCTTCTCTTGAAATTTCATTTAATGGTTTATAAATAGTAACATCTTTTCCTTCACTATTAACTACCTTGAAACTTCCCTCTATAAAATCAGCTACCTTATAAACTTCTTTCCATCTCTCTGTATCTTCTACAAACAATGGACTCCATGCAACACTATCTCCACTATTGTAAATTCTAATAAAGTATCTTACTCTATCTCCCGGTAAAACTACTACACTTCTATTTTCACCATTTGAATCTACCTCATTATGATCATCAAAAGCAAAGTAATTTTCTAGTGGTTTAGAGTAATCTATATTTCCATTTTCATCTGGTCTATATGCTTCATAGTCCTTACTTGCCTCTATTTTTACATTACTTGGAACTAAAATTGGTGGTTCTGGGTCATGTATCTCTTGACTTACACCACTTTCTGTTATAGTTACACTATTTGGAAGTTCTGTATTTTGTTCTACTTTTACAGGATTGTTTATTACAATATCAAATTCAATCTCTAAATATTTTTTATCAAATTTAGCTACTTCTGCTTTGATTTTTGTGTCTGTAACTGTAAATACAATATTCTTTTCAGCAGTTACATTTTCTAATCCTTCTACAACTCTTATACTTCCCTTATCAAGTTTAGCTACATTTTTTCCATTTGGAGAAAGTGTATTAGTTAAATCATCTTCAACTACAACATCACTTATTATACCTTGTGTTGCATTTGTAAATTTAAGTGTGTATGTTACTCTTTCACCAGCAATAACCTCTCTATCTCCACCTTGCTCTTTAGATACTTTTATTCCAGTTACATTTTTCATATGAACCTTGTATTCTTCAACTTCTCCACTTCTTGCATAACCAGTGGCATTCATAATCTCATCTTTATCAGCTGAATATCTAACTCTTAAATATCTAAAGTCTAATGGTTCATCTTTTCTTAACAAGATAATACCTGATAGAGCTTTTTCTAAATCATTAGGATCAATAGTTAACTCTTGTTCTTGTTGTGTAACCTTGTGTACATCACCTATTCTTACCCAATCAAAGTTATCTTTTCCTCTATTATTTCCTGTTAACCAGAAACTAATATATCCTTCTTGAGAAGTTTTAACTTTTATTTTGTTTTCTTGTCCTCTTGTTATTTGAACAATTTTTTCCTTTGCATTACCTTCATCAACTTTTGGTTCTTCCCCATTTACAAGGATAATTCCATCAGTATCATCATCAGGTTTTATCTCATTTTCAATAGAGATCTTATCACCTAGTTTATAAAGTTTTGAAACTATCTTAGTTTTTGGATCTATTATTCCTGCTCTAAAATGAATTACTGTATCTTTTGAATCTTTGTTAGAGTAATCTCTTTCCATCAATCCGTGTGATACCCTTCTTCCTTTTACTTGATTTTCATCATCAAAGTCTGGAATATATTGTCCTGCTATTAATCTATCTTTTACTTTAAATTCCTCTTTTTCATAAAGTTTATAGTCATTTCTATTAACTTTATTTTCTCTATTACTACTTTCGGTAATTTTCATTCTAAATTTAAAGCTCATAGCACTATTTTCTTTTAAGTTTTCAAAGTATACTTTGTATCTTGTAATATCTCCATATCTTCTTTCCATTTCAATACTACTGATATTTCCAGTATCTTTTGTTAACATTTCAAAGTAATTATTTCCATACTCTTCAATTTTATCAAATAAAACTTCTCCTAATCTTGTTTCAAAATAGATGTATTTACTTTGAACAGCATTTGTTTTATTAATAATAGTTACTGTATGCTCTACTGTTTCTCCTGGAACAATATTTCTATCATGTTCTCCAACCAATTTATTTTCAGATGTCATAAATCCTAAATCAACTGGATAGTAATCTTCATCTTTTTCCATTCCAAACACAGCATCTAGTCCCTGTCTTATTACAACTTTATGCTCTTCAATCTCTCCTGTTACAGCCATTTTTTCCTCAAGTTCATTTTTATCAGCAGAAATTCTAATAATAAATGCTTTTTCAAGTTCATTCTTATTTGCTTCCACTAAATATTCTGGAAGAATAAACTCTACATCACTATCACCATTTAAAACTAATTTAGTTGGTGTTGTTATTTGAGTATCCTTATCTCTAAATTCTAGTCTATCACTGTTATCTATTGAAGTATCTTTTATTTCTGTAACCCAAGCTGAAATAAATCCATTTCCTTTAGCTTTAATTTTTATTTTATTATTTAAGCCATCATATAGAATATTATTTCCTAAATTATCCTTATCAAAAATTATACCATCATTATCATCTGAATTTTGTGGTTTATTTTCCTCTTTAACTTTTTCTCCTAAGAATAATCCATTATCACCTGTTGTTAAATAATGTCTTGTAGCTTCATCATCTTTACCAACTTCAACAAGATTTCCAGCATAGTCTCTATTCATTAAAGTTAAGCTTACTCTGTTGTCCTCATTATAAGGTTTAAATTCAGGAATATGATTATCATAAATTAATCTATCTTTTAAATGGAATTTATAATCAGAAGTTTCGTTTCCTTTTTTCACTCCTTCTTTTAAATTCTCCTCTGTAACCTTGAATCTTAAAGTTAATGTTCTATATGAAGAACTTGGAATGTGTGGAACAAGAATTGTATATTTATATCCATCAACAGGTAAAATTATTCTTTCACTGTGATGTCCATATACTTCTGACTTACCTTGAACCTCTCCTTTTCCTACTTCCTCTTTTACTAACTCTACAAATTCTCCAGCTATGTTACTATTATAGACTAACCATAAATCTTTCTGAACACTATTTGTTTTATTTAAAATAGTAATCTTATGCTCTATTATCTCTTTTGGAGAGATGTTTCCATCTTTATCTCCATAAGTAGCCTCACTAGACATTCCTTCACCATTTATATAATTATAAGTTATTCCTAAATCTTCTGGCTTATAATCTTTTTCAGTTTCAATTTCACTACCAAATTTAACTGTTACACCAGAAATAATTTTTACTTTGTAGTCTTCCACTTCCCCAGCAGTTGCCATTCCAGTAGGATTTTCTACCTCTTTGTCACTAATAGGGCTGTATCTTACTCTTATAATTCTATCTTCTGGTATAGCTTTATCCTCTAATTCCTCTCCTAAATCAAATGAAATATGTACACCATTCGGATATTTTTCTATACTGTTACTTTCTATTTTTAAAGTGTTTCCTTTTTCAGCAAAAGTTTTTATATCTTCTTCTGGAGTTAATCTAATATTTAATTTTTTAGAATTTTTCCAATCTTTTGTATCTTTATCACTTAACCAAACAGAAATATATCCAGAGTGTGTAGGTTTTACTACTATCTCATTTGTTAAGTTGTTATAAAGGATATTTGTTTTATTTCCTTGTTCATCAACATTAGTACTGAACTCTACACCATCATTATCATCTGAACTATTTGGTCCATCTTCTGATGTTATTACATTTCCTAGTATCGCTGGATGTGTCCATAATGCAGTTGTCATTCCTGATGTAATATAGTGTCTTGCATCTGTTGTTACTTCATAACTTCCTACAAAATTATTTCCATAATCTTGTTCCATTACTTGAAGATTTTTTCTATTTTTATATTCTTCCGTATCTGGTTCTATACCATTAAATACTATTCTATCTTCTATTACGGATTTTTGAACTTCTCCTAGTTTTCTAAAAGATTCTCCATCTATTCTTAGTTTTATTTTTAATGTAATATCTTTTTTCGGAGCTATCTCTTTTATTTTTACTCTGTATGAATATTTATTTGTTTCATCTAAAGTTAGTAAGCTAATTTTTCCATTTTCAATGCTTTCTATACTTCCATTTTCTTCTGGAGTTACAACTTCGTAAACTACCTTATCATCATTTAATAATAAATTCAATAAGTTACTATTTAGATAGAATTCTTTATCTCTTTGCTCTGTATTAGTTAGGTTTCTAACTGTTATTGTATGTTCTACAATTTCATTTGGTGCAAAGTATCCATCTCTATCTCCTAAAGATTTTTCTTTATGTTCTTCACAAGGTATTCCTAAATCTTCTAGTCTATACTCTGTTGTATCTTCAAATGTTCCAAATTTAATATCCATTCCATCTTTAATAACTACTTTATAATCTTCTACTTCTCCAGTTTTTGCCATTCCAGTAGATTTTAATATATCTTTTTCATCTAAAGCAAATCTG
This sequence comes from Fusobacterium sp., assembly GCF_019012925.1. Lineage (GTDB taxonomy): Bacteria > Fusobacteriota > Fusobacteriia > Fusobacteriales > Fusobacteriaceae > Fusobacterium_A. The sequence goes on from NZ_JAGIRL010000021.1 coordinate 21,518, forward strand.
ACTCTTAATACTCTTTCTTCCTCTTTTAATTCAGGATTTAATTCTAATTTTGGTAAAATAAATTTAACTCTATTTTTTCCTAATTTTATCTTATATCCTTTTACTTTATCTTTTGCTGGTTCTTCACCATCAACAAGAATTGGAAGATTTATAGAACCTTTCCAGTCTTTTGCTTCTTTATTACTTAACCAAAGAGTTATATATCCACCGATTTCACTGTTAGTAGAAATATTTAAAGCATTTTCTAAATCATTAAATAATATATTTCTATTATCATTTGATTTAGTTATTTCTACCTTATCAAATTCTACACCATCATTATCATCTGATATTTGTGGTTTATCTTCTTTTGATATTTTTTCTCCTAAGTATGCAGGTTTGCTTCCATTTTCTTTTGAAATTATATAATGTCTTGCTACTTCTTCAGAATCTACTTCTATAAATCCTTTTCCAGCTTCTCCATAATCACTTTCCATTTTAACTAAACTTACTTGATTATTAATATCAAATTCAGTATATTCTGGTAAGCTTTCCTCATCTATTGTAACTACTCTATCTTTTATATAGAATTTATAATCTTTATCAAGATTTTCTTTAGTTACTTTGAAACGAGCTTTTATAGTTCTATATCCTACTTCATCTTTTGTTGTAGCTTTAATATCTTTTACTCTTATTATATAATTTATTAAATTATCTGGTTGCTTATTAACTGGTATTAATTCTGCATATTTTTTATCTTCATCTACAAATCCAATGAATTCTCCACAAATATTAGTATTAAATACTATATCTTGATATTCTTGATGATGATTTGATTTATTATAGACAGTTATTGTATGCTCTATTATTTCATCTAGTGCATAATATCCATCTTTTGCTCCTAAAGTTACATCTTTATTTTCAGCCTTGTAAGTTACACCTAAGTCAACTGGTTTATATCCTTTTTCTTCTTTATCTTTACCGAATTTAACCTCTGTACCTTTTTCAACTAAGACTTTGTAATCCTCTACTTCTCCTGTACTTGCCATTCCAACAGGGTCTTTTATTTCATTTTGATTTACAGCATATCTTATTCTCAGTATTCTCTCTTCTGATGTACCTATATTTTTCAATACATCTTTTAAATCAAAAGCAATATCAGTAGTTCCTGCTTCTATTTCTATTGGATTGTTTTTATTTACAACTTCTGAAATAGCATTTACATCTGTTCTTAATTGTATTGGTATTGAATCTTCCCACTTGTCATTAGTTGTATTTCCCTTACTTAACCAAGCATTGATATATCCTTTATGAGTTACTGATACAGTTATCTTATTTGTTAAGTTGTCATAGATAATATTTACATTTTTATCTCCTACAACTTTTTTATCAAAAATAACTCCATCATTATCATCTGAATTAACTGGTCCATCTTCTGATGTTATTACACTTCCTAGTATTGCTGGGTGTGTCCAAGTTGCTCTTGTTATTCCTGATGTAATATAGTGTCTTGCATCTGTTGTTGCATCATAACTTCCTACAAAATTATCTCCATAATCTTGTTTCATTAGTTCAACACTTACTCTATGATTTAAGTTTTCTTCTTTAGCAGTTTCTTTTGGAAGTTCAATATTTGGTTCTACTTTATCATATACCAATTTATCTTGAATATATGACTTACCATCTTTAAAATCTTCTCCAGTTACTCTAAATTTAACCTTAAATGTAAAGTCTGATTTAGGGTTTACAGTTTTTAATTTTATTAAATACTGATTTGCTTCAATAATTTTACTATCCATTATAGGAGTTATTGATTCAATTTCTCCAGTGCCAGTAGTAATAATCTCAAAGTCCTTACCATTATATCCATCTTTAACCAATGTATTTAGATTACTCTTGAAAATAATCTCTTTATTCTTTTGAACCTCATTTACAAAGTTTTTAACTGTTATTGTATGTTCTATTATCTCATTTGGTGCAAAGTATCCATCTCTATCTCCTAAAGATTTATCACTATGTTCTTCACAAGGTACTCCTAAATCTAAAGGTGTATATTTAGCATTTTCAACCTTTCCATCACCAAACATAACATCCATTCCAGTTTGAATTATAACTTTGTAATCTTCTACCTCACCAGTTAAAGCTGTTTGTTCTGGTTTTTCTAAATCTTTTTTATGAACTGCATATTTTACTCTTAGTACTCTTTCTTCGCCATTTGTAGCTGATAATTTTGGCACTATAAAGCTAATATGATTGTCTTGATTTGCTTTTACTTCATACATATTAGTTTCCACTGTTTCAGTTTGAGAATTTTCATCTTTTGGTTTATTAAGTGGAATACTATATTTTTTATCTGCTCCTAAACCATCACTTAACCATAATGCAATATAACCGTCATGAGTTGCCTCTACTTTAATACTATTTCTCATATCAGAGTAAATTATATTTCCTGTTTCAGCTAGATTTTTTACATCTGGTTTAACTTCACCAAAAGTAACACCATCATTATCATTTGATACTTGTGGTCCATTTTCTTCTGTAACTTTTGTTCCTAAATAAGCTGGGTTTACATTTCCATAAGTAATATAATGTTTATCCTTTGTTGAATCATAATTACCTACAAAATTTTCTCCATAATCTCTTAACATAGGAACATCTTTTTGTGCTAACTGAATATTTGTTACTTTATCATAAGCGTTTTGAATGAAATGCCAAGCTTTATCTTTTGTATTTCCATCTGTAACCTCAGTCATATTTTCAGAAGTAATTTTTACAAGATAAGTTAATCTTAAAGTTTCTCTTCCTTGAATTTCTTTAATTTTTATAGTGTATTCACTATAATTATCAGAATTAGCAAGTGGCATTATACCATTATCTACTTTAATTATTTGATCTATTTGACCTGTCTTATCTTTTTCCTCTTTTACAGATTCTTTTGAACTATCATTATCTGATAAATCAATGTTTCTTGTAATACTTACAAGTTTTACTTTATCATCAGTAATTACTCCATTATTTATTCTTAATTTAAGTTCTTGGTTTTCTTGAGTTAATTTAGATAGGTTTGTAAATGTTACTGTTTGTAACACATATTCACCAAGTCCAATATTTTCATCATTAGTTCCTACCATATTAGTTTTTAAAGATTTATAATTTTCTTTATTTAAACCAATTTCATTTGCTGTCATTAACTTATCAAGTGAATTTTCATCAACAGGAACTCCTAAATCTATTGTCTTTTCAAAATTAACTTCAAATCCTGGAATTAATTTTACCTTATAATCTTCAACCTCTCCGATCTTATTATATCCCTCTGCTCCATCATCATTTTTTAATAATGAATATCTTGCTCTTAATATAAATGTTGGATTTTGACTATATGAGTAACTTCTATTTCCAATATTATTTGTTCCAAGTTTATTATCAATTAAAACTGATAATTGATTTTCTCCATTTAATGAAGTTTCTTTTTTATTTACTTCAAATAAAGATTTTTCTAATTGAGAATTTTTTCCATTCTCTAATTTATCCCAAGATTTTTTATTAACATTAATATCTGATAACCATAATCTTATATATCCATCTTGTGATGGTAAAACAGGAATTAGGTTTTTGAAATTATTATAAAGAACTATTGTTTTTTCTTTTTCTATTTCATTTAAAATAGATTGTTCTCTAAATTCATTATCTCCACCTACTGTAACACCACTATATTTTGGAAGAAGTAATCCATTATCTACTGAAAACTCTTCTCTTGAATTATCTTCTGTTGATACAGTTTTTCCTAATTTTATTAAATGTTCCACCATGTTATCTTGGTTTAGTTTTTCCAACATTAATTTTTTATTAACAACTTGAACATTTGGTTTATTAACTTCTGTATCAATTATTGATGCAACATAGTTTCTAGCATCATCACCAAAATGTTTACTTCCAAAATCTTTCTCAAGTTTTCTTGTAATAGTATGGGCATTATTTTGTTGACCATTTTCTTGTCCGCCACCAGCATTATTATTAACTGATAGTTCTCCTTTTACAAAAATTTCTTGAGAAGTTTTTTCTGTTTTAGCTTCTTCTAATACTCTAGCTCTTATTTTTAAATATAGTGAAGTATTTGCTGGAATATATTTTAATGTTATTTTATATTTATTATTTCCAGATGAATTTAGACTATCTTTTTCTATTTTAGAAATATAATCTTTTATATTTGTTTCTTTTATAATTTTAAGAGTTGTTAATTTATCATCATCTATAAATAATTGAGTATTATCTAAAATCCATTCAGCATTAGTAATTTCAGCATCAATTACCATCTCTGCCCCTTGGTTAATTTCAGTCATATTATAAATTCTAATTAACTCTATAAATTCTTCTTCTGGAATTAAATGTCCATCATGGTATCCAGCTCTATTTCCTTTACCAAAGTTGCTATGTCCATCACTCAAGCTATCAGTATTAATTCCACCTCTATCAACTACAATTCCTAAATCTTGAATAAATTTATCTTCTGTTGATTTTTCTAAAATAGCTTCCTCTATCTTATCATCAATATCTTTAAAATGTTCACCATTTATAGAATCAACAAATCTTACATTTATTCCTGTTTGAAGATTAACAATATATTCTTCAACTTCTCCAGTTCTTCCAATTATATTATTATCTTCTAAATCTTCTTTATCAAGAGCATATCTTACTCTTAATAATTGTTTAGTATTTGGTTGATTCGGTGTTTGAATATAGATTTCATTAGGTTGTCCACCTTTTACTTCTATTGTTTGTAAAATTTCTGTACTATTTGTATCTCCATCTTTTCTAAGAACATCTATTGCAGAACTCCAATTTTTATTTATATTTGTTCCATCTTCATTAGTCATTTGAATTCTTATAAGTCCATCATGTGTAGGGTAAACAGTTATCTTATTTCTATAATTATTATATAGAGATTTTTCTGTACTATCTTTTATACTTGGTAATTCCACACCATCGTTTCCACTATCTTGACTTGGTTGATTTTCTGGTGTTACATTTTCAACTATATTTTCTTTTCTTAGTTGTACAAAATTACCATTTAATTCCCCTACTTTTGCTAAATAATGTCTTGGAGATTCTGTTGCATTACTTGGATTTCCATTATTATTTCCATAATCTCTTAACATCTCTTTTACAAATATTCTACTTGATCCTAAATCACTCTTACTTGGATCTTCAAGATCAACAAATATCTTATTCATAGTTTTCCAGTCAGAACCATTAGTTTTAATTATATCTTCATTTGTAATTTTTTCTACAAACTCAATTATAATTTCCTCTTTTGATTCTACCTTACCAATAGTTATTTGATATTGATTCATATTTCTATATTCATTAGAGTCAACACTTGGAAGACTTTCATAAGCTACCTTATCAATAGAAATCTTTTTATCTTCTATTGATTTTTTAGATACTACTTTAATTATAGAATTATCTGAATTTGTTGGATTTATTTCATCTTCTCCTGTAAGTTTAACTATTTTTCCTAAACTTGAAGTAAAGATAAAGGTTTTATTTTCTTGAGGATAATCTGTATAGTTTTGAATTTTTATTCTATGTTTTACATATTCCCCATATCCAATATATTCATCATTAAATCCACCTTGAGATTTTACATCTGTTCCTGTTAAAGTCCAATCTTCTTTTTTCCAGTTATTTTCATAGAATCCTAAATCTTTTGGTTTATAAATTGATTCATTTTCATTGTCAAACTGAACATTAAATCCTCTTACAACCTTAAGTTTATAGTCTTCTACCTCTCCAGATTTTGCTGGACCATATGGATTTATAATATCTTCTGGATTTAAAGCATATCTAATTCTTAAATATTTAAATCCATCATTAATATTTCCACTAGCCTTTTCAAAGTATCCTTCAAGATTTGGAATATGTAGTAATAAATCTGCTTTTCCATTTTCTTTTATAACTACTGGTTTTTTACCTGATTGATCTGTTTCTTCAGTATTATTTACATTATGAGGGTCATAAACTAATCTATCAATCAGTTTAATACTATAATCTGTATCATAATCGTTTGCACCATTAGTTGTTGGATTATTAGATAGCCATACTGAAATATATCCTTTTTGAGTTACTTCTAAAGGAATTCTATTAATCATATTATTATAAATAATATTTTTCTTAGTAGTTTCTTCTTTTGCAAATGTTAATCCATCATCTTCAGTAACTTCATTTTCTATTTGTTCTTCTGTATCAAGAAGTTTTCCTAATTTTATTAAATTATATTTATTTTCTTCTTGAACTTTAGGAGATACTATGTTCATAGCATCTATATTTGTTGAAACAATATAATGTCTAGCTTCTGTATGAATATTTTTATTATAATTTCTTAACATACTACTTCCATAATCTCTTAACATCTCTTTATTAGAAGTTGCATAGATTTTATATTTTTCAGCATTATCTTGTCCAACTTTATCTTCTGCTCTTATTCCATAATAAACTTCATTAGATAAATACCAATCTTTTTTAGCTATTAATATTGGGAATCCACTTGTCATATCAGTTGGAGAAATATTAGTTTCTTTTCCTTCTCCTAAAACTTTTTGTTTTAGTTTAATAATTAAAGTTTCATCTCCCATTAATTGCCCTAAAGTAACTTTATACTCTTTAGCTTTTTTCTTATCTACAAGATTTTCTTTTTCTCCTAAAGCTTCTATTGTCACTTTTCTAACTTGAGATTTATCATTTTTAGAAATCATATTCTTTTCATCTTTATCCCAAATTTCAAAATAGTCTAAATAAACTTCTCCAATATCAGTAGTATAAGTAAACTCAACATTTCTTTGCTCTACATCAGTTCTATTTTTTATAATAATATTATGTAAAACATCTTCTGTTGGTGCTAAATATCCATCTTTTACTCCCACTCTTTTATTAAAGTCATTTACATTTTCTATTCCTAGATCAGTATACTTATCTAACTCAAGTTCAACAGTTGGTACAACAATTACTTCATAATCTTCTACTTCTCCAGATCTTGCCACACTTTCCATAGTAGCAACATCTTCTTTATTTAAAGCATATCTAATTCTAAATCTCTTTGCCTGTCCTAGATATCCTTTTTTATCTTTTGGAGTTTTAAAGTATATTATTGCTTTTCCTTCTTTATCTGGTTCTACTGGCATTGGTTCATCATAAATTGGTGTATTTTCTTTTGGTTGTAAATTATCTTTTGTTATTGCCATTTTCAACTTATCTGCTTCTTTCCAAATATTACCATTATCTGATAACCATACTGTTATATATCCCTTATGATTTAGATGAAGAGTTACTTTATTCCAAGCATCATCATAAATAAGGTTTTTATTTTGATAATTTCCTATTTCTTTTGGTGCTCCTATTTTATTAAACTCAACTCCATCATCAGCCTCATTAGAGTTTAATCCTGTTCCAACCTTATCATTATTAGGTTGTTCCTCTGTTGTTACTGTTGTGTGATCTTTTGGAGTATTATTAGTTTTATCAATTACTCCTGTTCCAAGATACATATCAGAAGTATAGTAATGTCTTACTGCTTCCTTAACATCTTTATTTTTTTCTTCAGATAAACTTACACCATAATCTCTTAACATTGGTAATGATTTTGGCTTTCTATCTACAGATTCATCTACTGAACCATCTACTTTATTGTTCTCTTCAAATATAATTTGACTTATAGTATTAAAAGTTCCGTTTTGTTCTCCAGTAAATTCATCTGTTATATGTTGTCTTAAAGAGATTGTTAAAGTTTCATTTCCTAAGATTTTATCAACTAAAATTTCATAGTATTTAGAACCATCATCTAGATATTTATTTGGTTCTCTTTTTATTAGTTTATCAGTTGAATCTACTATTCTTATTCTATGATTTTCTTCTGTTGGACCAGCTGGATTATCTACAACATCAGGTCTTGGTCTCCAAGAGCTTACTCTATTTAAAAAGGCTTTCTTTGTTTCAGGCTTATCTTTTATCTCAGATTCTATCCAAATATATGGCTCTTGTGAATTATCTTTTGTTGTTTCTAACCAACCATTATTGATTTTTAAAACAATCGGATTCTTATCTGTTTCTACAAATCCGTTTTGTTCTACATCTGTTCTGTTTACTATTTCCACAACATTTTCAACTATTTCACCTAAAGATACATTTTTATCATTTACTCCAACTCTTAGTAATTTACGAGCTTTTTCATCTTCTTCATTTAATGAAATAGTTTCTGTATGAACTTTTTCTGTATTATCTAGTTTTTCATCTACAGTTATTCCAATATCTCTAAGTTCCTTTAGTTTTACATTTATTCCACTGACAAGTCTTACATTGTAGTCCTCTACCTCTCCAGTATAGGCAGTACCTTTTGGATACATTATTCCCTTTCCACTAGAAGTTCCTTGTCCATCTTTTATTTGTAAATCCTCTTGAGCTATTGAATATCTCGCTCTTACTATCCTATCTCTACCAACACCTTCTGTTACTTTTATAAATACACTTGTTGGTTTATGATTTTTATCTTCTATTATTTCTTCTGTTTCATCTTTAGGCAAATTAAATCTACCAGCAAGTTTATTCCATCTATTATATTTATTATCTTTTTCATTTTTACTTGCTGTAATTAGATCTTTTTGATCTACTGCCCACTTATTCTCTTCACCATATTTTGTACTATTATTTAACCATAAAGTTACATATCCTGGGAATGCTGATGAAATTTTTATTCTATTTTTTACATTACTATAAAGGACTGCTTTAAAGGCATTATCACTTATATTTGCTTTATCAAATAAAACACCTTTATCTTTTCTTTCGTTATCCCTTATCCATGTATCTTCATCTACTATATTGGCTAAATTCTTTTCTGTTTCAAAATCTGCAAGTCCAGCTCCGATTTCTAGTTTTTTTCCATTTCCTTCTCTTAAAATTCTTACTAGATAATGTCTTGCTTCCTTTTGTAAATCACTATCTCCATTAATATATCCACTTCCATAATCTCTTTTCATCTCAGTAGAGAATTGATCAGTTTCAATTCCATCTACATATGCTCTATCTATATATGCCCAGTTTTCTTCATCTTCTCCCACTACTTTAGCATCAAAATAAACATATAAGACTTCATCTGATTTTATAGCTGGTCTAGTATCACTTTGTTCTATTATAATTTTATATCTTTTTTCATCAGTAATTTCTTTCTTCTCTACTATTGTTATTTTTCTACCATATTTATCTGGTACTTGAGTATCATTAGTAGCTAATAAATTAGGTTTAGAACCCTCTTCCTTATCAACGGCTGATTTAGATAGATATATTCTTGGATTTCCTAGTTTACCATTTTTCTCTATTATCTCTCCAATTTTAGCACCATATTGTACTGTTATTTTTGGTTGATCTGTATGAGTTAAATTTATAATTTTTATTCCTCTTATAAATTCTTCTTCTGGCATTAAGGATCTATCATTTTTACCTACAATAACTTCTCTACCTTCATTATGTATTTTTAAACCATTGTCTGTTAATGTATGTAATTTTGCATCAAGTCCAAGTCTTAACTCTACTGGATAATCTTGAGTTTCTCCACTTCTTGCAGTTTTTTCAGGATCATTAATATCAACTTTATCAAGAGCATATCTAGCTCTTAAATATTTTCTCTCCTTATTAGAGAAATTTCCTTCTTCATCTTTTTGAATTATTTTTGATAAATCTGGAACAATTATTTTTACTTCTTGTTCTTTTTCATCTTCAACTAGATGTTCTATATTTTTTTGTTCTAATGTTTCTTTAGGAGAAACTACTTCTAAAATTTTATCCTTTTCTTTTGAAGTTTCCCAATTATGACCATCTCTATTTAACCAAAAACTAATATATCCTTTGTGTGAAGGAAGTACTTTTAATGTATTTATAAGATTATTATAAATAACTTTACGTTCTTCTACTGTTGCTATATCAGTAGATGATTCCATAAATTCAATTCCTGTATCTTTTCCTTCGTCCCATGATTTTCCATCAAATTTAAATGGAGAAGGCTCTGTTGTTACTGCACTAGCTAAAGCTGTTACTTTTACTTTCTTTTTATCACTATACAATAAATAGTTTCTTGTTTCTGCTAAATATGGTTCATTGACTTTTTCTTTAGATTTATCTTTTAATAAATAACCATTTCCATAGTCTCTATTCATTACATTGAAGATTTGATCAGCTTGAATATCCCCATTTATATTAAGTTTATTCACTACTCTCCAGTTATCATTTAGTTTATTATTTAAATCTTCATCTGTTACTATCATCCAAAGTCTAATTCTTATTCTCTCACCCTTAAGCATCTTAGGAATAGTTATTTCGTACTTATATTTACTTTCTCCTACTTCTGTATTTACTTTCTTTTCTATTCTTGGAGTTTTATCTTTTATATCAGTCGCTGAAATATTTGTTCCTGTTTCCCCTTTAGAGTTTATTATAAATTCCTGTTTATCAAAATTATCTGTTATATTTTTCTCTCTGTATATTTCATAATAAACTGGATATTTTGTATTATCAGATTCTTTATTAACTTTTCCTTCAAGATGAAGTTGATCTCTTAAAGTATTATCATATAATTGAGAAACATTTGTTTCAAGAATAGCCTTAGAATTTTCATGATCAAATGCATTTGATGTATTTATCATTGTAAACTGTGTCTCATATAGTTCAAGATATTGATACATCTTGTCTTCTGCACCTAATCTCTCATCTGGAGTGTATTCACTGTATACTCCTAAATCTTTAGGAAATTTAAATCCTGTATCAAGTGGTCTAAAATAAATTGCATTATCTTGTACTTCACCTGAAGAGGCTGGTCCTACTGGACTTTTTATTTCCTCTTTGTCAAGAGCATATCTTATTCTTAAAATTCTTGTTCCTTCTGGATATTCTGGAACAGCTATCTCTATTTTATTTTCCCCAGCTTCTACTTTTATTGGTTCTGGTATTTCCTTATCAGGTAAATTTCCTTCTCCTTTTCTTGCTTTACTTTCTTTTTCTGGAATTTGTGGATCAGGAGTATTTTTATCTAAGAGTTTAGCTACTATCATAGTATTATTTTTTTCATTTCCCCAGTTACCAGAACTTGGATCAGGATAATTATATCTATTATCTGCATCATTTCCATCATTTATAAAGAATGAAACATATCCAGGGTGACTTACTGTTAATTTTATTTGGTTTCTTACCCCAGTATAAAGTAATTTATAACCAGATGTTCCCAATTGCTCATAGAAAATAGTTAATCCATCTGGATTTCTTCTTTCATCTAAAGTTACTTGCTTTTTAGATACTTCATCTTTAAACTCTATATTATTTCCTATTTTCATTACATTTCCATCTTTATCTCTAGCCATGTAATGTCTTGCTTCATTCTCAGTATCCATATATCCAACAAGTCCAAGTCCGTAATTTCTTGCTGTATCATAGAAACCTTTTGTATCCTTATGTCTTGGATCTTTTGCATAATTAGTATTTTCATATTTTGTTAAACTATCTACTTTTCCAAGCCAATTGTTACCCTGTCCTTGGAATCTATAATATCTTGGGTTTTGTCTATGATCTGGCCAATGTTCTGCTTTATATATTCCGTTATTTTGTTCAAACATTGTTTCATTTAGCATTATTATACTATTTGATGTTGGACTTTCTGTTGGACTATAATACCAACTTAATTCACCATAACCACGCCACCATAATTCATATGATCTCCAGATATAGTCACCATAATATGTTGCCCATTCATGTCTAACGTCTTTTTCTTCTGTTACTTGAGCATTATAGATTAAATCAAGAGTTCCATCATCACCATTATAAGTTGGTGGCATTTCCATAACTTCTAAAATCGTTATTTCTCCACTAGAATTTTTAATACTAGCATTTGTCATTTTAGTTTTATCATTTTCATCTTCTACTTTTATTCCAGAACTTACATCTGTTTTAGCATATGAAGTAGTATTTGAAAATCTTATAAAGTTTCTTGCTGGAGCCTTATTTTTGATTTTTATTCTATATTTAAACTTTTCTTTCCAAGATAAAGAGTTTTCTATTTTATTTCCATTCGATTTTTCATAAATAGCATCACTCTCTGGATCTTTTATTCCTTCATCTTCTACTAATATTTTTTCAAATTTAAAAATATCATCATATCTTGTTATTTTATAGTCTTCTATCTCTCCAGCTCTTATAAATTCTGTTGCTGACTTATGACCTTTATCATCTCTTTCAAGACTAAATTTAACTCTTACAATAGTATGAGAACTTAAAGCTTTTAAATATAGTTCTATTTCGTTAGCTACTCCACCTTTTACTTTAAAAGTTTTTTCTGAAAATCCACTATTTATTGTAATACCATTACCATTTGCATAAGTAGTTTTTTCTCTAGGAGTTTCTACTTTTCCTGTTTCTGGATTAGCATATTCAATAGGTTGCCAACCAACTTCATCCCATTTTGCTGTTTGACCATACCAGCTACCATAAGACCAATATCCTGGATTTCTTGACCAAACCCAAATACTAATATATCCATCTTCTTTAGGTATTACCACAAATTTATTATTTGCTCTATGATATAAAATAGGATTATTATTGTCTGCTTTTTCATTTGAATTTAATGGATTAATAGATACTCCATCATCATCTGTATCTTTCATATCAGTATCATCCCAACTATTATTTCTATAGTGTTTTGGATACTTTTCAGCTTTTATTCTCTCTCCAAGCCCTGTGTACTTATCTTTCTGAACTTGAGTTTTTACCATATATCCTCTAGTCCCTGTATTAGGTTCAGTATAATAATCTTGATTAGTATAATAATAATAGTAATCATGATATGTATAATCATTTTCATAATCTCTTGCCATTATATTATATACTGGTTTTATACTATCAGAATGAGCATCATAACCATGTCCTGTATCTATTCCCTTTAAATTTACATCAACATTGTTAAATCCTTTTGTCTCGTTCCAATGAGAAGTACTATTTACGTGGTATCCTGATGAGTGCCCAATACTTCCAATAGCTATATTGTCATAAACTCTATAATCGTTATAGTATAAATTGCTCTCTAAATTATCATCTACTTGTCTTTTTATTCTTATAATCGTTTCTTTCTCTTTTTCTAAAGTTAAATTCATTAAAAGAGTAGTATTTCCTGATGATTTAGGTTCTTCTATTCTATTTGGATCTAATGTTTTTTCTTCAAACTGAACATCTATTCCTTTACTATAATAATCATTTACAAGTATAGCTACATTACTTCCACTTTGAATATATTGAGGTTTTATAGTTTTATTATGAAGATTTCTAAACTGTATTCTTTCATCAAACTTTTCTCTCATGCTTAAAATATTATCATATTCACCACGTATTTCTCCACTATGATTATCTGCACTTCCATTTAATTTTACCCCATAATCTAATGGTGATAAAAATCTAGCTTCTACTGGTGGCATTACTCTTACTTTATACTCTTCTACCTCTCCTACTCTTGAAAGTTTTTTCAAGTCAGTAATTTCATCTTTTACAAGAGAATATCTAATTGTTAAAGTTCCACTTGCATCATTATTATTTGTATTTCTGTAAATTCCATCAGGAATTAATACTTCTATTTTTTGCTCTTCCCCTACTATCAAAGGCTCTAGATAATCTTTTTCATTTTCTTTAGAAGTATTTGCTATTCTTATTGGAAGTTGAATAGGTGTTTTTAATTTAGGTGGATTTGTTGTTTCCCACTCATTATCTAACCAGAAAGTTATATATCCTTTTTCAGTAGGTTTTACTGTTACATCATTCCATTCACCTGTAAATAATGTAGGTTTTCCTTCTTTATTATTCGCTTTTTCATCTATATATGTTGCTATTTTTCTTATAACAACACCATCATTTGTTGTAGCTGATATAGATTCACCAGATAAATTATCTACATAAGAAACTGTATTTCCTAATTTAGGCTCCTCTTTCACTTTATAATGTCTTACATAAGCAGTATTATCCATATCTTTTTTCATTTGAGGATATAAATTTTTATTATAATCTTGCTTATCTCTTTGAGTATTTGTATTAGCTTTATGGTAACTTTCCTCTGCTCCATTTACATTTTTATAGCAGTTTATATAATATAAATTGTTTATAACTTGATTACTATTGTCCTCTTGTACAAAATAGTTAAATGATAATTTTAATTTTCCATTAGCTGGTATCTCTTTTTTAACTTTAAATAAGTAATTTTTATCACTTACTCTTTCAATTTCTATATACTCATCTGCTGTCACTTTCTGATCATTTAAAGCTACTTCTAAATTAAGTCTATCCATATTAATGGTAGTATTATCTGTGTTTAACTCAAATATTCCATTATTCGAAGTAAATCTTACCCTTTTATTTTCTAGAATAGCTGGGGTTAATGGCTGATGTCCTCTATTTTCAATAATAATACTTTGTCTTACTCTCTCTCCATAGTTAACATCACCATCTTTTAATCCATATATTTTTTTCTCTACTGGATTTTTAGATAAATCATCAACTTCTACTCCAAGTTCTTCATAACCAGCAAAATAAGTATCTATTGAATCAATTAAGTTAACAATATTATCTTCTGCTTCTCCTGTACTTCCTACTTTGAAAATATATTCTGTAGTTCCATAATTTGGAGAATCAGGTAAAAATTCATTAACTTGACTTTCAATTTGTCCATATCTTATTTTTAATTTCTTTTCATTTCTTGGATTTGGAGTATTTCCATTAGACATACTATCATCATGGAATTTATATCCTTCATATTCATTTGGAAGAATAAATTTTAAAGTTTCTTCTTGATTTCCACCTGCTAATTTATGAGTTTTGGCTTTTCCATTCTCTTGGAATAAAGGATAATGCTTAATTTGGTGTTTATTATCAGGATTTATTATTTCTAACCAAGCTTGTATAAATCCTTCATGAGTTGCTGTAACTGTTATGCTATTTTCAACTTCTGTTGCTAAATTTAACTCTGTTAAACTTGTAGTGAATCCTTTATCATTAATCTTAATAATTCCATCATTATCACCAGTATTTATAGGATCTGAATTTGAATGACGATAATTCATTCCATCATATTTAATAGTTTTTCCTAGATGTGGCTCTTCTTTCACTTTATAATGCCAACCAGCAAGTCCACCATCCATAGTATGTCCTATTCTTTTTTTATGTTGTCCAATTTCTATAAATTGTGGAGTTACTTCTTTATCTACATATCCTATTTGATCTTGATGACGTTCTAATATATATAAATCATTTTTTACATATCCATCTGATGTTTCTTTAGATACTATAAAATCAAAATTTATTTTTAATTTTTCTAAACCATCAAGCTTATTAAATTTAAAATAGTAAACTCCATTTGATCCTTCAACTGTTACCCTATCTTTTGAATCTGTTAAAGGTGTTTCAGAATTATTTGCAAATAATCTTACATTCCATTTTGTTAAATCAATTTCACCAATATTTGATACAAATTTTATTCTACTTCTATTTAATATATCTGTAGAACTTTCTTCTATATTTGTACTTGTAATATTTGATATTGTTATAACTTGATTAATTACTTCACCAGTAGTATATAAATAATCATCAGCACCAAAAATATTATCCTCTCTAGTAGGATTTTTTATATTAGTTTCTACTCCTTTATCTCTCCAACTTTCAAATACTACATTAGTTGGTGGCATTATAGAATATTCATAATCTTCTACCTCTCCCATAGCAGAGTACTTGTTATATGTATCTATATCTTCTACTCTAGGTGAATATCTTATTCTAAGAACTTTATCATTTAGATAATTTGCTTTTGTTTCTGGTGTCAATTCCTCTAAATTATTAAATTGATAACTTTTTAGATAAAATTCTATATTATTTTCTCCAGCTTTTACTGAATATGTATTAGCAACTTGAGATTCACTATCTTTCTTTTCTTTTGAAAGACTTACCCATTTATTATCTTTACCAACATTTGTCCATAAAGTAATAAATCCATCTCTTTTTACTCTAATATTTAAAGTATTTACAGCATCTAAATTAAGAACATTTTTACCTTTTAAATTATCTTCTATTAGACTATATTCTTTAAATTTTTCTACACCTTCACCATCATTGCCTTTTCCAAATTCTTCATATTTTTTAGGTGATACCTCAGGAGTCCAAGAATTTTGAAAAGTTTTACCTAAATACATTACTTTGTTATCTGATTCTAAAAATTTAAAATGTTTAACACTATCTTCTTTTTCAGTTTCAGTTTTTAATTTATGAATACTTCCCATATCATACTCTAAAGTATAAATATCTTTTTGAGCTATGGCTCTCTTATCAAATAATAAATATTGGGTTATATTGGCTATTGTAGGATTATAGTTATTACTAATTTCTTTATCAACAGTAGCTTCTATAATTAAAGTACCTTTTTGTCCAGCTTTTAATTCTGGTAATTCTATCTCATATTCTTCAAAAGTATTACCTTTATATTTGTCATCATTTCTTAAATTATCAAAATTATACCACCAACGCCATGAACTACACCATCCTGAATATTCTTTAGAATCATTTGAATCATATTTTCCTAATTTTTTTATTGGTAGGTTTTGTCCATTCATAGTAACTTTTTGAACTGTACTCATAGATGTTCCTAATGTTACTTTTAAATTCTTTTGTGTAGTTGAAGTTTTATTCTCTATACTTATTTTTGTTTCAAATTTTTCACCAATAGTTACTACTCCGTCATTAGCTCCTATTGTTGTCCCATTTACTGAAAGTCCACCATCATTATGAATAGTTCCTTCAAAATCTGCTATTACTGGCATTAAAAATTGATTTATCTTATAATCTTCTACCTCTCCAGAATAAGCTATACCTGTTGGTTTTAATACTTCTTCTCTTGTTAAAGCATACCTTATTCTTAAAAGTCCAGTATAAGATGCAACAAAACGTTCATAATTACCGTTATTTATTATATTTTCTTTAAGCCAGTAATCTTTACCTGTTAAATCTAAAGAAATATTATTAATTCCAACTGTTACCTGTTGTGGTTCTAACCAAATTACATTATTATTTCCTTCCCAAATATTATCATGACCAAAATACATACTACCACAAGATCTATAAGGTTTTGAAGGTAATAATCCTATTGATACCCAACCATTGTGAGAAGCATCAACTTTTATTGTATTCATAGCTTTTTGGAATAATGTATACTCTCCAGAAACATACACTGAATTACTTACATTTCCATTTGTATCTGTTGCTGGTTCTAATTTTAAGTACTTTTCATCTATTCCACCATTAGCTTTTCTTAAATCACTTTCTGTTAATAAATAATCATCTTTATTCTTTTCTTCTAAGACAATTTCTGTTTCATTATATTTATCTGGATAATCATAATGTTCACTAATTAAATCATTAGTTATTCCATTTTTGTTTAAAATCATATTTTCAACTATCATATTATGTTTAGCTCTAATTTTTATATCTTCATTATTAGAACCAAATGAATATCTATAGTCAGTTTCTCCAAATTTTAATTTAGCTGTGTCTTTTATGATTCCAGCAATTGTTAAACTTTCATTTCCTTCTATATAGTGATTATTATCATCTCTATTTATAAGTTGTTCTCTTATTTTCATTGGAATTCTTAGTTCAACAGCTTCATTTCCGTTTAGATGTCCCACTGTTATTGTATATTTATAGTAACTTTCATTTGTTTCTTTTTTTATACTTATTCTTGAAGTATTATTTAAATCACTTGGTTTAAGCTCATCTATTTTTCCTTCTACCATTTGTCCATTATAAACTTCAAATGCATTAGATACCCAATCAGCCATTTCAGTTGTAAATATTATCTCTTTATTTTCTAAAGCTTCAATACTTGTATTTCTAATAATTATTTTATAGCTTACATCTTCACCAAAATAATATTGTCCCTCTTTACCTTTATGAGTTTGATTTCCATCTGGAGTATTATTAAAAGTTATTCCTAGTTTTTCATGATCTTTTGTATCATAACGATTAAAACTTGTTTCCAAAGCAGGTATTCCATAGACTCTATAATCTTCTGTTTCTCCTGTTACTGATCCTTGACCATTTCCATTATCTACAGCTTTTAATATATCTGCTTTTCTAGGAGAGTATCTTATTCTTAAGAATGTGTCTTTTCCAACTATTCCCATAATCTTAACTGGAACTTTTAAATTTGTACCTTTTTTGACTTCATATACTCCGTTTATAGTCACATTTGTCCAATTGACTCTTTCAGGATAACTTATGTAACTGCTATCATAAGATTCTGGATTAGCTACCCAAACACTTATATATCCATCATGTGATACTTTTGTTACCTTGACCTCAGTAGCAGCATCAGAAACTATGACATTCTTTTTACTTCCATTAACAATAGCACTATCAAATTCTACACCATCACCTTCACCATAAAAATCTGGATAATAGCATGTACTATAACTACATCTATCAGATTCATGAACTTTATTATCAAATGTTATTTTTTCCCCTAATTTAGCTATTCCATCTCCCATTTCCAATTCATAATGTCTAGCTGTAATAGAGTAATTTTCTATTCTCTTTGTTTTATTATAATTTGGCATAGAAGTAGCATACTGTTTATTTAATAAAGTATCTTTCATTCCTCTATTAATTTTTGGATCAGTATTTAAAATATTATAATGTTCTACATTACCTTGATATATCTTATCTCTATTTCTCCAGTCATTTCCATATTTTTTTATATCTTCTCTATCTTCTAATATTTCAAAACTATATGTTAATGTTTCTCCATTTGTATTAACTGGAACTTCAATATCTCTCGGTATATAAGTAAAAATACTTTTATCTTGATTTTCTATTTTTTCCATATTCTTAGAAATAAAAGTTTCACCATTAATAACTTTTAATGTTCCATTAATATAAATTCCCATATTAGTATCTAATTTTATATCTTCTAATATAACTGGTAAACTTGATTCATTCTTTACTTTTACTGTATATTTTACTATTTCATGATATTTTACTATTTTATTATTAGCTTCTTTTACATCATTTGTTGTATTAAAATCTCCATCTAAGTCTACTCCTAAGTCTTCAACTGTTATATCCTCTACTTTAATTGGAGAAACTAATTTAATATTTAAATAATCTTCTACTTCTCCCAAAGCTGAAACTTGATCATAATTTTCTACATCATCTTTTAATGGAGAGTATCTAACCCTTACATTTACAGTTTCATTTACTGCAAATTTATCTGTTGGTATAGTTACCCAAACTTCATTTTCTTTATTACCTTCTACTTTTTGAAGATCAAGATTATTTATTTTAGTTTTTCCTTTTTCCAGCCAAATAGTTACATAACCATCATAATTTGGAGTTATTTTTAATAAACTTCCTACATTTTTTCCATTTTTATCTTTTCCCCAATATAATACATTTTCCAAATTACCATTAGTAGTAATTTGTTTTTTAGGGAATACAACACCATCATTTTCTATTTCACTTGCTTGCCGCCATTCCCATGCTATTTTTTTACCCAATCTTACAGGTTCTGCAATTCCTTGTAAATTAGGATTTACTTCATAATGGAATCCAGCTATCTTTAATCTGTTAGATTCATAACCACTGTAATTATTAAGGGGATCTAATAGACCATAGTTAGACTTTAAATATTCATTTCTAAACTCTTGTTGTCTATAAAACTCATCATTAAATCTTTCTAAAACAGTTTTATTTCTTTCATCTTTTTTTAATGTAACCTTAAAAATAACTTCCTTACTAGTACCTGGTATGATATTTCCAGCACTTAATATGTATCTATTATTAGCATTATCATATACTATTTCTGCTTTCTTAGAAATTTCTCCCTCTAATGGAGTTGGTTCAGTAATAGAATTTTCAATATATTCACCTTTTGAACTTGTATAAAATAGATTTGTTGGTGGCATAGATGTCTGAGATCTATTTTTAAAAGTTACTTTATACTCTACTACTTCCTTATGACTTAATTTATCATCATTAGCACCAAAATTTACTTGATCATTTATTGGAATTCCTAATCCTTTTTGTTCTACTTTCCAAACAACTGGATAACTTCCATATACTAAATAATCCTCTGCTTCCCCCATTAAAGACGGACCATCAACTTTTGATATTTCCTCTTTATCTAATGAATATCTTACTCTTACTATATATGGCTCATTATGTTTTATATTTTTTCCTATAGTATTAACTCTTATTTCTAGTCTATCTCCATCTTTTGTTAAGCCTTCAATACTTTGAGGAACATCATATAATTTTTGCCATGATAAATTTTTATAATTTTTATAAATTATAGTATTTCCACTTTGAGTAGGTTTTAAAGGCTTGGCATCGGCTATCCATACATTTATATAACCTTTATCATGAGAAAATTTTCCCTTTAAAATATTTTCTGCTTCTAAAAAGATTATATCTCTATCTTTTACATCTTCATCTTTTGGAAATACTATTCCATCTTCATTTTTTTGAACACTAGAAAAAGAATCAGGAGCATATTTTATATCTGTTCCTAATTGAACTAAACTATTTTTTACTTTTAATTCGTAATGTCTAGCATCTTCATGTAAAACATCTCTCGATAACTCTTTTGAACCATAATTTCTCTGTAAAGTTTTATATTCAATTCCTCTGATTATTTTATTGTCTCCATTAGACTTTACTATATAAAACTCATCTTTTGGCATCCATCTTGCATTTTTAATATCACTAACATTTTTATCTTCATCATACTGATATTCTCTATCTATTTTTATATTAAATTTTATTCTGACATGATGTCCACCTTTGATACCACCATCTTTATCTCCAATAGTAATTTCATAATCTTGGTAACCTCTCGGTGTAGTTCCATCATTTTTCTTAACAATTGAAACTTTTTCGTCAAAAGAATGTTTATCAGCTAAATTTTTATTATTTATCTCTTCAGCTTCTATACTTTTTCCATTTTCTAATGAAACTAAAGTTCCCATTTTTGTTCTAAACTTAATACTTTTAGCATCTGATATTGTATTAGTAATATTTTCAGCCATTATATTATATTCTATAATACCACCAAAA
Organism: Fusobacterium sp.; assembly: GCF_019012925.1. Classification (GTDB taxonomy): domain Bacteria; phylum Fusobacteriota; class Fusobacteriia; order Fusobacteriales; family Fusobacteriaceae; genus Fusobacterium_A. The sequence continues at coordinate 42,662 of NZ_JAGIRL010000021.1, forward strand.
TTTACTTTTCTATAATCTTGGTCTCCCTCTTTATCTACCTTTTCATATGTTGCATTTTCATTTTTTCCATAACCTTTTTTTTCTAAGTCAACCCCCAAGTATCTCATTGTAATTTCAGGAACAAAAGCTGGGAATATATAGACTTCATAATCCTCTACTTCTCCCATACTAGCTGTAACCATTGGAGTTCTTACTTCTTTTTCTTCTCCAGATATTCTTGCTCTAAATGTTCTTCTTACAACTACCTCTGTTTCTGGTCCAATTACATTTATCCAAAATTTATCTGTCCCTTTTATCTGTTTTTTTATTTCTTCTGGGATTTTGTCATTTTTACCCCAAGTATCATTACTACTTGGAACACTTTTTAAATCTACTGTGTAAACAGAATCTTTTGTATCTCCATGCCACTTTTCATCCATATTAACAAAATAACTTAACCAAGCAGTAGGAATTTCTTTACTATCTTCAATTCCTAGATAAGTTTTATTTGATTCTCCTGAAATTAAAACATTTTTTCCTTTATACTTTTCTTGAGTCCCTTCATATTTTGGTAAAATTACTCCATCACTTGTAGGATCTTCTACACCTTTTATAGTATTAGTGGCTTCAAATTTTTCTCCTAAATATAAAGTTCCTGTAGGCCATTTCCCACCTTCTTTAGGTTTCCCATTCGCTAAAACATAATGTCTTACCTCTGTATTAATATCATAGCCACCTTGTAAGTTGTTACCATAATCTCTATTTGCTACTATTTTTTCTACTGTTGCTCCTAGTTGATTTGCTCCTTCCCAAAGTTCAGCTTTTAATTTCCAGTTATTTCCATCATTCTCTTTAAATTCTTCTAAACTACTACTTCCATTTATTTCTAATGTAGCAGTTTTTCCTGCTGGAAGACTTGCTACATATATTTCATAAGCTCCTGGTTTTCCTGCCACCTTACTTACTCTTGAAATATTATTTTTTCCAGTTTCTTCTCCATCAATAGTAACTTTAAATTCTGTAGTCTTTAACTCTAACATATTACTAATAAATGTTACTTCTTTTCCAATTATATCTGCACCCTGAATATTAGTTAAATCTATAAAAGTTGTTATATCTTCATTATATTGAATAACATCATCTTTCGTTCCAAATGATACCCCACTATTATTTAAAGATATTCCATTATCTCTTATTTCTTTTATTTCTCCTGAAAAAACTTGTTTTGGCTTTATTATATAGTTTTCTACTTCTCCACTTGTTCCATGAGAATCAAAAACTCCTGCTTCTGTCTGTTTTAAAGAGTACTTTAATATAAAACCTCTTATTGTATCTGTTCCATTAGGTATTTCAAATACAACTTCATTTTCTCCAGGATTTACCTTTTTAATAAAAACTCTTTCCCAAATATATTTTATATTTTCTCCTCTACCAGTTCCTAATTCAGCAAATCCTCCTACATATCCTATATGTGAAGCTTTTATTTTTATTGTATTAGTTCCTAAGAAAAGTTCTCTTTCATTTGCTTTTAATGTTTCTTTTCTATTAAAAATTCTTCCTAAATACTTAGCAAAAAAACCTTCCTGTTTTTTTGAAACATTTTGAGTTTCTACTACCCAACCATTATCTGCTTCTATTCCACTTTCTCTATAACTTTCTTCCCAAGTTATATTATCTCCCAATTTAACATATTCATGAACAACTTGAGTTGGATCATTTTTTGGTTCTGCTAAATCAAGTATATTATGTTCACCTATATTTCTTCCTTTTTGAGTTGGAATACTTCCATCTTTATTTTTTTCACTTAGGTCTACTTCTTCTGTAAATTCAAAATTATTAAACTTTATATCTTCCAATTCACCTGTAGTTGAATTTGCCTGTTTATAACTTCCTGTTATAAAAGGATGATATTTTTTGGTAATATTTTCATAGTTATATGCAACATTAAAAGAAACTTCATAAATTCTTTCTTGTTTTAATTCTCCTTTTGAAACTATTGTAGCTTTTTTATTCGTTGGATCAAAAGTAACTTCTATTTTTTCTTTATCACTTTGCACTATATCATTTTTATCATTTTCCATTCCTTTGTAATACCAGTATACTTCAAATCCTTCTGGAGTTAAATCTCCAAACTCTTTATAATCTACTACTACTTCTTCGCTAGCTTTCCAAATCCCTTGTGATAAATTTTGAAATCTAACTTTAACTTTTGCAGTTTCATCTTTTATTATTTTTTTATCACGGATTCCATAAGTTCCTTTATATTGTGTTCCTGGGTATCTTAAACCATTATCATAGACTTCTAAAGTTTTATTTATGATATTTTGATACCCTTGATCTATTGCAAATATTCCTTCTCCACTTGATGTTTCTAATTTTTTAGGAATAAACATTATATATGCTCTTTCAACAGCAAAATCATTTTCTGGTTTTGTTGCTTCTTTAACATTTGGATTTGGTACTGCATTTGTATCAAAGTTAAAACTTAAATGACTCCAATTTTGACTACTTCCTGTTATTTCCCCTATTTTTTTTGCATAATTTTTAAATTCCTCGTCAGTAACTTTGCTTCCTTTTTTTATACTTTCTGGAATCTTTTTTAATAAATAAATATCTGTATTATAATTTCCTGTATTTTTATACCATAATTTAATATTATATGTTGTATTCTTTTCTAATGGCATACTTAATTGCCCAATTATATTACCACTATTTGAATTTCCATATTTTACAAAATAATAGTAATGATCAAATTTAGGATTAGTTCTACCTTGATATACTGTACCTTCATTTGCATACCATCCTTTTCCATCATCACCACCTTTTGCTATAGCCACATCACCATCAAATTGACCATTAAATCCTGGCATATTCAAAAACCAAATACTTTTAGCTTGAGTATCTGTGTTTTTATTTGTTTTAGCATTAGCTATACTTGTGGAACCAAGCATAGCTAATACTATAATAAACATTATAAATATAAATTTTTTCCTTAATATTTTAAAATATTTACTCATATTTCTCCCCTTTGAATTTTTTACCTTCCTCTAGAATCTACCGACTATATTGACATACACTCCTCTTGCTCTATAGTCATCATATCTTAGATCATCATTAAAGTCTGTAAAGTTATATCCTACTCCTATTCTTAAATTTTTATGAATGTCGTAGTCAATTCCAGCCATAATTCCCTCTTTTTTATCATTGTTAAGGTCTGATACTAACCAATGGTATTCTCCAGATACTCTCCAATTTTTATAAAAGTTATAGCTTAAGCTCACTGCATATAGAGATGTTTCAGCACTAAACCATTCACTCTCATCATTAGCAGCTTTCATCTCTGCCTTTTTATATGCCCATTTTCCACCTATATCCAATTTCTTAGTAAATGAATATATAGCATCTATTGAGAAGATATTTGATCTTTCATCTAAATCTCCAAATGAGTAATCACTATCCTCATCTACTCCATTTAGATCATAGATATAGCTATATTTCCAAAGCATATTCAATCTATCATTCCAAATAGGACGATAAGCTCCTCCTATTCCCAACTCCATAAACTTGGAATCATAACCACCATTTATTTTGTCTTCAGTTATTGAAAAATCTAGTTTTCCTACTGCTGTCCACTCTTCATTATACTTATATCTCACATCATTTACTGTCAACCACTCTATAGTATAATCCTCTGTTCCTTTATCCTTTATCATCTCTAAACGGTTATTATACTTCCACTTTTTCCTATCATCATAGTATAGATTAGTACTTACAGAGTTTCTCTTACTCTTTCCATCCTCTTCATCCAAATCACCCTGCTCATATCCAATTCCTACTCTCAATTCTTTGGTAAGGTTGATATTCAGTCCATATACTTGAGTAATCTCTTTTCCAGCATCTCTATCTTTATTCAGTTGATTCTCTTGGAAAATCTCATATTTATCCCCTATCAATACCTTTTGTCCAAATGCTACCTCATTGCTTGTACCGTCATACATTCTCTCCTGCTCTAAATTTAAATATGTTTCATATGATTCAGATACAGCATAAGCTAATTGAAGTACTCCAGCACTCTCCTCATTTCCTGCCGAATAATCTCCTGTTATTGATAGTTTATCTGATATTTTTGTAGTTCCTCCTATATTTCCCATAACATCATTAGTATCTATTTTATCTGTACTAAGTGCTTTTTGAACTCCAACATATCCGCTTGTATTTTCAGTAAATTGATAATTCACTGTTACTCCTACATCTACACTTTTTCCAATACCATCAGATTCATAACCTTTTTCTGTAAAGTGTCCACCTGAATTGTGATCATTTAAGTTTGATGAGGTATCATCTCCCTCTTCACTATTGTTACTACTTCTAACAGCTACAGCAACTGACATCTTATCATTTACTGCATAAGTTCCTTGGACACTAACCTCTTGCTCTACATCTTTCTCTCCATCATCTTTCGATTCTGTTCTAGTGAATTCAGCACTTAAAACTAGTCTCTCATTGACAATATAGTCACTTTTTAATCCATATTCAGTATCCGTACTTCCATCATCAAGGGAATCTACTGAAAAACCACCATCTTTTTTATTGTACCAAAATTCTGCCATAGAACCTTGTGTAAATTTACTACTTAACTCATTTAAAGAGAGTACTCCTTTTATTTGATAAGCATCTCCACTATTATCAAAATTCTCATCTTTGTTCTCTTCATTTTTATCTATGTAGTTTATATCTTTAAAATTAAGTCCACCAGTTGATGAGTAAGCTCCCTTACCTATTTTTCTACCTTTACTTTGAGCATATTCCCATTCAATATATGTATTTTCACTCTTTCTCAATACTCCACTCAAACCTTTTAATTCATAACTCTCATCTAACTCTGTACTTTTTACATAAGCTCCACCTATTTGTACATTATCATTTATCCAGTATTTTCCGCTTCCACCAGTAGTATAATCTGAACTATACAGTCCATTTCTATCATAGTACTCATACTGAACTTTCAAGTATGTTTTATAGTCACTAATAGGATTATCCTTTATAACATCTCCCAGCTCTTTATATCCATATTGGAACAGAGGCTGATTAAGAATAATTCTACCTTGAATATTATTTATTGCATAGTCATCACCTTCAGACAGTCCAATCTCCTTTACCTTCTGTCCTGTTCTTTGGTTAATAATCTCTATTGTTACCTCTTCACTACCCTCTACTAAATCTCTATTTCTTAAATAGTAAAGACTTCCACCAGTAGCTAAGAAAATATTATATTCAGACAGTGTTTCTGGATTAGAAAAGAAAACTGTTCCAGAATATTTATCCTCATTATAGCTAGTTACATCTTGACTAGCTCCAATAAATTGTGCTCCATATAGAGATTTAGAGTAATTCACATACTCCCCATTATCAATTGTAGAACTATAGTTCCCCCACATAGCTTTATTTTTATCCCACTCAACTCTCAAATAGAATTGTCCTTGACTCTCCACATCCATCATTGAATATGAATCATCACCAAATGTATACCCCTTATCCTCTCTCTTCATATCTTTGAATATCTCTCTGTTATCTCTTTTCCCTAACCCATCAAAAATATGTTTTAACTCTTGATTTTCAGTATCCATCTGTGCAACTATATTGTATTTTCCAACTCTATTCCTTGTATAGAATGCTAATCTTCCCTCATTAAACATTCCTTCATCATACTCTGAATTTTGTAATAATAGTTCACTCTCTTTCTCTACCTTATTTCTTCCTATTTTTACATCTGCTATACCTACTATGAAGTGATAATTTTCATCTATCTTCATTGGAACTTTATATGAGTAGAGATAGATCTCCTCTATTTTTTTATCTCCGTCTATTTTTATTGTCACACCATCTTTTTCTCTTATTACTACTTTATCTTGCTTTTTAGAATCTATTTCAACCTCAGAATCCTTATCTAAATGTTCTCCACTTTGTATCTCCTCTGCTGTTCTAACAACTTTTCCTATATCATACTCATTAACTTCATAAACTTTGAATTCAAAGTCATATTCACCAGGAAAATAGTATGTCTCATATACAAAATTCCCCGTTTCATCAACACTTATCTCTTGATCATCAAGCACTATTTTATTATTCTCTTCAAATCCCTTTCCATAAAATCTTATCTTATAGAAATCTATTGGTATATGATGAACTCTCAAACTAGAAGTATCATATATACTCTCTATCAATTGTTCATCTGTTTCATTCTCATCTATTTTCTTTACTTTTAATTCCTTAATTTCAGTTTCATCTTTTTTTCCATTTTTATCTTTGACACTTAATTTGTAATAGATGTCCTCTAATTTATTATATTTTTTATTTAAGCTAATCTCATATCTATTATTTAACTTTACCTCATTTAAAACTATACTTCCTAATTTCTCTCTTCCTTGCTTATCTCCAAATATCTCTATCTCTCCATCTTTTATATATTTCAGATAGTTAGAATATATGTAGAAATACACTTTCTCTGTTCCAATCTCTCTATTTCCAACAATATTCAGTTTTGGTTTTACAGTAATAGGATCCAAACTAGCTAGAATCTTTCCTCTCTTCTCTCCACTCTCACTCTCTACCTCTTCTCCTTGTTGAAATAGAATATCCATCTCTTCAACTATTACAGGTTCCTGAAATTTTTTCTCTTCAATAAAAATTTCCTCTTCAGATTCTAATACTACCTCTTCTTCAACATCTTCAGATTCATTATTTTCTGTTTCAAGAGTTTTATCTTTTTTTACTACTAAGATTTTTTTCTCTCTTTTACTCTTTTTGTCCTCTACTGATTTTTTACTTTTTTCCTCTAAAATTGCTACTTTTTTGTTTTTTTCTTCCTCAATTTCAACATCTTTTTTTCCCGGTACACATTTTTTCAAAGTTAATACAATTAATACAACAAACATAAGAATTTTTAGCATTTTCCTTTGCCAATCTCTCATTTATTTCCTCCAACAATTATTTTTTAAAAAAACCTATACTTTTTTATTTGACAAAATATTATTTTTTTGATTTTTTTGTCACAAATTTTACACAAATTAAAATATACACTTTTAGAAAAAGTGTACTTGTAATAACTATTTTTATTGTAGATTATACCATAAATAAGACGTTTTTGTCTATATTATTCATGTATCTAATCATATAATTTTGCTGGTTTTGTCACATTAATTTTTAAATAAAAAAGGTGTTAATGAACTAATACATCAACACCTTTTTCTAGACTTTTATAACAAATCTATCTGTACAACACACCAATATCTTTTCTAAGATATTTTCCTTCAAATTTAACTTTCTCTGCATCAGAGTATGCTTTTGCTCTAGCTTGTTCAAGAGTATCTCCAATAGCTACAACATTTACTACTCTTCCACCATTAGTTAAAAGTTTTCCATTTTCTAACTTTGCTCCAGCAATGAACAGCATATTCTCCACACTATCCATCCCTGAAATCTCATATCCCTTATTGTATTTCTCTGGATATCCACCAGAAGCTAAAACAACACAACAAGCTGATTTATCACTCCATTTTACATTTGTAGTTGATAATTTTTTATCAATACCGCTCTCTAATAATTCAATAAAATCTGATTCCAACAGTGGTAATACAACTTGTGTCTCAGGATCTCCCAATCTCATATTATACTCAAGAAGATAAACACCTTTAGAAGTTATCATAAGTCCAAAGAAAATAAATCCAGCAAAATCCATTCCCTCTGCTTTTATCCCTTGAAGTGTAGGGTTCATTATCTCCTCTACAAACTTATCATAAACCTCTTTTGTAACATATGGATTTGGGGCAATAGTTCCCATTCCACCAGTATTTAATCCTGTTTCTTTCTCTCCAATTTTTTTATGATCTTTAGCAGATATAAATGGTAAAATTATATTTGAATCTGTTACTGACAGTATAGATGCCTCTACTCCATCCAAAAACTCCTCAACTACAATTTGCTCTCCAGCACTACTAAATACTTTATCTACCATTATCTCTTCTACAGCTTTAATAGCTTCTTCTAAGTTTTGGCATATGAGCACACCCTTCCCTGCAGCTAGACCACTAGCTTTTACAACTAGAGGAAACTCACAAGTTTTAATATACTCTTTAGCTTTCTCAGCATCATCAAAAACCTCATATGTAGCAGTTTTTACACCATATTTTTTCATAAAATCCTTTGAAAAAGCTTTTGACCCCTCCAATAGTGCTGCCTTTTTATCAGGTCCAAATATTCTTAATCCCTCTGCTTGAAATTTATCTACTATTCCATCAACTAAAAGCTCTTCACTTCCAACTATTGTCAAATCTATTCTATTCTCTTTAGCGAAATTCAAGATCTCATCTGTTCCTTTTAAGTTTACATTCTCTCCCTTTTCAAGAAGTTCAGTTCCCCCATTTCCTGGAGCACAATATATCTTCTCTACTCTCTCATTTTGACTCACTTTCCAACAGATAGTATGCTCTCTTCCACCGCTTCCAACTACTAATATTCTCATTCTCTCTTCTCCTTTAATTAGTGTTTGAAATGTCTCATTCCACTAAATATCATAGCTATTCCATGCTCATTACAAGCCTCTATTGATTCTTTATCTCTAATAGATCCTCCTGGTTGAATAATAGCTTTTATTCCATGTTTTGCACATGTATCTACCACATCTCTAAATGGGAAAAATGCATCAGATGCAAGTACAGCTCCCTCTATTCTCTCACCAGCTCTCTCTATAGCCTGTTCTGTTGGCCATATTCTATTTGTCTCTCCATTTCCAATTCCAATAGCCATTTTATCTTTTACAACTACAATAGCATTAGATTTTACATGTTTCACTATCTTCATTCCAAAATCAAGATCACTCATCTCTTCTGAAGTTGGTGCTTTTTCTGTAACTGTTTCATAATTAGTTGAGAAGCTTAAATCCTCATCTTGAACTAATATTCCACCATCTACTTTTACTAGATTAACTTTGTCCATTGGTTTATGGTGACATCTTATCACTCTTAAATTTTTCTTAGTTTTTAACACTTCAATAGCTTCTTCAGAGTAATCTGGAGCTATAACTATCTCTAAGAATATTTTCACTAGCTCTTCAGCAGTTGCCTTATCTACTTTTTTATTAATTGCTACTATTCCTCCAAAAATAGATACAGGATCACATTCATAAGCCTTTGTATAAGCCTCATAAACATTATTTCCAATAGCTGCTCCACAAGGTGTAGAGTGTTTTACACCACAACAAGCAGGCTCTTCAAATTCACTAACTACTTTCCAAGCTACATCCATATCCCTTATATTGTTAAATGATAACTCTTTTCCATTCAATTGATCAAAATCCTTCATAGCTCCACTATCAGTAGTTGATACATAGTAAGCTGCTTTTTGATGTGGATTCTCACCATATCTTAAATCCATCACTTTTTCATAAGAGGCATTTAAGTAGTGTGGCATCTCATCTCCTAATAGGAAAGATGAGATTGCAGCATCATAAGCTGATGTTAAATTAAATACTTTTCCAGCTAATCTCTTTCTAGTTTCAAAAGAAACCTCTCCAGCTTCCATTTCATTCATAACTGTTTCATAATCAGCAGTATCACTAATAACTACAACATCTTTAAAAGATTTTGCCGCTGATCTTAGCATTGTTGGTCCACCAATATCTATAAATTCAACTTTTTCTTCAAAAGTTAAATCCTCATTTACTTTTTTGAAGAAAGGATATAGATTTACAACTACCATATCTATAGTCTCTATTCCTCTAGCTTTTATTGTCTCCATATGCTCTTCATTATCTCTTATAGCTAATATTCCCCCATGAATTACTGGGTGAAGTGTCTTTACTCTTCCATCTAACATCTCTGGTGCTTTTGTTACCTCTGCTACCTCTATTACAGGAATATTGTTCTCTTTTAAATATCTATATGTCCCACCTGTTGAGATAATTTCAACATTTTTCTTTATTAAAAATTGTGCAAACTCTAATATTCCACCTTTATCAAAAACTGATATCAATGCTCTTTTCATTATTAATAGACTCCTTTACTCTCTTTCAGATATAATTTTTGCAATAGATTCTGGTAAAAGTTTGTGTTCCTCTACTAAAACTCTCTTTTGCAACTCCTCAGCTGTATCCCCTTCTAAGACTTTTACTCTCTTTTGAGCTATGATCTCTCCGCTATCTACTCCTGTATCAACAAAATGTACTGTGCAACCACTTTCACTCTCTCCAGCTTTTAGAACTGCTTCATGCACTTTTATTCCATACATTCCAGGTCCACCAAACTTAGGGAGAAGTGAAGGGTGGATATTAATTATCTTTCCCTTCCATTTGTTTACAAATTCCTCATCAATTATAGAGAGAAATCCTGCTAATACAATTAAATCAATTCCTTTTTCTGAAACTATTTTATCAATCTCTTTACATAGATCTTTCTTCAATACTTTTCTATCTAAAGTATATCCCTCTATTCCTGCTAGAGTAGCTCTCTCCACTCCATAACATTTTCTATCTCCTATGACAACTTCAACTTTACAATTAAGCTCTCCATTTTGAGATTTATCTATTATAGATTGAAGATTACTTCCACCACCAGAAACTAATACTCCTATTTTAAACATAGTCCCTTTTCTCCCTTTTGAACATATCCTATTTCAAAAGCTTCTTCTCCATGTTTTGCAAGCTCTTCTATTACTCCATCTTTATCTTTAGGATCTACTACTAGTACAAATCCCACTCCCATATTAAATGTTCCAAACATCTCTTCTTCTGAGATTTCACCCTCTTTTTGAATATATTTAAATATATCTAAAACTCTTAATTTCTCTTTTAAAACAACCGCTTGATGACCCTCGCTTATTGTTCTAGGTAAATTTTCAGGTAATCCTCCACCAGTTATGTGAGCCATTCCCTTTACATTATATTTCTCTAATACAGAAAGTACTGGCTTTACATATATCTTTGTAGGAGTAAGTAGTGTTTCACTAATTGGTTTTCCATTATACTCCTTTGTATAGTCAGTGATAACCTTTCTCACTAGAGAAAATCCGTTACTATGTATTCCAGAAGATGGTATAGCAATTAAAATATCTCCTTCAGATGTTGTACTTCCATTTACAATTTTAGTTTTTTCAACAGCACCTACACAGAAACCAGCTATATCATAATCTCCAACTTTATAGAATCCTGGCATCTCTGCTGTCTCTCCACCTATAAGGGCTGCTCCTGCTTGATAACAACCTTCTGCTACCCCTGAAACCAATTCAGCTGCTACTTCAGCATCCAATTTTCCACAAGCTAGATAATCTAAAAAGAATATTGGTTGTGCTCCATGACAAAGTACATCATTTACACACATTGCAACAGCATCTATCCCTACTGTGTCATATTTTTTTGTTGTAAGAGCCACTTCCAATTTTGTTCCTACTCCATCTGTTCCAGAAACTAATACTGGATTCTCATACTTTCCTAATTCATACATAGCACCAAAACTTCCAAGTCCATTTAGAACATTGCTATTCATAGTTTTTGCTACTGCTTTTTTCATAAGTTCTACTGCTCTGTATCCCTCTTCTTTATCTACTCCAGCCTCTTTATATGAAATTGCCATTTTTTCCTCCCAAAATATATTTATTCCTCTGTTGGTGTATCTACTGGATACTCTCCATTAAAACAACCTACACAGTAGTCACAACCTTTTAATGATTTTAACATATTCTCCATTGATAAATAATCTAATGTATCAGCATTTATCTCTTTTCTTATCTCTTCTACTGACATTCTAGCAGCTATTAATTCCTCTCTATGTGCTGTATCTATTCCAAAATAACAAGAGTGTTTAACAGCTGGAGAAGCTGAACGGAAGTGAACCTCCTTAGCTCCTGCTCTTCTTACTATCTCTATCAATATCTTACTTGTAGTTCCTCTCACTAAAGAGTCATCAATTATTACTACTCTCTTTCCTTCAAGATTTACTTTTAATGGATTTAATTTTACCATTACAGCTTGTTCTCTCAAAGCTTGAGTAGGTTTTATAAATGTTCTACCTATGTATTTATTTTTAATTAAACCAATTGCATAAGGTATTCCACTCTCTTCAGCATATCCAATAGCAGCAGGAATTCCTGAATCAGGAACTCCTATTACTACATCTGCATCTACCTTCATCTGTCTAGCTAGTAATCTTCCAGCTTCTACTCTTGATTCATATACATTTAATCCATCAATAACACTATCAGGTCTAGCAAAGTATATGTGTTCAAATGAACATGGAGCTTTTTTATTATTTTCAGAATATCTAAGAGATTCAACACCGTTTTCATCTATTATTACCATCTCACCAGGTTGAATATCTCTTACAAACTCTCCTCCTACTGCATCAATAGCACAAGACTCTGAAGATAGGATATAATCTCCATTCTTATTTGTTCCTAAGCAAAGTGGTCTTATTCCATATGGATCTCTTATTCCAATCAATTTATTTCCTGTTAAAATTACTAAGGCATAAGCTCCTTTTATCGCTCCTAATGTACTTCTAATTGCCTCCTCTACATTTCCACTAGCTTTTCTAGCTATTAATTTTATAATAACTTCAGAATCTATAGAGGTATTGAATGTTGCTCCTCCCTCTTCTAGTAGTTCTCTTATTACTTTAGCATTAGTTAAATTTCCATTGTGAGCTACTGCTATTTGTCCCAATTTATATTTACTCTCAAGAGGTTGAGCATTTTCTATTCTACTCTCACCTGTTGTCGAATATCTAACATGACCGATTGCTGCATTCCCAACAAGTCTATTTAATATTTCAGGTGTAAAGACATCAGCAGTAAGACCCATTTCCTTATAAGTAACTATTTTTCCAAAATTAGAAACAGATATTCCCGCACTTTCTTGACCTCTATGTTGAAGAGCATACAAACCATAATAAGTTATTTGTGAAACCTCTGTTATATTTTTCGAGTATATTCCGAATACTCCACACTCTTCTTCCATTTTATCTTTAGCCATTAGAATTTCTGTGCAGTTCATTATTAAGCCCCCAATCTCTTTAATACTTCTATATAAGCCTCTTCTATTCCTCCAAGGTCTCTTCTAAATCTATCTTTATCTAATTTTTTACCAGTCTCTTTATCCCATAATCTACAAGTATCTGGAGTAATCTCATCTGCTAATAGTATCTCTCCAGCAGCATTTTTTCCAAACTCTATTTTAAAGTCTACTAAAGTTATTCCTGTCTTATCAAAAGCATCTTTTAATAGGTTGTTGATCTCTCCTGTAATTCTGTATATCTCAGCTAACTCCTCATAAGTACATAGTCCTAATGCTACTGCATGGTGATCATTGATTAATGGATCTCCATAAGCATCATTTTTATAACAGATTTCAAATATAGTATTTGTTGGTTTTGTCCCCTCTGGAACTCCTACTCTAGCTGCCATTGATCCTGCTATTACGTTTCTTACTATTACTTCTAATGGGAATATTTTTACTTTTTGACAAAGTTGATCTCTATCATTTAATACATCTACTAAGTGTGTTTTTATTCCATTTTTCTCTAACATTTTAAATAGTGTTGCTGTTATTCTATTGTTCATTACACCTTTATTCTCAATAGTTCCTTTTTTAGCCCCATTTCCTGCTGTTGCATCATCTTTATAGTGAATTATTACTAAGTTCTCATCTGTTGTTGAATATACTTGTTTAGCTTTTCCTTCATAAATAAAATCTTTTTTTTCTACTGACATTTTAATTCCTCCTGAGATACTTTTGATTTTTTATAATAAATATTTTTTATAAACTTTTGCTATTTTTTATAGATCTACACCTGTTTCATTATCTGCTATAAACTTCTCTTTCATACTCTTTCTAAACTCTCTCAATTTGCTTTTTAATTCTGGAGATTTTAATGAAAGCATTTGTACAGCTAACATTCCAGCATTATATGAGTTATTTAATCCAACTGTTGCAACTGGTATTGATTTCGGCATCTGTACTATTGATAACAGTGCATCCATTCCATTAAATGCAGCTTCAATTGGTACTCCTATCACTGGTATTGTAGTTTTTGAAGCTATCACTCCTGGTAGATGTGCAGCAAGACCAGCTCCTGCTATTATGACTTCATACCCTTCTACTTCCAATTTTTCAAGAGTTTCTTCTAACTTTTCTGGAACCCTGTGAGCTGATAAAATATGAGCTGAGTACTCTATTCCAAACTCTTTTAAGCAGTTAGCTGCTCCCCTCATCTTATCAGTGTCTGATTTGCTTCCGAAAATAATTGCTACCTTCATCTTTCCTCCCAATATTATTTAAAATATTTAACTCCATTTTCAAATATTTTCTGCTCTTTATTTCCTACAATATTCTTAAATACATTATTTCCAAATCTCTCTGTATGTCCCATTTTTCCAAATACTCTTCCATCTGGAGATGTTATTCCCTCAATTGCAAATGTAGATCCATTAGGATTGAATCTAAACTCATTTGTTGGTTGACCATCTAAGTTTACATATTGAGTTGCTACCTGTCCATTTTCAAATAGTTTTTTAACTACTTCATCACTTGCAAAGAATCTTCCTTCACCGTGTGATACTGCTATTTCAAATTCTGAACCTGTCTCTATTCCAGCTAACCAAGGTGATTTGTTAGAAGTAACCTTAGTTGTTACCATTTGAGAAATATGTCTACCTATCTTATTGAATGTTAATGTTGGTGAGTTTTCAGTTATCTTTCCTATCTCTCCATATGGTAGTAATCCTGATTTTATAAGAGCTTGGAATCCATTACAAATTCCTAAAATAAGTCCATCTCTCTCTAAGAATTTATGTATAGCTTCTGCTATCTTAGGGTTAGTTAATACAGTGGCTATAAATTTACCTGAACCATCTGGCTCATCTCCAGCACTGAATCCACCTGGGAACATCAAGATTTGTGAGTTATTTATCTCTTTTACCATCTTCTCTATGGAATCATTTATGTACTCTTGATTCAAGTTTCTAAATACCAATATATTTGCCTCTGCTCCCGCTTTTTCAAATACTTTTGCTGAGTCATACTCACAGTTTGTTCCAGGGAAAGCTGGAACTAATACTCTTGGTCTAGCTATCTTGTTCTTACATACTATTATCTCTTTTTTCTCATATGGTGTCCAAATATAGTTTTCAACCTTTTCAACTGTCTTATGTGGAAATACTGGGAATAACTTATCTAACCAAATTTTTTCTCCTTCACTCATATCAAGTGAAACATCTCCTACAACCACTTTATATTCTGATATTGTCTCTCCCAATAACTGAACATTCTCTCCAGTTAATTCAACAGTTGACTCAACTACAAATGTTCCATATCCCAATTTAAATAACTCATCACCTAAATCAGATATCTTTGCTCCTATTCTATTTCCAAATGTCATCTTACTTATTGCTTCTGCTATACCACCATTTTTCAATGTAAGAGCTGAGATGATATTTCCTTCTACTATATTTTTATGTACAAACTCAAAATTCTCTTTTAACTCCTCTATATTAGGCATATAGTTTTCTAACATATGATATTTTATTAAATATATCTTATTTCCAGCTTTTTTAAACTCTGGTGATATTACAACACTTGCTTTAACAGGAGTTACTGCAAAGGAAATTAGTGTAGGTGGTACATGTATCTCATTAAATGTTCCACTCATTGAATCTTTTCCACCAATAGCTGGTATTCCAAATCCTCTTTGTGCCTCTATTGTTCCTAATAAAGCTGAAAATGGTTTTCCCCAGTTTTTAGAACTCTGTCCCAATTTTTGGAAATACTCTTGGAATGATAATCTTACAGTTTTATAATCTCCTCCTACAGCTACTAATTTAGCTAAAGATTCAACTACTGCATAAGCTCCTCCGTGAAATTGTGACCAAGAAGAAAGTACAGGATTGTATCCCCAAGTAATTGCAGAAGCTGTATCTGTCTCACCTTTTAATAGAGGTATCTTCTGTACACTTACATCTGTTGGAGTCATCTGATATCTTCCACCAAATGGCATTAAAACTGTTGTAGCTCCTATTGTTGAGTCAAATATCTCCATCAATCCTTTTTGTGATGCTACATTTAAAGAAGAAAGCATATTATACCATCTCTCTTTTAAATCCTTACCTTCATAAGAAGATTTTACAAGTGGATTCTCCTCTAATTTTACATTCTCTACTTCCACTTCAGTCTCTTGAGTTACTCCATTAGTATCTAGGAACTCTCTAGATATATCCACTATTTTCTTACCTTTCCAATTCAATACAAGTCTATTTGTATCAGTTACTTCAGCTACTACTGTTGCCAATAGGTTTTCTTTATTTGCCAACTCTATAAACTTTTCTCTATCTTTAGCTTCAATTACTACTGCCATTCTCTCTTGTGACTCTGATATTGCTAACTCTGTACCACTAAGTCCCAAATATTTAGTAGGAACTACATCTAAATTTATATCAAGTCCTGGAGCTAACTCTCCTATTGCTACTGATACTCCTCCTGCACCAAAGTCATTACATTTCTTTACAAGTCTTGTAACCTCTGGATTTCTAAATAATCTCTGAATTTTTCTCTCTTCTGGTGCATTTCCTTTTTGTACCTCTGCTCCACAAAGTCTCAACGAATCATCTGTATGCTCTTTAGAAGATCCTGTCGCTCCACCACAACCATCTCTTCCTGTTTTTCCGCCTAATAATACTACTATATCTCCTTTTGAAGCATTTTCTCTTCTTACCCAGTCAGCTGGAACAGCTCCAACTACAGCTCCAACTTCCATTCTCTTTGCCTTGTATCCATCGTGATAGATCTCAGCAACATGTCCAGTTGTCAATCCTATCTGATTTCCATAAGCTGAATATCCAGCTGCAGCTCCTGTAGTTATTTTCTTTTGAGGTAATTTTCCTTGTAATGTATCCTCTAATTTCTCCAATGGATTTCCAGAACCAGTAACTCTTATTGCTTGGTATACATATGATCTTCCAGATAGGGGATCTCTTATAGCTCCTCCTAAACAAGTAGAAGCCCCTCCGAATGGCTCAATCTCAGTAGGGTGGTTATGAGTCTCGTTTTTAAACATAAGTAACCATTTCTCTAATTTTCCATCTACATCTACATCTATATATACTGAACATGCATTTATCTCATCAGAAACCTCTAAGTCATCTAGTTTTCCTGTCTTTCTCATCTCTTTTCCACAGATAGTTGCCATATCCATAAGTGACATATATTTCTTTTCGATTCTATCTTGATGTACAAATTTTCTAACTTCTACATACTTATCAAAAGCTCTTTGTAAAGTCTCTCCAAATTCACTCTTAGGGAATACAACATTTTTTATTCTTGTTTCAAATGTTGTATGTCTACAGTGATCTGACCAGTAAGTATCCAACACTTTTATCTCAGTCTCTGTTGGATCTCTTCTTTCAGTATTTTTGAAGTACTCTTGAACAAAAGCTATATCTGCTAGTGTCATTGCAAGACCAAGCTCTTTTCTAAATTTCTCTAACTCATCTCTATCATACTCAATAAATTTATTGAATACAGGAACCTCTTGTGCTTTCTCTCCCTCTTCGATCTCCAATTTTTCAAGAGATTTTTCTCTCATCTCCACAGGGTTAATATAGTATTTTTTTACTCTCTCTAACTCAGAATCTGAAAGATCTCCCTCTAATACTATCACCTTACCACTTGTTACTGTTACATTCTCGTTCTTATTTGAGATAAGATTTAAACATTGCATTGCTGAGTCAGCTCTTTGATCAAACTGTCCAGGTAAAAACTCCACTGCAAAATATTTCCCTTCATTTAACTCTAACTCCTCAGTTACTCTATCTGTAACTACTTCTGAAAATATCAATTTTTTTGCAGTCTCTAACTCTGATCTCTCTATTCCAAATATATCATAGCAATTGATCAATCTTATTTTTTTCAATCCTGTTAGTTGTAAACTCTCTTTTAACTCATTTTCAAGTCTCTTTGCCTCTAAATCAAAGCCCTGTTTTTTCTCAACAAAAATACGATAATTCATTTTTCCTCCTGAAAATTTTAATATAGATTCCTTTTAGTAAATTATTTAAAATAGCCCTTCTATTTTCCCATTCTCATCTATGTCTATCAACTCTGCTGCTGGTTTTTTAGGTAGTCCAGGCATATCTATTATATCTCCTGCCATAGCGACAATAAATCCTGCTCCTGCTGAGATTCTTAACTCATTTATAGTCACTGTAAATCCTGTTGGTCTTCCTATTAGTGAAGCATTATCTGATAAAGATTTTTGAGTTTTTGACATACAAACTGGTAATTTTCCATATCCTAACTCATCTATTGTCTTTAGCATCTTTTTAGCTCCACTGCTAAACTCTACACCTTCAGCTCCATATATCTCTTTAGCTATCAGTTCTATCTTCTCTTTTATACTCAAATCCAATGAATACAATGGTTTATACTCATCTTTTCCCTTTTCAATCTGTTCTAGCACTTGGTTGGCAAGGTCAATTCCTCCCTCTCCACCTTTTGCCCAAACGTCACATAAGGCAACTGGAACTTCCTGCTTTTTACAGTGCTCCTCTATATATTTTAACTCTCTATCTGTATCACTAACAAATCTATTGATAGCTACAACTACTGGTAAACCATATTTTTTCATATTCTCAATATGCTTATCTAAGTTTGTAATTCCTTTTTCTAAAGCTTCTAAACTCTCCTCTGAAAGCTCCTTCAATCCACCGTGATGTTTTAAAGCTCTAACTGTTGCAACTATAACAACACAATTAGGTTTTAGATTTCCTTTTCTACACTTTATATCTAAAAACTTCTCTGCTCCTAAATCTGCAGCAAATCCAGCTTCTGTTATTGCATAATCTGAAAGTTTCAATGCTAACTTAGTTGCAAGTATCGAGTTACATCCATGAGCTATATTAGCAAATGGCCCACCGTGAATAAATACTGGTGTGTTTTCTAATGTCTGTACCAAATTTGGTTTTAAAGCTTCTTTTAATAGTGCTGTTACAGCTCCCTCTATTTTTAATTCTCCCACTGTTAGAGCCTTTCCATCTCTAGAGTAGCCAAATACCATATTTTTTATCTTATCTTTTAAATCCATAAGTGAATTAGCTAAACATAAAGCTGCCATTATCTCTGAAGCAACTGTGATTTGGAATGATGATTCTCTTGGAATTCCATTAGCTTTTCCACCTAAACCTATCACTACATTTCTCAATGCTCTATCATTCATGTCAACTACTCTCTTCCAAGTAATTTTTGTTAAATCAATATTTAAAGCATTTCCTGAGTTAATGTGATTATCTATACAAGCTGCAATCAAATTGTGTGCAACACCTATAGCATGAAGATCTCCTGTAAAGTGAAGATTTATATCCTCCATAGGAATAACTTGAGAATAACCTCCACCAGTAGCTCCTCCCTTCATTCCAAAGACAGGTCCCAATGATGGTTCTCTAAGTGCAGCTATAGATGATTTTCCAAGTCTATTTAAAGCTTGTGTCAATCCAACTGTCACTGTTGATTTTCCCTCTCCAGCAGGTGTAGGAGTAATTGCTGTTACCAATATTAATTTTCCATCTTTTTTAGCTTCTAACTCTTTTAGTACCTCTAGATTTACTTTAGCCTTGTATTTCCCATACTGTTCAATACTATCTTCACTAAGTCCTATCTTTTTAGCTATCTCCATAATATTTTGAATTTTTGCTTCCTGTGCTATTTGAATATCAGTCTTCAATTTCTCCTCCTCAAATCCTTTCTAATTAAAAAGGTCTAAGTACACACTAATGCTTTGCATCAGTACACACTTAGACCATTAAATTTACCTATTCTTATATTTACAATTATGCCTTTGTTAGATTTCAGATTATATATTATATTTCTCTTCTTCTTTTTAACAAATAGCATTTCTCTCCTCCATAGCATTTTTCATATATACCAAAAGGAATGACAAAAAAGCATCTTGTCAAACAACTCATAGCGGTTAATTTAGGGTCAACCGTAGAAACTCCTGACCATATTACAGGTATATATGAGATATATTTTTTTCTATACATCTAGAATAACATAAAAGTTAATTTTTGTCAAAATAAAAACTTTTTTTAATGCTTTTTATTTTTTTTAATGTTCTTTGTGTATTTTTTGTTCTTATTTCTTACTTTTTACTAAACATACGACAAAAATACTCTAACCCCATAACATAACTGTCAACACCTAACCCAGATATCTGACCTACACAAGCTGCAGCTGTATAAGATATTTTTCTAAAATCCTCTCTTTTATGGATGTTTGAAAGGTGTACCTCCAATGTTGGAATCTCAATACTTTTTATAGCATCAAATAAGGCTATGGAAGTGTGAGTATACGCTCCAGGATTTATAATTACCCCATCATATTTTTCAAAGTATGCTCTTTGTAAAATATTGATCATCTCTCCTTCAATATTACTTTGAAAAATATCCAAGCTTATCCCTTTACTCTCTGCTATATCTTTCAGATAATTACACATATCTGCATAATTTTGATGTCCATATACTTCCTTCTCTCTTATCCCTAAAAAATTTATATTTGGACCATTTAATATCATTATCTTCATAATTTTTCTCCTCTTAGTTCCTTCTCTACCAACTCTTCTAACTCCTCTACCAAAGCTCTATCTACCGTGATTCCTTTCCATATTTCATCACTTTTTATAGCTTGGTTTACCAGCATTGAAACCCCGTTTACACATTTTAATCCATTTTTTTTTGCCAATCTTAGAAATTCTGTATCTGCTGGATTGTATATTAAATCTATAGCCATATCAAAACGTTTTAATATATCCTCAGTTACAGGTGAGTTAAGAGTATTTGGGTACATTCCTACTGGAGTCGTATTGATTAAAATCTCTCCTCCTATTATATCTTCATAAGAAACTACCATTATGTTTTTAAACCTTCTCTTTAATTCAGCTTTTTTGCTCTCTACATCTCTAGTTACAACAACTATCTCTTTAGCCCCTAGATCATTTAAAGCTACAATTACTGATTTGGCAGCTCCTCCACTTCCCAACACATAGCAACTCTTCTTACTTATCTCTACACTGTGCTCCTCTAACATCTTTATAAATCCAAAATAATCACTGTTGTAACCATAAGTTTTCCCATCTTCTATCCTTACCAAATTGATAGCTCCTATCTTTTTAGCCTCTTCTGATATATAATCTAACTCATCTAATAATACCTCTTTGTATGGAATTGTAATATTAAATCCTACTACATCTTCAGCTCTCAATTTTTTTAAAATATCTTTTTCATTCTCTATCTCATATAAAGAGTACTCTCCTGATAAGTTTAATTTTTGAAATACATAGTTATGAATCAATGGTGACAGTGAATGACCCAATTTTTTTCCAACAAGACCATATTTACTCATATTTTCCTCCACTTTCAAATATTTTATCCAATAAAGCTATAGCCATAATAGCCTCTATCACTACAACAGCTCTAGGTACTATGCATGGATCATGCCTTCCCTCTATTAAAAGCTTACAATTCTCTTCACTCCTTATATTTACAGTATTTTGCTCCTTTGATATAGATGGAGTAGGTTTTATAGCTACTTTAAAAGATATTGGCATCCCATTTGAAATTCCACCGAGTATACCTCCATTATTGTTAGTTAAAGTTTCTACCTTTCCACTGTTATAATGATACTGATCATTCACTTCAGAGCCATAATATCTCGTTATATCAAAACCACTTCCAAACTCAATCCCCTTAACTGCAGGAATTGAAAAAGCTAAATGTGCGATTGTACTTTCCAATGAATCAAAAAAAGGTTCTCCTACTCCACTTGGAACTCCAACAGCATAACAACTTATTGTTCCTCCTACCGAATCTCCTGTAACTCTCGCTTTTTCAATCTCAGCTTTTATCTTTTGAATCTTCTTCTCATCGATAATTGCCATCTCTTTGTTAGCTAATTTTTCAAATACCTCTTTATTTAACTCTTCTTTGGTCAATCCCTCTATCTCAATCCCTTTTATACTAGTTATTTGAGCTCCAACATATATGTTTTTTTGAGCTAGTATTATCTTTGCAATAGCTCCAGCAAAAACAATTGGTGCTGTAATTCGCCCTGAAAAGTGCCCCCCTCCCCTTACATCATTATATCCACGATACTTTATATATGCTGGATAATCACTGTGGCTAGGTCTCATCATAATTTTTAGATCCGAATAATCTTTAGATTTTTTATCCTCATTTCTTATTATGACACACATAGGTGCTCCAGTAGTCCTTCCTTCATAGATCCCACTCAAAATTTCATATCCATCACTCTCTTTTCTCTGTGTTGAAAATCTATTTTTTCCTGGTGCTCTCCTCTGCATCTCTCTTTCTATATACTCATCTATTATCTCTATTCCAGCTGGTAATCCATCAATATTTATCCCAATAGCCTTTCCATGTGATTCTCCAAAAATTGACAATCTAATAGTTTGTCCCCAGTTAGCTCCCATCTCTCTCTCCTTTACTTCTATTGTTAGTATAATTATACCATATTTAGATTATGAACTAAAATTTTATTGTGTATTTTTTTTTATATGTTACAATATATCTATATTCTATTTAGGAGGGAAATTTTTATGAAATTAAAATCTTTAATTGCAGGTATGGCTCTTATATCATCACTATCTGTTAGTGCTAGTCAAGGAGCTCAGTTTTCAGTTTTACCTGGAGTACAATTTGGAGCTACTAAAGCAGACTCTATTGATGGATTCAGTTTTAACTTATTAGGAGCAGAGAACCAAAATGTATCTGGTTTTGATCTATCATTAATAGGTTATAGAAAAGTTAATGGTAATTTCAGCGGACTTCATCTGTCTCTTTTCTTAGAAGCTTTTAGAGTAGATGGAAATATGAAAGGTATCTCTCTATCGCTTTGGAATGATGTTAAAGGTAGTGTTAGCGGTGGGACATTAGGTCTTGTAAATACTGTCGGTGGAGATGCAACTTTCCAATTTGGAGGAGTTAATATTGTAAATCGTGAAGCTCTTGTTCAAATTGGATTTGTTAACTATGCTCAACAAGTTGGAGGACTTCAATTTGGACTTGTCAATGCAACTAGAAGATTAGAAGGATTACAAGTTGGACTAGTTAACTATGCTGAAAATGGAGTGTTACCAGTTTTACCTATCGTTAACTTTAGAAAAACTCTATTTTAATATAAAAACTGCACCTAAAATCTTAAGTAATTAAGATAGGTGCAGTTTTTTATCTTACCTCTGTTTGTTTATACTTAAAATTATCCCCATAGCAGCAAATATCGTTACAATTGAGGTTCCACCAGCACTGAATATTGGCATTGGTATTCCAAAAACAGGTAACATTCCTAAGGCTACATATATATTGATAAGAACCTGTGTTATTAAGTATCCACCAATCCCTATAGCCAAATACTTTCCAAAATAATCTGTAGTTTCCATAGCTGTCCTCTTTATGTTATTAAAGAGCAATACAAATAGAAAAAGTAAAAGTAGCATACCTACAAATCCAAACTCTTCTCCAAAGGTTGCAAGTATGAAGTCAGTATTAGCTTCTGGAAGATAGTTGTACTTCTGTACTCCATTTGCATATCCCTCACCCAAGATTCCACCTCTTCCAAAAGCCATAAGTGATTGTGCCACTTGATAACCAATATCTAAATCATACTCATTTTTTAATACCCCATTCAAGTAACTAACTACTCTACGCAATCTATAACCATAGGTTAGCTTATCTCCTATAAAAGCTACATAATAGAAAAATCCTCCAGCTACTCCTATAAACAGTGAACTCAATCCTACTATCAATTTCATACTCACTCTACTCATAAAAAGCATTGTAATAGCAATAGCAATATAATGTATTGTAGTCCCTAAGTCTTTTTCTAACATTACCAAAACAAGATAGATAAGAACTATTCCAGCTACATTTGCTATTATTCCCAAGCTTTTATACTTCTCTTCCTCTCCCTTTTCTAAAAGTTTAGCTAAAATTATTATAAATGGAAGTTTCATCATCTCAGCAGGTTGAATACTAAAACCGGCTATTCTAATCCAACCAATAGCCCCATTTATTGTTGGTACATATTTTTTTAGAGCTGGTATTTTAGCTCCTATTACAACAGCTAAAAGAGATAAAATTGAAATTAACAGTAAAAAGCCTATCATCTTTTTTCTCTTCAATTTTTTATAATCTCTCGTTGAAACAAACATAAAAACCCCTATACCAGCACCTATATATGTACAGTGATTTCTTATTGTTTTTAAAATTCCTTTTAAATATACACCTTCTAGCTTTACACTTACCATATTCAAGAGACTCATTATTATGAGAAGAATGAGAATTACTACAATTCCACCATTTCTAATTCTTTTCCTTCTTCTTATAGCTTCCTCTTTATCCTGCCTATTTAATTGATTTCTCTTATTGTATAAATTTTCATTCTCCACTATCATACTCATACTATTATCACTCTATCTCTAAAAATTTTCTCTCTAAATACTCAGCTACACCGTCTTCTGTATTTTTTCCAATTATCTCATTGTTTGGTAGTCTATCTTTTAATCTAACTGAAGCATTTTCCATGATTAAACCCTTTCCTACCTCTTTTAACATCTCATAGTCATTTAATCCATCTCCAAAAGCAATTACACTCTCTAGAGGAATCTCTAATCTTTCCATCACACTCTTTATAGCTTCTCCCTTACATACAGAGTGTGCCATAATTTCTAAACACTCCTCTCCAGATAGTGTCAATGAAATTCTATCTCCAAACTCATTTTCAATCTCTTTTTCCAAAGCTTCTAACTCTTTAAAATTTTTACTTATAAAAAATATTTTTATAACTTTAGAGTAGTCAACTTTGTCAAAATCTTCCACTGTGTAAGAAAAGCCACTCTCTTGATGAAAACTTTTAAACTCCTCTAACTCCTCCTCTATATACCAGTTATTATCTGTATATATGTGTCTTGAGATATCTTTACTACATTTTTTTTCTAATATTTTTTTTACTACATCCTCTTCCATATCTCTCTCATATACAATCTCATTATTTTCATTATGGATTATTGCACCATTTGAACTTATCAAATATGAATCTAATCCCAACTGTTTTTTTAGTTCTAAGGCATCTAAATGGTGTCTCCCTGTAGCTATAAATATCTTTTTAACTCTATCTTTTACCTCTTTTATAACTTTTTTTGTTTTATCTGAAAATCTATGCTCTCCATTTAAAAGAGTTCCATCTAAATCACTAACTATTGCTTGATATTTCATTCTGTATTCTCCTTTATTTATATCTCTTATTCTACGTAATATAATACCATTAAAAAAAAATTTTGAAAAGTTTTTATTTTTTTATTGACAGTTTTTTAAAATTATGATATTATTATTTCTGTTGATGGGAGCGGAATATAGCGCAGTCCGGTAGCGCATCTGCCTTGGGAGCAGGGGGCCGCAAGTTCGAATCTTGCTATTCCGACCATTTAATATTGGGGTGTCGCCAAGCGGTAAGGCAACGGACTTTGACTCCGTCATGCGTTGGTTCGAATCCAGCCACCCCAGCCATTTGATAACTACCACTTAATCAGATTAAGTGGTTTTTTTTATTTCATTTTTAAAAAAATATATGCTATAATGAAAAAAAATATATTGAGGTGGTTTTTTATGGATAACAGAATTTTACAACTTGCAAAAAACTTAGTTTCTCACTCTTGTAGAGTTGAAAAAGGTGAGCGTGTTCTTATAGAGATCTTTGGAGATGCTCCTAAAAATCTAGCAAAAGCTCTAGTTAAAGAGGTAACTAATGTTGGTGGACTACCCTTTGTAACATTAAAAGATCAATCTATTACTAGAGAGCTTATTAAAAACTCTACTAAAGAACAGATTGAATTGATGGCTAAGTATGAATTGGAAAGAATGAAAGATATGGATTGCTATATTGGTATTAGAGGAAGCGAAAACACTGCTGAATTATCTGATGTTGCAGATGATAAGATGAGACTTTACTCTGATTGCTTCTCAATGCCTGTACATCTAAAAGAGAGAGTTAATAATACTAAATGGGTAGTTTTAAGATACCCAAACAACTCTATGGCTCAACTTGCAAATACATCTTTAGAGAGTTTTGAAGACTTCTATTTTGATGTTTGTTGTTTAGATTACTCTAAAATGGAAAAGTCTATGGATTCTCTGTCTCAACTTTTAGAAAAATCTGATAAAGTTAGAATAACTGGGCCAGGTACAGATATCTCTTTCTCTATTAAAGATATACCTAATGTTAAGTGTTTTGGTCGTAGAAATATCCCTGATGGTGAGGTTTACACAGCTCCTATCAGAAATAGTGTAAATGGAGTTATATCTTACAATACACCATCTGTATATGAAGGGTTTACTTTTGAAAATATAGTATTCGAGTTTAAAGATGGAAAAATTATAAAAGCTACTTCTAATAATACAGAAAAGTTAAATGAGATTTTAAATTCTGATGAAGGAGCTAGATATATTGGAGAATTTGCCTTTGGAGTGAACCCATATATTCTAAAACCTATGAAAGATACATTGTTTGATGAAAAGATTTCTGGAAGTATACACTTCACTCCTGGTCAAGCTTATAAACTAGCTGACAACGGAAACAAATCTAATATTCACTGGGATCTTGTTCTTATCCAAAGACCTGAATTTGGTGGTGGAGAGATTTGGATAGATGATGTTTTAATTAGAAAAGATGGAATTTTTGTATTAGAAGAATTAAAAGTTCTAAATCCTGAAAATTTAAAATAATTCGGAGGAGATTATGAATATACTTATGGCTCTCTCTCAACTTGAAGTGACGGGAGCAGAGGTTTATGGTGTTACATTAAGTGATGAACTTATAAAGAGAGGAAATAAAGTTATAATTGTTTCTGACACCCTTACAAAGAAAACTCAAGCTAAATATATAAAGCTTGAATTTAATAAAAGAGGTTTATCTCAAAGAGTAAAACAGGTTCAAACTCTACTTAAAATTATAAAAGATAATGATATTCAAGTTGTTCATGCACACTCAAGAGCTTCCTCATGGAGCTGTGAAATAGCTTGTAAAATAGCTGGTATTCCACTGATTACTACAGTACATGGAAGACAACCAGTACATCTTAGTAGAAAAATATTCAAAGCTTTTGGAGATAAGAGTTTAACAGTTTGTGAAAATATAAAAAAACATCTCATAAATGAATTGGGAGTAAAGAGCAGTAAAATCGAGATTCTTAGAAATCCTATTGAAACAGCTAAATATCCATTTAACTATTGTGATACCTTTGAGAAAGAGGAGAGAACTGTATCTATAATTGGAAGATTATCTGGTCCTAAGGGTGAAGTTGCCTTCAAAGCTCTAGAGATCTTACAAGATATTCCTAATATCACGACTCAAGTTATTGGTGGAAAAGATATTCCTAACAAATTTCAAAAGTTTTTAAATAATGATAGAATTAAATTTTTAGGTTATGTTGATGATATACCTGAAAAAATTAAAAGTTCTGATATTGTTATTGGTGCAGGAAGAGTTGGAGTGGAGAGTATTCTTTCTGGAAAACCTCTAATAGCTATTGGAGAAGCACAATATGTTGGATTGGTTAAGGAAGATAATATCTCTCAAGCTTTAGAATCAAATTTTGGGGATATTAACTTTAAAAATATAAGTGAATTCCATTGGGATAAGCTAAAAAAAGATATTGAAGATAGTGTCCTGCTATCTAAAGAACAACTTTTAAGCCTTAGAGATAGTATTATCTCTGAATTTGATTTGAATACAATCATTGATAGAATTGAGAAACTATATGCTAAGACTTATGTTATTAGAAAAAAATATGAGATACCTGTTGTTATGTACCATAGAGTTATAAGAGATAAAAGTGAAGGTGGAGTACACGGAATCTATGTTACAGAGAGTGATTTTGAAAAACAACTTCAATACTTAAAAGATAATAACTATGAAGTTATAACTTTTAAAGATCTCTTAGACAATAGATACAAAGAGCGTTTTAATTCAGGGAAAAAACAGATTATTCTCACTTTTGACGATGGTTATGTGGACAACTATAAATATGCCTTCCCACTCCTTAAAAAATATGGTTTTAGATGTGTTATCTATCTGCTCTCTGATTTAGATTATAATAGATGGGATGTAGATGTAAAAGATAATCCAGAACATAGATTTGAGCTTATGAATTTAGAGATGATAAAAGAGATGGACAAATATGGTATAGAGTTTGGGGGACATACTAAAACTCATCCGAAATTGGCAACTATCCCTATTGAAACTGCTCAAGTTGAGATTTTTGAATCTAAGGAGATATTGGAAAAAAGATTGGGGCATAAACTGATATCATTTGCCTATCCTTATGGTAATCTCAATAAAGAGGTTAAAGAGATAGTTAAAAATGCTGGTTATGAGTTTGCTGTGGCAACTGATTCAGGAGATATCTCATTTTCAGAGGATCTTTTCCAAATTAGAAGAATTGGATTCTTCTCTACAAATAATTTCTTTACATTTAAAAGAAAAGTATCTGGAAGATATAATTTTATAAAAATAAAGAGAGAAGAAAAAGAAAAAAGAAAGAAAATTTAAGGCGGTGTATAATGTTAATTACTGTTGATATTGGAAATACTCATATCGTTACTGGTCTATTTGATGAAGATGGAAAATTACTTCTAACTTTTAGAGTATCTACTAATGATAGACTTACTGAAGATGAATATTTTTCATATTTTAGAAACATTTCAAAATTTAATGGGGTAGAGATTAAAAGAGTGAGTGGAATTATCATCTCATCTGTTGTTCCTAATCTGATTACAATCTTTCAATTCTTTGGAAGAAAGTATTTCAATATAGAACCTATGATTGTTAATTTAGAGAAAAAACTTCCATTTTCTTTTGCTAAAAATATGAACCCTACAGGTTTTGGTGCAGATAGAATAATTGATATAGTTCAAGCTTTGGCTGATTATCCAGATAAAAATCTTATCATTATCGATTTAGGAACTGCTACTACCTTTGATGTTTTAAAGAAAAATGTATATATTGGTGGAGCTATTCTTCCTGGAATTGAGATGAGTATCAACGCCCTTTGTGGAAATACAGCTAAACTTCCTAAAGTTAAATTCACCACTCCAGAGTGTGCTTTAGGTTCTGATACAATTTCACAAATTCAATCAGGAATATTCTATGGTTATGCTGGACAAATAAAGCATATTATCAAGAAAATTAAAGAAGAAGTAGGAGAGGAGTGCTTCGTTGTTGCAACAGGTGGTCTTGGAAAACTACTCTCTGCAGAGATTGATGAAATTGATGTATATGAAGCTGATTTGAGTATTAAGGGACTTCACTCTATATACCTTGCCAATAAAAATTAAGTTGAAATTTGCAATAGCTCTTTTTTCCTTGAGAAAAAATATCTTGTATTAATTACTATTTAGTGGTATAATGATTGTATAGAAAACTGATTTGATAAATTAAACACTAACTTTTTTTCACGTTTCAAAAGCAAATAATCACGTTTCAAAAATTTTAGCGTTTGTTTTTTCTATTTTGGTTTTATCTAAAATTTTTGGAGGTGCATTTTAATGCTAAAAGGAACTGTAAAATGGTTTAACAAAGACAAAGGATTCGGATTTATTTCTGGAGAAGATGGAAACGATTATTTCGTACACTACTCTAACATAAACGCTAAAGGATTCAGATCATTAGAAGAAGGACAAGCAGTATCATTTGAAGTAACTGAAGGAGCTAAAGGTCCAGTTGCTTCTAACGTAACAGTAGCTTAATTTATTAAAAATAATTCAGGGTGCTGAAGAGTACCCTGTTTTTATCTGAAAATTGGAGAAAATATTATGAATAAACTGAGAGAAAAAAGACTCCATTGGTTAGTAAATACATTAGTTAAACTATTTTTATTTCCATTACTTATTGTAGGACTTTTATTGAGGTTATATGATAAGATTTTCAAAAAAGATAAGAAAAAGAAAAAAAGAGTGTTATATAATTTATGGTATTAGAATATGCATGGGTGGCGGAATGGTAGACGCGCAAGGTTGAGGTCCTTGTAGGTAGTTCTCCTGTGAGAGTTCAAGTCTCTTCTCATGCACCATTTTAACAACTAAGAGGGTAAATATATCCTCTTTTATTTTTTTTATATATAAAAAAATTTAAAGCAAAGTATTTAAAAATATGATACAATAGAAAACAAGAAATATAAACTTAATTTTAATTTTAAAGGAGAAAACATGAAGCTGACTAAAAAAGAAAAAATCATTATTATTTGTTCACTAGCAGTAATCTGTTTGAGTCTTTATACATCTAGTAAAAAGGATAGCTTAATAGATGGATTAGCAAATAGTCAGATTTTTTCAAAATCTTATCAAGAAAGTAGAAAAAAAAGATTTGAAAAGGAGATAGATAGAAAATTAACTAGTGACACTCTAGTTAAATACATCAAAAAACTCTCTCTTCAAAAGCTTGAAATTGTAAATAATTTATTGAATGATGAAGCCTTAGTACAGGTACTTAATACCAAAGATAAAGAAGATTACAACTCTGCAAAATACTTTTCCAATGATATATCTTACAAAGAAGCTTCCTCTATGTATAGTGCAAGTAAAGGGTTTAGAGAATTAAGTCTACTCTCTGAAAATATAAAAAATTATTTAGATAACAGTTTCCCTAATTTTGATTATAACTCAATTGTTGATAACGAGGGAAAAGTTCCTAAATTAATTACTGCAAAGGATAAAATTTTAAAACTTACACCTAACAAAGAGCTAAAATCTATAATTACACAACTAGATAAGGAACAATTAGATAAACTGAACTCTATTGTTAACAACAATGGTGGTATGATTGAGTTTTTAAATTTAAATGATAAATTTGTAACTGAAGTTAAAGAGAACTGTCACAACTTGCTAACTCATGGGCTTCCTATGGAATCTCTAGAGAAATTAGTTTCATTAAGTAAGAGAATAGATGAACTTTCCAATCTTGATGAAAGATTTAAAACATTTATCTCTCAAAATTTTGAAGGAGTAGATTTTAAAAAAATCTATCTTTATGGTGAGTTCTATCTAACTGATAAAAATAGTAACGTTGAGTTAGAAAAGGAGTATAGAAAAAAAATATATACATTTAATGATCCTTTCATTAAATTAAATCCTTATGGAAGAACTCCACTTACAGCCCTTATAAAAATTGAACCTACTGAGGCTAATAAAAAGGTTAAAGTTTTAGTTAGAGGACAGTTTGACAGTGAAAACTACTCATATACTACAACTATAAATGAATTAGGTGAATTTCCTGTAGTTGGTTTATATCCTAAATGTGAAAATAAAGTTAAAATAACTTTGGAAAACGGTAAAGAAAAGGATATAACTATCACAACAGGAAAACTAGATGATATTCTTCCTGCTATAGTCATTGAGAAAAAGATCCCTAGTAAGATGGAGAGTGGAATGAACTTAGTTTCATTTAATACCAAAGAGAAGGCTCTACCATTTGTATTTGATATCAATGGAAATATTAGATATGTACTGGATATCTCTTCTACTATGAATAAAGCTTATGTAGGAAAAGAGAGTAATGAGTGGATAGTAGCCAATGATAAAGCTGTGTTTACCTTTGATATTTTAGGAAAGATTTTAAGTACTAGAGATCCAGAATATTATGCTGAGAATGAGAACTGGAAAAATGGTGTATTATTTAGAGAGATACAGTATTTACCTAAACTCAATAATCAGTTAGCTGTTTATGGTTTTAGTGATAAAGTTTATCCAAGTGGTGTTTTTTCAGAGCTAGGAATTGATAGCAAACAGGAGCTATTTAAAGCTAGACTTTATTTTGATAAGAATAGTTTTGAAGAAAATAACATACTATCAGGTAGAAGAATAGAACTTTTTTAATGGAGTAGGAGATAAAAATGGAACAAGAAAAAGGAATGACTTTAAATACGATATATATTTTAATATTAGGTAGCATTTTTTATTTAGAAAAATACATCTTTATATCACGTGAAAATCTATTCTCTCTTTACTCTATGATAGGTTTTTTCATTCTTATGTTAAGTGCATATGTCACTGATAACATGAAATTTCAAAGATATAAGGATAAATTTGTCAATTTTATTTTGATTGCTATTGTAGATGTTATCTGTTTTATGATCTGGTTTTTTTATAGCTGGGATCTATCTTTAATCCCATACATGCTCATCTTTATAGCATCACAAATCTTATTAACTGTACTTATCAGTATAGCTGTTTTCAAGATTAAGAATGTCACTATCTATGGTGAAGGGGAGATGAAAAAGAGAGTTGTTGATAGTATTGAACACTTTCCTGACTATAGATATATTGATTTCAAAGAGAATGATGATCTTGTAAAATTTACAAAAGAGAATGATATATCTTTAATTATTCTTTGTAAGGAGAAGTTAGAGAGCAATGAGATTAGAGATATCCTCTCTCTTAAATTAGGTGGTATTGAAGTTAAAAGCTATTTCGATTATATGATTGAAAATGAAGGTAAGATTGAAGTTGAATTCATAGATGAAGAGTGGTTACTACAAGCTTATGGTTTTAAAATCTTACGTAGTCAAATTCAAAATAATATAAAGAGATTATTTGATATTATTATGGCTATTATTATTGGAATAATGGCTCTTCCTGTTATGATCATTGCTACTATTATAGTTAGACTTGAGAGTCCTGGTCCTGTAATATATAGTCAAGATAGAGTGGGAGAGAACGGAAAAGAATTCAAAGTTCACAAATTCAGAAGTATGAGAAATGATGCTGAAAAAGATGGAGCTAAATGGGCTCAAGTTAATGACCCTAGGGTTACTAAATTTGGAAATTTTATGAGAAAAACAAGAATTGATGAGCTACCTCAACTTGTCAATGTCTTTAAAGGACAGATGAGTTTTATTGGACCAAGACCAGAAAGAATGGTTTTCATCAAGGAATTAGAAAAAGAGATTCCATACTACAATTTAAGACACATGGTTAAGCCTGGGCTTACTGGTTGGGCTCAAGTTATGTATCCATATGGTGCCAGTGTTGAAGATGCTAGAAAAAAATTGGAATATGATCTTTACTATATTAAGCATCACAGTCTTTATTTAGATTTAATAATTATGTTTATGACATTTAAAACTGTTGTATTTGGAAAAGGAAGATAATTATGTTAACAATTTTTACCCCTGTATATAATAGAGAAGATACACTTGAAAGACTATTTAATAGCTTACTTAGACAGACATGTAAAGAGTTTCAATGGGTGATTATAAATGATGGCTCTAGTGATAACAGTGAAAAACTTATAAAAGAGTTTATCCAAAACTCTCCCTTTGAAGTCATCTACAAATATGTAGAGAATGGTGGAAAGATGCGAGCTATTAATGAGGGTGTAGCTCTAGCAACTGGGGAGTACTTTTTTATAGTGGATAGTGATGACTATATTTCTGAAGATTGTGTTGAAAAGATCTTATCCTATGGAAAGGAGCTTCCCTCTAATCTAGGGGGAATGATCTTTAGAAAGATCAATCTCCTAACTAATGAGATCACTGGAAAACCATTTCCTAAACATATTCTTGATTCATCACCTATTGAGATTGTCTATAAGTTGGGAATAGATGGAGATAAAGCAGAAGTATTCCGAACTGCACTCTTAAAAGAACATCCATTTCAAGTACATACTGGGGAAAAGTTTATTCCAGAGGCAATTATCTGGATAAAAATTGGTGAAAAATACAAGATGAGATACATTGATGAAGGAATCTACTATTTTGAGTATCTTGAAACAGGTTATACTAATAACTTTAAAAGATTACTACAAAATAATCCAAAAGGATTTACTGATTACTACAAATTTATGTTATCTCACCATATTCCACTAAAAAATAGATTAAAGTTTTTTATTCGTTATATACAGTGTGTATACTATAATCTGATCAATAAAGGAGGTAAGCTTTGAAAATACTTCATATAATAACATCTTTGGAACTTGGTGGAGCAGAGAAACTTCTTACTGATCTAGTTCCCTTTCAAAAGAATAAAGGGCATTTTGTCAAAGTTTTAATACTTAGTGATAAGGGGGCTGTTTTTAAAAAGACTCTCGAAAATAAAGGGGTTGAGGTTCTAGTATGTAAAAGTAACTCCATTAAATCTTTTAAAAATATCTTTCATATTCTTAGAGAGATAAAGAGAGAAAACTATGATATTGTCCATACTCATTTAGTACATGCCCAATATTGGACAAGACTAGCTAAACTTTTTGATACTAAGAAGAGAAAATATATCACAACTGAGCATAGTACCTCGAATAGGAGAAGAGAGTCTAAACTTATGCAGTTTATTGATAAATTTATATTTAAGGGCTTTGATAAAATTGTGAGTATCTCTGAAGCTACTGAAAAAAGTTTAAAAGAATGGTTAGAGATATCTGATGATAGATTTGAAATAATATATAATGGAATTGATCCTACAGAGTTTAGAAACTCACTACCATATGAAAAGATTGAGTTGGGAGTTAAAAATGAGGACTATCTTTTAATGATGGTTTCAAGATTCCATAAATCAAAAAATCAAAAGGGAGTTATTGAGGCTCTAAAATGGTTACCTGTTAAATATAAACTTGTTCTTGTAGGTGATGGAAAACTTGAGAATGATGTAAAAGAGTATTGTGAGAAAAACAATCTTTCAAATAGAGTTAAATTTTTAGGCTTGAGAAGAGATATTCCAAAATTACTAAAAACTGCTGATATCGTTATTCAATACTCTTTCTTTGAAGGGTTTGGAATAACTGCAGTAGAGGCTATGGCTTCTGGAAAACCTGTTATAGCTAGTGATGTTCCAGGTTTGAGACAAGTGGTTGAGAATGCTGGTTATCTAGTGAGTATAGATGATTCAAAAGAGTTGGCTAAGGCTATTTTAGCTCTTAGAGTTGAAAATAATTATGAAATAATAAGTAAAAAATGTTTAGAAAAAAGTGAAAACTATACTATTGAATCTTGTGCTAATAATTATTTAGCACTTTATAAAAAGGAGATAGAAAGATGATAGCTTATTTTGGAATACTGTTATTTTTAGGTGTTGGTGTCACAATAGAACAAATTAATCACAATAAAAGGTGGAGAGAAAATTACTTTATATTTTCTCTTCTCCTTTTAATTTTATTTTTTGGATTGAGAGGATATATAGGCTATGACTGGTTTTCATATAAGCCTAACTTTGACAATGTCCAAAATATTATGGAGATTATCAAAGGAGATAGGAGATCTCTTGCTACTGGTTATGAGATTGGATTTCAAATATATAATTCACTTATAAAATCTTTTACACAAAACTATTTTATATACAATCTAATTAACTCGGTAGTTGATATATCTATTTTGTATATTGTTATCAAAAGATACTCTAAATTTCAATTACTTACCCTCCTGCTATTTTTTGGAATCTATGGAGTTGCTTTAGAGATTGATATGATTAGAAATTTTAAAAGTATTCTACTCTTTTTACTCTCTATTGAGTATATTGAAAAGAGAAACTTTCCTCTATTTTTACTTTTTAATATAGTTGGAATACTCTTTCATATTAGTTCAATTCTATACATACCTATGTATTTTATTCTAAATATTAAATGGAATAGAAATCTTATTTTATTTCTATTTATTTTAGGTAATATCTACTATATCTCAAATACAAGGGTATTTTTAACTGTTATAAAAAACTACTATAACTATCTACCAGCTGGAATAGGTACAAGGTTAAATGGTTATTTTAATATCATTCCTTTAGATTTTCCACTAGGATTTTCTCTCTATTATTTTGAAAGAGTAGCTCTCTTTTTATTAGCTTGGTTAGTATCAGATAGTTTAAAAAATAAGAGATATGGAAATATTATGTTAAACTCTATGTATATTTCAATATTTTTCTTTCTATATTTTTCTGAGTTTTCTATAATTTCAATGAGATTTAGTCTACTCTTCATCTACTCATATTGGTTTATTATACCTATGTTTTTAGAGATATTACCAAAATTACCAATAGTTATCTTTGCTCTTCTATTGGCAATATTTAGATTAAACAACCAAATTAATTTTATTGGAAGTCGTGAAGTCTACTCCTATCAAAATATCTTATTCAACGCTAAGGATTTGAATACTCAACTTGAAAAAGTTAAGTCTGCTAGTCAATTTAAGAGCCTTGGTCACGGAAAAGAGATTTCACTACTATTTTAAGGAGATAATTTATGAAAATAATGTTTGTCGCTAACTATATGTGGGATATCTACATATTTAGAGCTGGAGTTTTAAGAGCTTTGGTAGAAGCTGGTCATGAAGTGGTAGCTGTAGCCCCTGATGATGGTAGAATTGATCTAGAAAAAGCTATTCCAGGTTTGAGAACAATTTCTATTAAACTTAATAAAAGGGGAATAAACCCAATTGAAGATATTAAACTTATTAAAGATCTATATCTATTATATAAAAAAGAGAAACCTGATCTTATCTTTCACTATACTATTAAACCTAATATCTATGGAAGTATTGCTGCAAAACTTTCTAAATGTAACTCTATTGCAATATTGACAGGTTTAGGATATTCATTTGTACAAAAAAGTTTAGTTTCAAAGATAGCTGTATCTCTCTATAAGTTTAGTTTGAGATTTTCTAAAGAGATATGGGTACTCAATAGAGATGATAAGGATACTCTTATCTCTAAAGGAATAGGCTCTGAAAATAAAATATTTATCCTTCCTGGAGAGGGAATTGATTGCGATAGATTCAAACCTTTAAAAAAGGATAGAGATGATCAAAAGGTAGTATTTCTAATGGTGGCTCGTGCTTTTATTGATAAAGGATTTAAGGAGTATGAAGAGAGTGCTAGAAGAATTAGAGCTAAGTATGGAGATCAAGTTGAATTTTGGTATTTAGGAGCTTTAGGAGAGAATGCTGTCTCTGGAATTACTAAGGAGTATATGGACTCTCTCGTTCACGAAGGAACTCTTAATTATTTGGGAATCACTGATAAGCCTGAATTGATAATAAAAGAGTGTGATGCTATTGTCCTTCCCTCTTATAGAGAGGGGATCTCTAAAACTTTACTTGAAGGAGCTGCTATGGGAAAAGCTATTATTGCTTCTAATGTAACTGGTTGTAAAGAGATTGTTGATGATAATATCTCTGGCTATCTTGCTCAAGTTAAAAATGTAGATGAGCTTGTTGAAAAAATGGAAAAATTCATCTCTTTAACAGCTGATGAAAGAGATAAAATGGGACTTTTAGGAAGAGAAAAAGTACTTCGTGAATTTGATGAAAAAATAATTATTGATATTTACAAAGAAAAGATAAAATTATAAGGAGAGTATGATGGATTTAAGTATTATAGTTCCCATATATAATGTTGAGGAGTATTTAGCAGAGTGCTTGAAGAGTTTATATAAGATAAGTACTCTAAAATATGAGGTCATCTTAGTCAATGATGGGTCTAAAGATAATAGTTTTAAGATTATGGAAGAGTTTAAAAATCTATATCCTAATAAAACCGTAATAGTTAATAAGGAAAATGGTGGACTCTCTTCAGCTAGAAATGCTGGTCTTAAAGTTGCTAGAGGAAGATATATCTCTTTTATTGATAGTGATGATTTCATAGATACTGATGAGTTTGAGAAATTTGTTATTGAGGGAATTAAGGGAAGATTGGATATTGTTGTAGGTAATATGAGATACTATATTCCTGGAAAAATAGGTGAACCTCTATTTAGATCCAAAAAAATTAAGGATTTAGAAACTACTGATGGAGTAAATTTCCTATGGAATCTATTCCAAGCACCTAAATGTTACAGAGAAGAGGTTGTTGATGATATATATAGAAGGGATTTTCTACTGAAAAACAATCTTTTCTTCAATGAGGAGATTGTTCATGAAGATAGTGAATTTACAACTCTAGCCTATCTTAGAGCAAAAAAAGTAAAATATATTGATAAAGCTTTCTACTTTTATCGTCAAAGAGAGGGTAGTATTATGAATAAAGTTTCTGAAAAAAGCATTGTCTCTCTTGAAAAAATCTGTGAAAAACTTTTCTTAGAGTGTAAAAATATAGAGAGTAAAAATGGAAAAGAGGTTTTAGCTGACCTGATCCTTAGCTTTTACTCTACAGTTGTATATAAAAGATACAATGGAAATAATGATTATCAAAGAGTTTATAAAAGATACAAAGAACTGTATAAAGAGTTAAAAAAATATACTAAAGCTAATTTTGAACAGAAGTTGCTCTCTTTCTCTATCTTTATTCCAAATACTCTTAGAAAACTTTTAGGTAAAGAGATCAGTAATGTACAGAAAGTTCCAAAATTTTAGATAATATTATAAAAAGAAGTTGATTAACTAGAGCTCATAAGTATTCATCACTAGCTAAGTTAATCTAACTTCTCTCTAAAATTTCTATAATTACTTTAACATCTCGTAGTTAGTGGCAACCATTGGGACTTTTAAAATATCTAACATTCTTTCTAAAAGTACACCCTCTTTACTTGGATAATTAAATCCATAACTTGCCATAATACACTGTGTTATAAACTGTACTCCTCTTTCCATGGCTATTGGTAAACTATCACCTTGTAATAAACTTCCTATTACCACACTTGTATATGCGTCTCCTGTTCCTGGATAAGATGCTGGAATATATTTACAACTCACTCTCCAAAATAGATCATTCTCTCTATCATATGCCACTACACTTGTCTTTTCACTATTTGTTGTATCTGGAACACTTGTTGCTATAACTATTTTAGGTCCCATCTCTGACAACTCTTTTATATACTTTTTTATTTTTTCCTCAGTTATGCTCTCTTTATAATCCTTACCTAGTAGATACATAACCTCAGTGAAGTTCGGAGTGATTATATCAGCTTTTTTTATTAAGCTTCTCATTCCATTTACCATCTCTTCACCCATAGTCTTATACAGTTTACCATCATCTCCCATCACAGGATCTACAACTGTAAATTTTGCCTTTTTTCCAAAATAATCAATGAAATCTTTTACTATCTCAATCTGTTTAGGTGAGCCTAAAAAACCTGAATATATACAATCAAACTCCAAGTCCAATTTTTTCCAATGATTTATATGCTCCTGCATATACTCAGTTAAATCTATAAAACTATACCCTTCAAATCCTCCAGTATGTGTTGATAGTATTGCTGTTGGTACTGGACATACCTGAACTTTCATATTTGATAAGATCGGGATTATTGTAGTAAGAGATGCTCTTCCATATCCTGACAGGTCGTGTATTGCTGCTACTTTTTTCACTAGATGCTCCATTTTTCCACCTCACTTTTATTTTCATATATAATCTAACATATTTCTCATTTTTAATCAACCTTAGATTAATTTATCTCTCTTTCTCTCACTATATTTCCCTCTATATCATACCACTTCCAACTTCCTACCATATTGTTTTCTCTATAATTTCCTATCATCTCAAGCTTTCCATTCTCATAATATCTTCTCTTTTCTCCATCTAACTTTCCATTTTTATAGTTTTCTACTACTAACCTCTGCCCGTTGATAGAGTAACTTCTACTCTCACCATCCAATTTCCCACACAGATAGTGAGCCTCTGTTTTAATTAGACCATTAGAATAATATGTAATTTTTACTCCATCTAACTGATTTTTTTTATAACTACTTTTTGAAATTACTATCTCATTCTCATATATAGAGGAAATTCCATCTAACATATCATCTTTATACTCCAAGCTTTCAATTAACTTTCCCTCTTTATATCTCCTCAATACTCCCTGTTTCCAATTATTTTCATCTAAATAGTATTCATAGGTAAAACCTCTAATCTCTTCAACTACTCTCTTTATACTCATTCTATCTCCTTATAAAGAAAAGAGGAAATTTCCCTAAGGTGATTTCCTCTTTAATTTTTTATTAATCTCTTATTTAGCTAATTGATAGATAGCCTCTACATATATTTTTAGAAGAGTATCTATTTTATCTATCTCAAGATATTCATTTTTCTGATGCATATTATCCACTTGTGATGATAATAGTGCTCCAAAAGCTACTCCATTAGTTACACTTCTTGCATATGTACCTCCACCAATTGCTATTGGTTGGCTCTCTACATCTCCTGTAACATCTTTGTAGACATTCATAAGTGTTGAAACTAGGAAACTGTCCTTAGCTACATATAGAGGAGCTGTATCTCCTGCTAATTCCACTTCTATAAATTTAGATGCTCTTTCCTTTATGATCTCAATAACTTTTTTATTCTCTACTTTAACAGGACATCTTATATCTATACAGATCTCTAGAATTCCATCTTTAAGAGTAGTTTTTCCTATGTTTAGAGTTAACTTTCCACTCTCATCATCTTCAAAATTCACCCCTAAAGATTCTCCATCTATATCCATCTTGATACAAGTATTAAAAAATTCTACTAATGATCTAAACTCTTCATTTTTAACCTTAACTTCTCTTAAAAATTCAAATAAAGCAGAGACAGAGTTATAACCTAAGTATGGTTTTGAAGCATGTGCTGATTTACCGTAAGAGTTGATATGGTAATTTCCATTTTTCTCCTCACACTCTATCTTATACTCTCTACTTTCATTGTATGCTACTAAGCTCTCTGCCACTCCCTCTAAATAATCTACAGGTATAGTTAATTCACATCTTTCTGGTACAGAGTTAAATGCATTTCCTCCACTCAATGAAACATTAGCTAATGTTGAGTAGCTATTTTTTAATCTCACACGTACAATTCCCTTCTCAGCAAATGTAACAGGGAAGTTTGAATCTGGTGTAAAAGCTAGTGTTGGTTGTGGCATTTTTAAAGTTCCAAAATAGTGTTCCATACACTTACTTCCACTCTCTTCATTAGCTCCTAATATCATTCTTACTCTTTTATTTAATTTTACTCCTGAATCTTTTATAGCTTTCATTGCATATAGGCAGATAGTTGAAGGTCCTTTGTCATCTAAAGTACCTCTTCCATAGATTCTTCCATCTACTAGAGCTCCACTATATGGTGGGTAATCCCAACCTTCTCCCTCTGGAACTACATCAACGTGTCCTAATATTCCTAAGACCTCTTCTCCCTCTCCAAACTCAATTGTTGCAACATAGTTATCATAGTTAATAACTTCAAAGCCCATATCTTTTCCTAACTCAACAAAATAGTTTAAAGCTTTTGCTGGTCCCTCTCCAAATGGCATTCCTTCCTTTGCCTCTTCCATTACACTCTTAATTTGAATAGCTCCTTGAATGCTCTTTATAACATCATCTTTGTATACTAATACTTTCTCTTGTAAACTCATTTTTCCCTCCATTGTATTAATAATCTATTTTAAAAAACTTCGCTTCCTAATTCATTTTGTAACTCTCTATATTTAAAAAATAAAAATCTCATATACTCATACTCAAAAGGTGATCCTGTTTGGTAATATTCAAACTGTACATTAGCTCTAGTATTAACTGCTGAAACTGTTGTTACACCTATACTATTTAGTTCATCTAGATCACTTGCTCTATAGATTGCTCCTCTTCCAAAAGTATCTACTCCCTTTCCAAAAGCATCTCTTACAAAACTTGGACCCAAAATAGGTAGAACTAAATACGGTCCCTTTCCAATTCCATAACGAGCCAATGTCAATCCAAAATCCTCGTATGGCTTAGGCATTCCCAATGATGAAGCTACATCTACTAAACCACCAAAACCCAAAGCTGTATTTATAGTAAATCTCCCTATAGCTCTCATTGCCTTTCCTATCTTAAACTGTAAAAGTGAGTTACTTGTTACAGATATATAATCTGTATTTTCAAAGAAATTTTTAACTCCTGTTCTAATTGGCTTCGGTGTCACTGTCTTATAAAATCTCACTGTTGGTAAAAATATATACTTGTCAAATTGATAGTTGAAGTAGTATACTCTCCTATTCAATGGTTCAAATGGATCATACACTTCAAAATACTTAAATGATTCCTTACTATTTTTCTCCAATTCTTGAGCAAAGCTTGTAAAGGATAGAAGTAAAAGTATAATCACTAATATCTTACTAAATCTCATGACTTAACTCCCCCTTTTCTAAAAACTCTAACATTATTTTTACATTTGTACTAAAAAACATATTTCCACAATGTCCACCATATGGATAGATTAATAATCTATTTCCAAAAGTTGATTTAAGAAATTCAAAATCACTCTCATCTAAAATTAGTTCATCTGCATTTGTTACCACAGCTATTTTTGAACTATTTTTTAAATAATCCTCTATATTATTCAGTCTAGCTCTCTCTACCAACTGCTCTAACTTGAGATCTTCTCCTAGTTTTTCACGATAATATGGAAGTGCAACTCTATTTATATACTCATCAAAAGTTGCAAAATTTATCTTTTCAAAATATCCAAACATTGGTGTAAATTTTCCAACTGGTTCTTTTACATAGACCTTTCTATTATTTATCACATCAGTGATGTAGTTTAAATCAATAGATGTCAATCTAAAAGCTCCTCCAATTAGCTCTTGCATCTCTTTATTGGTCAATTTATTTTTAGAAAATAGCTTGTAAATAGTCTCTATATCTATTGAAGTATACTCAGGTAAAGTACTGCTAACTACCGTATCTATAATCTTTTCTATCAAACCACCTATTTTTTCAGCTCTCTCGTTTTCAGGAAAATCTAGGTAATTATCCAACTTCAAAGCAGAATTATAGAGATTTACTGCTGGATTAATCATAAATACCCTCTTAAAATTAAACTCTTTCTCTGACTCATCTATATAGGATAATATTCCTGCCTCTGTTGCTCCTAAACTATATCCAACTACATAAAAGTCACTTACCTTTATTTTTTTAGATATTCTTTTATTAATCTCTTTCATTATGTTGTAGATATCCTTTGAGTCCTCCATTATTAATCCAGGCATACGTGAACTAGACCCATTAATAATAAAATTATTATTCATTGGAGAAGAGATCGAAACAACATGATAACCTGCATCATAGAATATTCTCTGGAAATACTCCATTCTGATAGAGTTATGAGATGACCCTGTCCCAGCCAACAAAAATACCAAAGGTGCCTCTGTCTTTTGTGGTACCAATGAGAACTTAAAACCTTCATTATACCAAAACTCTTCACCAACTGCCTTTGTCCAAGGTAGCTTTATACTATACTCCTTTCTTGGAACCTTTGTACTCACTCCCTCAACCATTAAATTTGAACTTCCAAATATTGTTGCTATATTGGGATTATGAAATGGATAATCATAGTTTCCAAAAGAGAGTGTAGTTATAAATATATAAAATATTCCTAATAATTTCTTCATACTATCCTCCAACTATTTAATCTGTACTCTATATTCTACTTCATAAATACTGTTTTTTCAATGAAAAAATGATTATTATAAAAAAAAGAGGCAATTTTTATACTGCCCCTCACCTTTTTTATTCAGTAATTGTAACTCTTTCACTCACAATTACTTTTACTTTCTGTATCCTCTTATCCTTCATTGATAGGACTTTTAAAATTACATTTTCATACTCTAAAACTATCTTCTCCTTATCATTTGGAATACGTTCTAGCTCTCCTATTATAAATCCAGATAAGGTATCATAATTATCTGAATATAGTTTAGTTCCCAATTGATAATTTAGAGTATCTAGGGAAAATAATCCATCAACCACATAAATATTTTCATTTATCTTTTTCATTTTTGGATCATGATTTTCATGCTCATCTTCTATTGTTCCTACTATCTCTTCTATTAAATCTTCTATTGTAACAATTCCAGAAAATCCACCATATTCATCTATCAATATTGATATAAATGTTTTTGAATCTCTCATCTCTTTAAATAGTACATCTATCTTCTTAGTTTCAGGTATAAAGTATGGAACTCTCAATATAGAACGGATATCCACATTTTCAAAACCTTTTTTTCTAGCTTCTAATATAAAATCTTTAATAAATAACACGCCTATTATATTATCCACTTCATCTTTATAGACAGGAATTCTTGAGTATTTTTTTGATAATAACTCATCTAAGTACTCCTCTAATGGTAGCTCTATATCTATCATATAAGTATCTGTCCTCGGGGTCATAACCTCTCTAGCACATTTATCATCAAATGATAAAACAGAGGTTATCATATCTTTTTCCGTCTTGTTAAACACTCCATGAATCTGTCCCACTTCCAATAGAGATTTTATCTCCTCTTCTGAGATCTTTTCCTCAATATTATCCAACTTATATCCCAATAGCGTTAAAATAACATTTGTTGAAACAGATAGTAATTTTATAAATGGGTATGCCACCTTAGCAATGAGATATATTGGTTTTATAGCAAACATACTTATTGCTTCAGCCCTATGCAATGCTATTCTCTTAGGAACTAACTCTCCAAATACCAAAGTAAAATACGATAAAACAATTGTTACAATCACAATAGATATCTCTTTGGTGTACGCTGAATTCAAAAACTCTAATCTCCTACTTAAAACCTCTGCAAATCCTGTTGCTGCTGAAGCACTTGCAAAGAATCCTGAAAGTGTTATTGCCACTTGAATTGTAGATAAAAAATTTGTTGGTTCCTCTAAAATTTTCTGTATGAGTTTAGCTTTCTTATCGCCCTCCTCAGCCAAAAGATTTATCTTATTCTTGTTGATTGAAACCATTGCTATCTCTGTACAAGCAAAGAAAGCATTTGTCA
The DNA here is from genome assembly GCF_019012925.1 of Fusobacterium sp. Classification (GTDB taxonomy): domain Bacteria; phylum Fusobacteriota; class Fusobacteriia; order Fusobacteriales; family Fusobacteriaceae; genus Fusobacterium_A. The sequence goes on from NZ_JAGIRL010000021.1 coordinate 87,438, forward strand.
TAGTTAAAAAAACTAAAAATAAAAGATTTAAAAAAACATTAAACTGGGGACCCGTGTCCATTTTTAAAATTCCTCCTTAAATATAAATATATTTTTAATTAACTGTTATGTCAAACTGTTGACTTAACGTAGTTACTAAACTTGTTTTAGTGATAATTCCCCTAAGTATTCCATTTTCATCTACTACTGGTAAACTTGAGAGTTTATTTTCATTGACCTCTTTTAAAACATCTACTATTGAATTATCTGGACTTGTTGTAAATGCTGGTATCTCTAAAATCTCTTTTACAGGTTTATAGTGTTCTTTCTCTTGCTGAATTAATTTTCCTGTTATTATTCCTTCAAATTTTCCCTTTCTATCCACAACTAATAGAGAATCTACTCTCTCATGTCTCATCTTTCTCAGACATTTGAATAGGGTCATCTCAGCTGAGCAAGTTATTGGATTATCCAGCATTATATCCTTAACTTTTATATATTCTGGTGATGACCAAATTCTATTCTTTCCTACAAAATTACTTACAAATTCATTTTCAGGTGATTTTAATATAGTTTCTGGATCATCATACTGAATGATCTTTCCTGTTCCCATAATACAAATTTTATCAGCTATCTTTACTGCCTCATCCATATCATGACTGACAAAGATAATTGTCTTTTTATACTGAGTCTGTATATTTATTAACTCATCTTGCAGCTGTGATCTAGTGATTGGATCTAAAGCTGAAAATGGTTCATCCATCAGTATTATATCTGGATTTGTCATCAATGCTCTTGCTATTCCAACTCTCTGTTGCTGACCACCACTTAACTGTTTAGGATACCTATCTGAAAATTTTTCATAGGAAAGTCCCACCATCTCCATCAACTCTCTCACTCTATCTCTTCTTTGAGCTTCAGGTACTTTTTCTAATTTAGCTACCAACTCTATATTCTCTTTTATTGTCATATGTGGAAATAATCCTGTTTGCTGTATAACATATCCTATCCCTCTTCTCAAATCTATTATATTCTTCTCTCCAATATCCTCTCCATTGATCAATATCTTTCCACTTGTTGGTTTTATCAAACCATTTATCATCTTTAGAGTTGTAGTTTTCCCACAACCTGAAGGACCTACAAAGACTGTAATACTTCTATCTTCAATCTTCAAATTTATATCGTGTAAAACTATATTGTTTTTAAATATCTTATTAACTCCTATAAATTCAATCATATTACTCACCTTTATCTTCTCTATTTTGAAATTAACCCTTTTTCAATTAAAAATTGATGTGCTACCTCTTGAGGATCTTTTTTGTATGTATCCACTTGATTATTCAACTCTCTCATCACATCATCACTTAAAAGCTCTATAAGAGAGTCTGTTATACTAATTAGCTCTGGATATCTTTCCACTAAGTCCTTTCTCATCAATGGAGCTGCATGATATGGCAGAAAAAACTCCTTGTCATCTTCTAATACAACTAAATCATATGTTTTTATTAATCCATCAGTTGCAAAAGCATCTATTATATCACTCTCACCATTAGCAATTGCTTGATAACGTAATGCACCATCAATAGAGAGGGAATCTTTAAATCTTAATCCTGGATAAGCATTCAATAATCCTGGAAGTCCATCATGTCTATTGGTAAATTCAAATGTTGATGATATTATTAGATTAGGTGCAACACTCTTTAAATCACTTATATTTTTTAACTTATATTTTTCAGCTGTTTCTCTTCTCACTGCTAATCTATAAGTATTATTAGCCCTCATCTCCTTACCAACTATCACATCATACTTTTCCTCTATCTCTCTTTTAGATGTTGAGTATACCTCTGAAGATTTTATATCTCTTGAGACAGGATTGTGTTTTAACATATCTGCAAACATTGTTCCTGTATACTCCATATACACATCTACTTCTCCTGAATTAAGTGCTCCAAATATTACCTGTGTTCCACCTAATGCAAATTTTCTATTAACTTTTATATCTGTCTTGCTCTCTATAAGATCTGCTAGTAAACTATTTAAAATAATCTGTTCTGTATAATCCTTACTTGCTACAGTCACTACTTTTTCTCTCTTATGGTTAAATTTAGCCATTAAACTTTTTCCAATAATGAATGTACTTAGTAGAAGTGTCAATCCTATAATAATTTTTTGAAAAACTGTTACTCTCTTTCTATCGTTATCACTATTTGATATTCCCTTTGGAACAACTACCTTCTCTACAGCTGCTGCTGTCCAATCTATAAAAAGAGCCAAAAGACAAGCTGGAATCGCTCCTGCCAAAATTTGATTGGTATTAGCTGTTCTGATACCTGAAAAAACTAAAAATCCTAATCCTCCTGCTCCTACAAAGGCAGCAATTGTCATCAGTCCAACAGCTGTAACAGCAGAGATTCTAATACCTGCCATTATTACTGGAAGAGCCATTGGTATTTGGATCTTATATAAGATCTGAAACTTGGTTAGCCCCATTCCCTCTGCAGCTTCTATCATCTGTGGATTAATCCCCTCAATACTAGTATAGGTATTTTTTATTATGGGTAGTAATGAATATAATACAACCATAAATACAGAGGGTAACAATCCTATCCCTAAGAAGGGTATTAAAAATCCTAACAATGCCATACTTGGAACTGCTTGAACTGTATTAGCAATTCCCATAACACTTTTATTCAAACTTTTAAAATGGCTAATTAAAATTCCCAATGGAACTCCTATCACTATGGCTAACAACACTGATATAAGTGTTAAATTTATATGCTCTATCAACAGTGATAATATCTGCTCCTGTTCTTGAACAACATATGTGAAAAAATTCATAGTCATCCCCCCTAAAAAATTGTACAAAAAAACACTATGAGTAGAGTCATAGTGTTTATATTTAAAAAATTGCAATATAAAAAGCCCTTAACTCTTTTCAACGCTGACGAGGTTAGCTGACGGACTCGGACTGAAAAGTATCCTATTCCCTAAGGAAATTCGCCCCAAAAGGTGGGTCCCCCGCTTTGTTTTTTCAAAACAAATTAAGCATATTAGATTATGTTTGAATTATACATTATTTTTCTTAAAGAGTCAAACTATTTTTTATATTTCTTATTCAATGCCCTCAATATAGCATATGTTTCTAAATCCATATTTCCAGTCATATTTTTAGGGTTAAAGTGAGCTTGAAAATTATATACTACCCTTCTACTCTCTTCGTCCCATTCATCATTATAATTTATTTTATAACCATATTTTCTAAATTCCTCTTTTATTTTCTCAACAGGAGTTACTTGATATAATTTTTCATTCATAAAAAATCTTTTATCTTTTTCGTCGTACCAAGCACCTATTCCGTACTCTCTATAAAGCAATTCCCAAGGAAACTTTGGACCTGGATCAATCTTTCTTGTAGGAGCTATGTCCGAATGTCCTACAATGTCATATGGTTTTATCTTATACTCAGCTATTAGTTTTTGAAGTAAGTTTGCTAATTTCTTTATCTGCCCCTCTTGAAAGTATATATATTCCTCTCTTGGTATAAAAAAACCATACTTTTTCTCTCTCTCATTATATTTTCTTACCCCTTTATTACTTATCTCTATCCCTATGGATGTATCATTTAAATTGCTTCGTCCATTGAATTCACTCACACCTGCGTGCCAAGCTCTTTTCTCCAATGGAACTATATTATATATAGGTTCTTCATCTTTAGTGGAAATAAAGTAGTGTGAACTAACATTCCCTTGAGTCAATCCTCTCAAACCCACTTCATCTGTTGTTGCTGTATAGTGTAATACTATAAATTTTACTCTTTCATTCATTCCCCTAGATAAATACTTTTTACTATTAACAGTATAATTAATTCTAGAACATGACAAAGATAAAACTATAGTTAGAGTTAAAATAATTATTTTTTTTACCATTTTTTATCTCCTAAAAGTATTTTTTCTAGTATATTTTACAATATTTTAAAAAAAATAGCAAAAATTTATAAAAAATTATTGTAAATGTTTGGATTTTGTGATATAACATAGAAACTTGCGTATTTATAAATTTTAGGAGGATAAAATGACAAAAAAAGATTTTACAAAAGTTTTATTTGAAAAAGGAATATTTGCTTCTAAAGCTGAAGCTGAAAGAAAATTTGACTCTATCCTTGAAGTTCTTGAAGAAAGCTTAAAAGCTGGAGAAGAAATCAACTTTATTGGTTGGGGAAAATTTGAAGTTGTAGAGAAAGCTGAAAGAGTTGGAAGAAACCCTAAAACAGGTGAAGAAATCGTAATTCCTGCTAAAAAGACTGTTAAATTCAAAGCTGGAAAAAACTTAGTTGAAAAAATGAACTAATTACATAAAGGAGCCATTCAGCTCCTTTTTTTAATTATTCATTCTCTAATACTATTTGTTGTTTAAACTTTCAATCAATCCACCTTTAAAGCCTATTAAAAATTCTAAAATAGCAAAATAACCATAAAAAATCCCAAAACAAATTGCTGATGAAAAACCAAAATTTATTAAATCTTTTTTTTCTACTGTTCCTTTTATTAAAGATACTATAATTAAGCCAAAAATAAATAGATATCCTAAAATACAAATAAACCCTAAAAATAATTTAAAAATATTCATCAAAATTATTAATAGGCTAGTTATTGCTATTAGTAAATACACAAATATTTTCATACTACTTTCCCCCTATTTTTCATTCAATACTTTTTCCAATATAACTATATATTTGTTAATAAGAATATACCAAATTTTAAGAAAAAATCAAGAGGTATTTCAATAATTTCTCTAAATATATAAAAAGAGCAGATTTCTCTGCTCTTTAAGACTATTTAGTTCCTTTTTTATAAGCTCCTTCAGATCCGAAAACATCAACAATTTTAGTTTTGTAGTAAGCTTTCATCTCATCTTTAGCTGCTCCTAAGTATTTTCTAGGGTCAAACTCTTTTGGATTAGTTCCTAATACTCTTCTAATAGCTGCTGTGAAAGCTAATCTTCCGTCAGTATCTACATTTATTTTAGCTACTGCTGATTTAGATGCTTTTCTTAATTGAATATCTGGTATTCCGATAGCATCTTTAACTTCTCCACCAAACTCTTTTATCATAGAAGTATATTGTTGAGGAACTGCAGATGATCCGTGTAAAACAATTGGGAATCCTGGTATTCTTCTTTCGATCTCTTCTAATATATCAAGTCTTAATTTAGGGTCTTCTCCTGGTTTGAATTTGTGAGCTCCGTGAGAAGTTCCGATAGCTATTGCTAATGAATCTACTCCTGTTTTTGTTACGAACTCTTCAACTTCATCTGGGTTTGTATAAGTGTGTGATTCAGCTTTAACATCATCTTCTATTCCTGCAAGTACTCCTAATTCAGCCTCTACAGTAACATCTTTTGAGTGAGCATACTCCACAACTTCTTTTGAAACTTCTATATTTTTAGCAAAATCATAGTGTGACCCGTCGATCATTACTGATGAGAATCCTGCTTCGATACAAGTTTTTACAGTTGCTAAGTCTGGACCATGGTCTAGGTGTAAAGCTACTGGTATATCTGATCCCATATTTCTAGCTCTATCTACAGCTGCTTTAGCTAATAAAGGTGCTACATCTGCTCCCATATATCCTAAAGCTCCTTTTGAACATTGTAGAATTACTGGTGATCCCATCTCAGCACAAGCTTCAACTATAGCTAATGCCATCTCCATATTATTAAAGTTAAAAGCTGGTACTGAATATCCTTCTTTATTTGCTTTTGCAAACATCTCTTTTGTGTTTGAAAGACCTAATTCTTTATAATTGTATCCCATTTTTTCCCTCCTGAAAAATTATATATATTAATTTTAACAAAAATTAATAATAAAATCAATTAGAGAATTTTCTATTTTTTATTTAGATTAATTTTTTACTTTTATTTGTTTCAAAATGTATCTAAAAAAACTCTTAATTCTCATTCTTTTCTTTATCATCATCATTGCTTCTGGAACTAACTCAATAACTGTCTCAATAGTATCCTGATACTTTAAAAATCTACCCTCTAATAATCTTTGAGTAGAAACTATCCAAGAGAGAAGAAGTAGATTAAAAATCCTTAAAAGATTTAACAAGAAATTTATAACTCCCTCTTTTGTTAGATAAAAATTATAAAACTTGGCAATTACCTCTCCCTCTTGTGTATAAAATATCTGAAATAAGCAAGTTATAAAATAGAAGAAAAACAAAAATTTTACTCTTTTTATATGCTTTATTAAATCCTTATTATACTTTAGATTTAGTATGAACAAGACAACTGTTGATATTCCAATATAGTATAGATTGCTGTAAAATATGTTAACTAGTAGTAGTATGAACAGACTACTTTTTAACAATTTCTAATCCTCCCATATATGGAACTAATGCTTTTGGTATTAAGAATGATCCATCCTCTTGTTGGTAGTTTTCCATTATAGCTACTAGTGTTCTTCCTACTGCTAATCCTGACCCATTTAGAGTATGGCAGTACTCACTCTTAGAGCTTCCATTTGGTCTGTATTTAAGTCCCATTCTTCTAGCTTGGAATCCTTCACAGTTAGAACAAGAAGAGATCTCTCTATATTTTCCTTGAGAAGGTAACCATACTTCTAGGTCATAAGTTTTAGCTGCTCCAAAACCTATATCCCCTGTACATAGTTGGATAACTCTATATGGTAACTCAAGTCTTTGTAATACTTCCTCAGCATTATTTACCATTTTTTCTAATTCATCATAAGATGACTCTTGATTTGTTATTTTTACCATCTCAACTTTGTTGAATTGGTGTAATCTTATTATTCCTTTTACATCTTTTCCATAAGATCCAGCTTCTCTTCTAAAACAAGGTGAGTATGCTGTATAGTATTTTGGTAACTCTTTCTCATCTAATATCTCTTTTCTATGGATATTTGTCATAGTGATTTCTGAAGTAGAGATTAAGAACATATCATCAGTTGTTCTATACATATCATCTTCAAATTTTGGAAGTTGTCCTGTTCCTTCACAAACCTCTCTTTTTACCATAAATGGAGTTATATGCTCAGTATATCCATGCTCTGTTGTGTGTAGATCTAGCATAAAGTTAATTAATGCTCTCTCCAATCTTGCTCCTAATCCTCTGTATAGAACAAATCTAGATCCTGCTAATTTTGCTCCTCTTTCAAAATCAAGAATACCTAATCCTTCACCTATATCCCAGTGTGCTTTTGGTTCGAATGAAAACTCTTTTGGAGTTCCCCATCTTCTGATTTCAACGTTTGCATCTTCATCTGCTCCAAATGGAGTGCTTTCATGGTACATATTTGGGATTGTCATTTGAATATAAGTTAATTTCTCCTCAACTTCAGCTAATTTTGCATCTAACTCTTTTATTTGAGCAGAAACTTTTCCCATCTCTTCTATTAATGCTGAGGCATCTTGCTTTTCTTTCTTTAATCTAGCTATTTCAGTAGATTCTTGGTTTCTTTTTTGTTTTAAAGCTTCTACCTCTCCTAATATCTCTCTTCTTTTGTCATCTAGTTGAAAAAACTCATCAAGAGTTAGATTACTATTTCTATTTCTTAACATCTCTTCAACTTTTTCTCTGTTTTCACGTATGAATTTTAACTCTAACATACTCTTTTCTCCTCTCACAATATATTTTAATTGTTAGTTTTATAACCTAATCTTTTTATCTTCACATTTTGTTGCTCTATTCCTACCATCTCTAAATATGAGTTTGGTGATGTGTTTATAATCTCCATAGAGATCTTATCTCCCTCTCTTGAAAAAGATTTCAATCTCTCTTTTAAGTTTCTAGTTACAACTTTTCCCTTTTTCTCTCTAACTTCAAGTATTTCATCTCTATTGAATAGCTCTTCAAGCTTATCCATATCTGAACTACTTCCCTCTACCTCATATAACATATTAGTAAACTCTTCCATTATTGAGGATTTTCTAGGAACTTCTTCCACTTTATGTACTTTAAATCCCAATACTCCACTCTCATTAAGTCTTTTTACGACCTCTTCATTGGAAATTTCTGCATCTGTCTCAAAGTCCATAATCTCATTATAAGCTTCTGTTCCTAAGGATATAGGGCTTCCAAAGGACATCTTTGGTCTCGGATGGAATCCTTCACTATATTTTACAGGAATTTCCGATTTATTGAATAGTCTCTCAAAAAATCTTAATAAGTCTAGATGGGATATAAATTTCATTTCTCCACATTTGTCAAAATAAACTCTTTTCTTCATTCTTACCTCATCTTTTCTTATATTTGTATTCTTATATTTTACCACTTTCTAATAAAATTTCAAATACCTTTTTACTTTTCCTGTAATTTTTTCTCAATATTTCTAACTTTTTTCAATAAATCAGGAACTTTTTTCAATGCTATCTTCACTTTTAAGTCCTCTCTATGATCCATTAGTGGATATCCAGATAAAACTTGATTATCATCTACATTACCTACTACACCAGATTTAGCAGCAATTACAACATTATTTCCTATTTTTATATGTCCAGCTACTCCAACTTGTCCAGCCAATGTTGTATTATTTCCTACCTCTACACTTCCTGCTATTCCAACTTGAGAAACTATTAGACAGTTCTCTCCTATTATATCATTGTGAGCAATCTGTACTAGATTATCTATCTTAGTATATTTTTTTATTATAGTATCTCCAATAGCTCCTCTATCAACAGTTGTATTAGCTCCAATCTCTACATTATCCTCTATTACTACACTACCTATCTGATCTATCTTAGTGTTATTCCCACCTACTTTTACAAATCCAAAACCATCAGATCCTATAACTGCCCCTGGTTGAATTACACAGTTTTTTCCAATTTTACAAAACTCTCTCACAGTAACATTTGAATATATTGTACTTCCCTCTCCAATTGTAACTCCTTCACCAATAGTTACATTTGGATAGATTGTAACATTATCACCTATCACTGCATCATGCCCTACATATACATTTGGTCCTAATTTTACATTTTTACCTATGACACTTGAATCCTCTATCATTTTTTCAAAAGGTTTTGTCTCTCTCTTAAAGAAATTCAAAAGCTTTGGCATCAATGTTCTTGGATTCTCTTTTACTACCAAGTACATTTTCCCAATATTAGGTAGTGGTATATCTGGTACTAACACTACTTTTGCTTTAGTTTCATCTAATTTTTTTAAAAACTTCTCATCTGAAGCAAATGTTATATTTTCCTCCTGAGCTTGAAAAAAGGGAGCAAGCCCAGAAACATATTCTAGACTTAAATCTCCCCTTACTTCACACTCTAGGAGGCTCACTAACTCTTTAATACTATATCTCATCATTATCCTCCTAGTTTAACATTTATTTTTTAGATTTTTCCATAGCTTTTATTACATCAGCAGTAATATCTTTTCCTCCAAACTTTACTGCTCCAGCTTCTAATATGTAGTCATATTTCTCTGCTTTTGCTACTGAGTCTATAGCTGATTGCATTACTCTATCTATCTCTTGAATTCTTGTATACTCTTCTTTGTTTACTTTTACATGTGAATCTCTTGCAAATTTTTTGAATGCTTCAACTTGCTTTTGGAATCCCTCTTTCTCTTTATCAGTTACTTTGTTTCCTTTAGATTGAAGCTCTAATTGTATTTTTTGAAGAGCAACCTCTTTTTGCTTTATCTCATTCTCTATTCTATTTCTCTCTTTGTTTAAGTTCTCTTGGATTGTTTTAGTTTGAGAGTATTTTAAAAATGCCTCTTGTGAGTTTACATACCCTATTTTTTCAGCTAAAACTGATGCCGATAAGCTTAATGCCATAATTGTTATCATTATTTTTTTCATTATATTACCTCCAAAGTATTATTTTTATCTATATTAGAATGATTGACCCATATTGAAATAGAATTCCATTCCACTAGTATCATCATTACCTATTGGCCATCCAAAGTCAAATCTTAATGGACCTATTGGTGTATTTACTCTAAGTCCTACTCCTGCTGCCATAGCTACATCATTTGCAAATTTATCATCATGTTGATATGATAGGTCTCTTCCTTCGTAATCCCAAGCTCTTCCAGCATCAAAGAAAACAACAAATCCTAAAATATCATTAAATTGTGTTCTATTCTCTATAGTTCCTACTAATTTTTTTGTTCCTTTGTAGAATCCACCGTCATATCCTCTAAGTGTACTTCCTCCACCTACCCAGAATCTTTGACCCTCTTTAGTGGTATCTGTCATTATTCCAGTTACTGCTCTATAAGCAAAGGTATTTTTCTTGAAGAATCCTCCGTGGTATTTTCTAAGTTCAAGTGTTATGTTTCCAAAAACATCTCCCTCATAACCATTAGCATATCCCACTTCTAGTTGTAATTTTCCATACTCTCCAGTAGTTGGATTCCAGAAATGATTTCTTGTATCATAAGTTATTGAAGGGAATATACTCCAGATAACATATTTATCATCTAGACCCTTAGCTTCTCTATTTCTATAGTTTCTCCATTTAGTTACACCATTCTCTTCTATAAACTGATCTTTATCAGAAGTCTCTTCTACATACTCAACTTTTGTTCCTAAGCTCAATCTAACATTTTTGCTCAATCCTTTTCCTATGTTAAATTTAGCTCCAATAGTATCTATCTCATTGAATATTGCACTATCATCATCTTCATAAGTATTCTTATAGATGCTCCATCCCCAAGATATTCTATCAGTTCCTTTTATCCAAGGATCATAGAAATTTATTGAGAAACTTGAGTAATCTTCATCTGATTTTTCAAATGTAAATCCTAACTCTTGTCCTTTTCCTTTCCAGTTAGTATCTTTTATTGAAATTGTTCCCAATAGTCCAATCTCAGAACCATAAGATATAGCTCCTTGAAGTATTGCAGTTCTCTCTTCATCCAATAAAAGGACTATATTTTTTCCATCTGGATCTCCAGGTATATTTCTAGCTTCATATTTAACATTTTTAAAATGTCCTAATCTCATTAGATTTTGTACTGTATCATCATATTTTTTAGAGTTGAATATCTCATTTTCATGGAACTCTAACTCTCTTTCAACTACATATGATTTTGTCTTTAAAACATCATCAGTAGCCTTTCTTCTAGCTCCTTTTTGTTTTGTTACCATCTTTTTAAACTCGATATTTCTAACTATACCTTCACTTAAATAGATTTCAAGTTCAAGGTTTGCATTAAGCCCAATATCTGTAACTTCAGCAAGAACATAACCAGCGTCTTGATATTTTTGGATTATTCTATCTCTGTCCCCTCTGATTGTATTGATGTTAAATATCTTTCCAGGTTCAGTTTTGATTACTTCCATAAGTTCATCTGTAGAATAAACTGTGTTTCCTATTATATTAACTCCATTTATAATTGGATTTTCAAGAACGTGGTATATTACTTTTACACCCTTTCCTGATTTTACAACATCTGGCATTACATCTCTAAAATATCCACTCTCAATAAGGTTTTTATGTCCCTCTATAACCTTATTCTTTGAAAAATATCCACCAGCTTGAACAGGAATCATAGCTCTTATCTCTTTAGTTGGTACATGAGTATTTCCTATTATATCAATCTCTGATACAACTATACTCTTATCTACTTTTTCTCTCTCTGATAGAGGAATTATCCCTTTTGACTCCAATAATTTTTTAGTATCCTTCTTTTCTGTTACATCAACAGTAAGCTTAATACCATTGTCATAGACAGTTGGATATATAGATACATCATCTACATACTCTAAATCTTTAATTGATTTATAGTCTGATATCATATCCTCTGTTATGTATTTTTGCCCCTCTTTTGACTTCATACTCCCCAGTATTACTTCGTAAGGAATCTCTCTATTATTTATTATCTCCACCTTTGTTACTTGATAGTTAGTAACATCAGCAAAGGAGAAAATACTTAATACAAAGATCAGTAGTCCAGCTATTCTTTTTCTCATCTCTACCTCCACTATTTATTTATAAAGATATCTATTAGCTTATCATATTTTTTCTCAAATTTAAAGTCTATATGATAATTTAAATTCTCTTTAGATTCTTTATCTGATGTTTTTTTTCTGTTTTCTGGTAACTTTCCAACTCCTACTCCAATAGATTTTACAGCATCAAATCTGTATTCCAATGAGAAGTCATACTCTTTAAATGCTCCGTTACTCTCCTCTTGCTTATTGTTTCCTGTATTATCCTCCTCCAATAGTGTTCCTTTTGCAACCCACCATATTTTATCTTTATATATATTATCTTCTGCCTCTAATACTGCACCTAATTTTAAACTACTCTGACTTTTATCATCATTATTGTTAGAACTATTTTTTGTATTCTGAGTCAAAAGGTTTGAGCTTATTCTAAACTTCGATATATTTAATGTATGTTTTACTAGATTAGCTATTGGTTTTAACACCTGTGTTATCTGTCCTCCAATTACATTTGTAATCAAAGTTGTAGTTGCTTCATTATTCTCTCCAAAACTATCTGTATCTGTTAAAAGTGAGTTTAAGTTTCCACTACTACTTCCATTTCTAGAACTAATAGTAAATTTTAAATTATCTAGATTACCGTTTAAACTTAAACCGATCTGATCATCTTGCACTAACACTCTAGCATCTATTAAAAGATTTGGATTTACTTTTGGTAGATAACTCTTAGGATCGTTAAATATAACAACTGCTCTATCCAAATAAAAAGTGTTATCATTGAGGTTAAAGCTTCCACCTAAGACCTCTGTATTTCCAATAAAAGTGTACTTTCCATTCTTTCCTGATAAAACTCCATTACCTATAACATTTCCTTTTATATCCTCTACCAAGCCATTTATATCCCCTATATCCAATTTTATTCCTTCATTTATTTTTATTCTAACATCAATTGAAGGGGCATTTTCAATTATACTCTCTATTTTAAAATCGCTTCCTAGATCTTCACTCTGATTTATAGTTTTAGATGTAGAGCTAAATAAAAACTCTTTTATCTTTTGAAAAATACTCTTAGATGTATTTGGTATCTCTGATACCAAACCTTTTTCAATCTCAATATTTCCTCTGATATCCTTCTCTCTTATTCCTATATTAGCACTAAAATCAACATTAAAATAATCACCATATCTATATTTTATACCATTTAATTTTAAATTTCCATTATATTTTATATTTTCATAGTAGTATGGATTATCTGAAATGTCTTTCAATGTTGGAAAAATTATCTCTCCTTTAACTCCTAAATCCCCATCATTCAACTTTCCAGAAAAATCTTTTATAGATATTTTATTATTCTCTAATCCTATTGTACTGTTAAATTCTTGTAATTTCAAGAAAAAATCTTTTTTTTCTAAATTTAAATTTTTTATTTTAATAAATCCATCATTTCTACTGTCAGTTATTTTTAAATCAAACTCAGCATTTCCCCTTATATCTGAGATATTATAAGGTTCTAAAAATACATTTAAAAAATCTAAATCTATGTTAGATGATTTTGCATAATATCTATATCTGTTCTCTGTAATATTATACTCTCCATCTGATGAGAATTTATTATGTAAATATTTAAATGAGAGTTCATCTAATTTTACCTCTTTCATATCTCCAGATAGAAACACTCTAATTGTATTAAACTTAACTTTTTTTACATCAATCTCACTACTTAAAATAGAAAAGTTATAGTTTAAATCATCTAACTCTCCCAATAATTTCCCCTCTAAATAGAGCTTACCTTCAACACCATCTATTGGAATATAATCTTTCAATTTAGCTAGTGGCAGTTCCTGCTTATCTACCTTTACCTCCAAGAAGTTGTTAGGTAGATCATAACTTCCTGTAACAGTAAATAGATCTTGTAGATTTTGATTGCTAAAAGTTAGATTTTTTAACTTAACTATTCCAGCATTTAAATTCTCTGCTGAATAATCAGCTTCAATATATGCTGTAGGAAAAATCATTCCATTCATATATACCTTATCAACTGTGGATTTTAGCCCAACTTTTAACTTTTTATTCTCTCCTTCAGCCACTACTGTTCCAATCACTCTATATTTTAAATTTTCATAGTTATAATAACGTCCTATATTCTCTTCCAATATATTTAACTTGGCTCTATACTTTCCATCTTTTACTGAGTATCTAGCTTTCAATATATTTTGGTTTATCTTAACATTATTAGTTGTTACTACCTTATCCTTATAGTTGATCTCTCCAGTAATTTTAATCTCTTCCTCATTTTTAAAACTTATTCCAACATCTGAAATACTTATCTTTCCTATAGGATTCTCCAGATTCCCATCTATACTTGCAGTAACTTTATTTAATTTGATCTTAGGGAAATCAATATTAAATCTTTCCAATGATAAACCATTTGTCTCTAATTTTCCTTTTAATTTTGATGTTTTAAGATCATAGCTTCCATTTATAGTCAAAAGCTGATTGTTAAAATTTTTAATTTCAAAAATATCATCTTTCAGCCTCAATGAAACTATAACTCCATTTAGACTGTAATTTTCATAAGAAAGTTTATCTATCTCTCCTTGATACTCAAAAAATAAGTTGTTTTTATTATTTAATAAAACCTTACCGTGAATATTTTGAACCTCTCCTAGATATTTTAGATACAGTGAGTGAATGTCTAAATCTCCATTAAATTTACCATTTTCACTCTTTAAAGTTCCAAGGATTTTCCCTTTTATCCAAAACTCTTCCTCTCCCAACTTTCTTTTGATATCCAAGTTCTGCCCGTCCATATTGAAAGCATAGGAACTGTTTTCTAAATCAATCTCTCCAGTTAGCTCTAACTCTTTTTTCTTACCATTTATTATAGAGGCCTCATTTAATAAAAATCTATTCTTATCTATTGCATAGTCAAATATAATATCTAGATCAAAAATATTTAACCCTATTCTCCCTTTTCCAGCAGAAAACTTCTTATCAGCTAAACTGTATTCTAAAAAGTATTGATTTTTCTTATCTAACTGGATTTTTTTCTCTTTAGTAAAATATTTTCCCTCTAAATCAATTATGTTAGAATCTAACACAATAGCAATTTGATCCTCTAAAATATCAAAATTCAGATCTCCATTGATATTTGGAATGTAACTCTTATTATTTACATTCTCCACTTTAAATTTTAACATTCCTCTCTTATCTATAAGATCAAATGTCCCAGTTATCTTCTCCTCTATCCCTACATTTTTCTCCTTATCTAAGGTAGCTAGATCTGTGGAGATTATTGGTAGATGTATACCGGACTTATCATAGATAAGCTTTACTTGGGTATCATTCAATCTCAACTGCTCCAATTCAGCCCTCTTTACAAAGGCATCAATATTTATCTTCAACTCATTTTTTAAGTTGAGATTAAATTTTACATCATTAACAACTAGATTTTTGAATGGTAGCTCCACTCCATCTAAATATGATAGTTTTTCTAAATCTTTCTGCTTAATATCCTTTAATTTAAAATCTATATTAAGCTCATTATCCTTATATGAAAGTGTGAATTTTTCTGGTTTTTCAAATACTTTACCAATAGCGTTTAAAAATATACCCTCTTTGGTAAACTCAACTTTTCCAGTTACTTCTTTCACTTCATCAGCTAGATCAATATATTTTACATTTACCCCATCAAAGTTTATCCAACCTAACATACCACTAGATGCTATAGTGAGATCCATATTCAATTTCCCACCATTGTATGATACCTCTTTTCCATCATAACCATACTGTACCAACTCTGTTTTTACATCTATATCCTTAAGTTTTATAGTCATAGAGTATGGCTCTTTACTCGTAGAGAAGGCAAAGTCATACACCTGTTCCTTATTACTTCCAATAAAGTGTAGATTTATTCCCTCACTCTCGCTAAAAGTTAGATATCCATTGGTATTATAAGCTGTCTCTTCTATTGGTAATCTATATCCTAAATCTCTAAATACAGTTGTTACATTTATACCCGTTATCTTGTCTATAGGGATTCCTATCCCAGGTTCATATTTCTCATCTTTAGGTTTCTCTTTTTTCTCCTCTTCAGGTTCACTCTCTCCAGTAAAAGCTGCAACTATATTTATATCTCCATTTTTTCTTCTAGTTATATTTGCAGTTCCTCCATCTATGATGATCTCATCTATCCTTTTCCTCTTTAAAATATCTTTTGAATAGAGGATCTCCACTTTTGGAGTATCTATAATTACCTCTTCCCCATCTGCTAATATAAAATCTTTTATTACTATCTTTTCTTTTTCAAATTCTATACTGCTACTTTTAAATGTAGGTCCTACAAATAACCTTACCACCACTTCTACTGTTTTTGGCAAATTGTACTTTATATTCCAAGCAACTCCAAAAAACAATAAAAAGAGGAAAGTAACAAATATAAGTTTTTTTCTATTTTTCTTATAAAAATCTGTCATTTCCTCTCTTCCTTTCTCCTATAAAGGTCTTTTTAAAGGTATACCTGACCTTCTTGGATATTTTTTATCTGTTTTTTCTCTTTTTTCAATCTTTATAACTACTCTTGGATCTTTACAGAATGGAAGTTCAAAATTAAATATCTCTATAATTTCAGAGTTTAAAATTTCTAAAGCATTTTGTGCTTCAGTTTCCTCTCCTGTTCCCTCCATTTTTTGAGAAAGGAAGACTCCATCTTTCTTCAAGAAAGGGATTATGTATTCTAATATTGTACTTAACTTTGATACCCCCCTACAAAGTCCTAAATCATAGCTTTCTCTTTTTTCATCACTTATATAATCTTCAGCTCTTGATGTAACTACCTCAACATTTTCAAGATTTAACTCATCTTTTACTAATTGTAAAAATTTTGTCTTCTTTCCAATAGAATCCATCAATGTAAATTTTATATTCTCATTAAAAATAGCTAGTACCATTCCTGGAAATCCAGCTCCTGTTCCCACATCAATAGCAGTTTTCATACTGTCATCTAACAGATTTTGTAACAATAAAGAATCTAGAAAATGCTTCTCTATCATAGATTTTTCATCTCTTACAGCTGTTAAATTAGTGTGTGAGTTATACTCTTGTAAAAGAGTTAGGTACTTTAGAAGATTATCAACCTTCTTTTCAGTATACTCTACTCCAATCTCTTTCAATCCATTTACTAAGAACTCTCTCATCTTAATTACCTCTCGCTTTTAAATATATCAACAACACTTGTATATCTGCAGGTGATACCCCTGAAATTCTTGAGGCTTGTCCTATATTTAATGGTTTCGCCTTTTTCAATTTATCTTTTGCTTCTTTTGGAATATTTGTTAGACTATCATAATCTAAGTCTGCTGGTATTTTTTTATTTTCTAAGCTTTTATGTTTTTCTATCATCTTCATAGATCTCTCTATATATCCAGAATATTTAACTTGAACTTCAACTTGATACTCTGTATCTCTGCAATAATCACCTAACTCTAAATTTCCCAATTCTGCAATATATTTTACATCTTCAAATGTTACAGTTGGTCTTCTTAAAAGTTCGAAATAAGTGATTCCATCTTTTAATAGAGTCTCCCCTCTCTTTTCAAGTACCTCATTTACTCTAGGATTACTTGGTCCAACATAGTTTGTTGCTAACTTCTCTTTTATCTCTTCCACATCTTTTTCTTTCTTTTCAACTCTTCTATATTCCTCTTCAGGTAGTAGTCCAATCTCATATCCTATCTTTGAAAGTCTTAAATCAGCATTGTCCTCTCTCAATAGTAATCTATACTCACTTCTTGCTGTGAACATTCTATACGGCTCATTTGTTCCCTTAGTTACCAAGTCATCAATTAGAGTTCCAATATAGGAATCTGCTCTATCCAATACTACTGCCTCTTTATTTTGAATTTTTCTAACAGCGTTAATTCCAGCCATAAGCCCTTGAGCTCCTGCCTCTTCATATCCAGAAGTTCCATTTATCTGTCCAGCTAAAAATAGATTCTCAACTGTTCTACTCTCCAATGAGTATTTTATCTCTTGTGGTGGAATATAATCATACTCTATTGCATAAGCATATCTCATTACATGTGCATTTTCTAGACCAGCAACATTTTTTATCATTCCCTCTTGTACATCTGTTGGTAATGAAGATGATAAACCTCCTAAATAGATCTCAGTTGTCTCATTTCCCTCTCTCTCTAAGAAAAGATGGTGTTGATCTTTATCCTGATATCTAAAAACTTTATCCTCTATTGATGGGCAGTATCTAGGTCCTGTTCCTTGAATTGTTCCATTAAATAACGGTGATCTATCCTTGTTACTCTTAATTATTTCATGAACTTTTTCATTTGTATGAGCTATGTAACAAGAGATCTGTTCTCTTCCCAATACCTCTTCATCTTTTGTTCTACTAGAGAATTTTAATAGTTCTGTATCCCCAGGTTGCTCCTCTACTTTTGAAAAATCTATACTTCTAGCATCTATTCTTGAAGGTGTTCCAGTCTTGAATCTTCCTAGTTTTATTCCAGCTCTTTCTAAAGATAGTGGTAGATCATCAGAAGATAGCTCTCCCATTCTTCCACCACTAAAATGGTTCTCTCCCACGTGAATAAGTCCTCTCATAAAAGTTCCAGTGGCTAGTATTACCATCTTAGCTCTATACTCAACACCCTCTCTAATCTTAACTCCTACTGCCTTCCCATCTTCAATTACTATATCTGTTACCATTCCCTGTATAGCATTTAGGTTAGGACAGTTTTCTATTGTTTTCTTCATCTCTTTTGCATACTTAACCTTGTCAGCTTGTGCTCTTAAAGCTCTTACTGCTGGTCCTTTTTTAGTATTCAAAACTCTGATCTGTACAAAAGTTTTATCTATATTTCTTCCCATCTCTCCACCTAGAGCATCTATCTCCTTAACTAAGTGAGATTTTGCTGGTCCACCTATTGATGGGTTACATGACATCACTCCTATATTGTCCAAAGTTATTGTAAAGATTGCAGTATTTGCACCCATTCTTGCTGCACTTAGAGCAGCTTCACAACCTGCATGTCCTGCTCCTACTACAATGACATCAAAATTATGCATTTTATCCTCCTAAAATCTATTCTAAATTTATTTCAAATTCTCAAAAAAGTCTGCTGTTTTATCATCAGTTATCATAAGTAATACATCTCCCTTTTCAATCATAGTTGTTGCTAAAGGGTTTGGATTAAAACTCTGATCCTCTTTCTTTATTCCCACTACATTGGAATTGTATTTCTTTCTAATATCCAATTCAATTATACTCTTACCCCAAAAAACAGACGGTGCTTTTACCTCTAATAGTAAAAAGTCTGCTGAAAATCTCAAGTGCTCAACTAAATTTGGTTCCATTGCAAGTTGTGCAACCCTTCTTCCCATATACTCCTCTGGATATATCACCTTAGTAGCTCCTATCTTAGCTAGTACTTTTCCATGACTTTTAGTAACAGCCTTAGCTATTATCTTCTTTACCCCTAACTCTTTTAAATTTAGAGTTATCATTATACTCGGTTCAATCTCTCCTACACATACAAATGCTATATCATAATTTCCAGCACCTATCTCTTTTAAGCTCTTCACATCTGTTGCATCAAGCATTATAGCATTGTCCACTGTGTTTTCACTTATGCAATCCTGTACTATCTCCTCATCTGTATCAATAGCAAGTACCTCTTCATTTGACTCATATAACGTCTGAGCTACACTCGTTCCAAACCTTCCTAATCCTATTACTAAATATTGTTTCATTATTTTCGCTCCTTAATTTTATCCTACTAATATATTCTCTTTCGGGTATTTTGATATAGCTTTATTTTTACTCTCACCTATTGCCAAAGCAAAAGTAAGTGGTCCCAATCTTCCTACAAACATTGTGATAATTATTAAAATTTTTGAAAAAACACTCAAATGTGGTGTAATTCCTAAAGTTAATCCAACTGTTCCAAAAGCTGAAATTACCTCAAATACAACTTGTTCCATTGGAAAACTCTCCACAACCAAGATACAAGTGATAATAAATGCCACATATGTAATTCCTATTACAAGTATTGCTAAGGCTCTATTTAAAATCTCCCAATCTATTCTTCTATTAAATACCTCTATATTCTCTTTTTTCTTTACTATACCAATGACATAGAACATAATTATTCCAAAAGTTGTAGTCTTTATACCTCCACCTGTTGATCCTGGTGAAGCTCCTATAAACATTAGAATACAACTTATAAAAATAGTTGCATCTCTTAAATTTCCAAGTGGAATTGTATTAAATCCTGCTGTTCTCAAAGTTACACTTTGGAAGTATGAAGCTAATATTTTTTGTATAAAATTCAGATCCCCTAAGGTATCTGGATTGGAATATTCTAACAGTAAAAATAGTATCATTCCACCAAAAGTTAGCATTATTGATATCAATATAGCCATTTTTGAAGTCAGATTAAATCTATCTATTCCATTTCTAATTACTGCAACAAATGAGGTGATTACTGCAAATCCAATTCCTCCCAGTGTAATCAAATATCCTATAGTTAAGTTTACAGTAACATTGGATTTAAATCCCTCTAAGTTATTGGAAAATAGGGCAAATCCAGCATTACAAAAGGCTGAAATCGAATGGAAAACCCCAAAATACAACGCCTTCCAAAAACTCATCTGATCCATAAATTCCATTGTCAATATTATAGCTCCAATACTCTCTATTGTAAAAACTATAAATAATAATTTCTTTATAAAATCTGCTATCTCTCCACTGTTATCAGCATTTCTCTCCTCTTTTAACAACTCTCTCTCATGAAATGTCATCTTCTTTCCAGTAGCTAAAAATAGTATAGAGGAAAAAGTCATAACTCCCAATCCACCCAGTTGTATAAAGAATATGATAATAGTAGTCCCTATTGGAGAGAATACTGTAGCTGTATCAACTACTGTAAGCCCTGTTACACATATAGCTGAAACAATTGTAAATAGTGATGATATAAAACTCAGGCTCTCACCTTCATTCAATGAAAAAGGCATCATCAATAGAATGGTTCCTATCAATATTGCCAATAAAAAACCAAGTATCAACTTTCTTGAAGGAGAAAGTTTTTTTAAATACTCCTTTGTTTCCTGTATATTCATCTTATTCCTTTCTGATTTAACTCAATTTTAATTTTTCTCTATCTTCATATTATACAGGATTCTTTAGTATTTTACAACTATGAATTCTCTTGTAAAAAATAATAAGAGTCGCTATAGCTCTCACTATAACAACTCTTATCTTTTTATAATTTTGCTGTATTTTCTATAATTTTTACTATTAGATCTCTAGCTTTTTCCATTGATTGTATTGGAATATACTCAAATTTTCCATGGAAGTTATGACCACCTGTAAATAGATTTGGACATGGTAACCCTTCAAATGATAATCTTGCCCCATCTGTTCCACCTCTTATTGGTCTTATCTTAGGAGCTATCTCCAACTCTTCCATTGATTTTTTTGCAAGTTCAATAATATGCATCACAGGTTCTATCTTCTCTCTCATATTGTAATAACTATCTTTTACCTCTATCTCAATTACTGCATCCTTATATTTAGCTTGAAGATATACTACAGCATTTCTTATAAGCTCCTTCTTCTCATTGAATTTAGCCATTGAGTGATCTCTTATAATATATGTCATTGTTGTATCCTCAACTGTTCCTGTAAATTCATCTAGCAAGAAGAATCCCTCATAGTTTTCTGTATGCTCTGGTCTTTGGTCACTTGGTAACATTGAGTTTAACTCCATAGCTATTATTATAGAGTTAATCATACTGTTTTTAGCACTTCCTGGGTGGATATCTCTACCTTTAATCTTAATCACAGCAGAGGCAGCATTAAAGTTTTCATACTCTAACTCCCCTATCTCCCCTCCATCTACTGTATATGCAAACTCACAACCAAATTTTTTAACATCAAATAGATCTGCTCCTCTTCCTATCTCCTCATCTGGTGTAAATCCTATCTTAATATCTCCATGTTTGATCTCTGGATGAGCTTTTAAATATTTTATAGCTTCTATTATCTCAACTATTCCAGCTTTATCATCTGCTCCTAACAAGCTTTTTCCATCAGTTACAATAAGATCTTGTCCTATATAATCATTTAAATGTTGAAAATCTTTTGGTGATAGTACTATGTTTTCAGCTTCATTTAATACTATATCTCCACCGTTATACCCCTCTACTATTCTTGGATTTACACCCTTTCCATTATAACTAGGTGCTGTATCCATATGTGCTATAAATCCTATTGTTGGAATCTTATCATCACAGTTAGCTGGTAACTTTGCCATAATATAGCAATTGTCATCTAATGATATCTCCTCTAGTCCCAACTCCTTTAGATCTTCAACTATTATCTTAGCTAAATCCCATTGGATCTCACTACTTGGACATTGTTCACTCTCTGGATTTGAATCTGTTGCTGTCTTTACATACTTTAAAAATCTTGTTATCATCAGTATCCCCCCTATTTAGTTTAATATATTGTAAAACTTTTAAGAGTTTTTTTCAACTATATTTTCTCTATCTCCTCTTACCTTTTCCTCCAACTCTTTAAGATGCTTTAACTCCAATCTTATAAATATAAAAGTCAATACTGCAGCAATAAAATCAGAAACAGGAGCTGCATACCATATTCCAGCAACACCAAACAATTTAGACATTATAAATATACTAGGAACCAACACAATTATCTGTCTAGTTAAACTCATGAAAAAACTCATCTTAGGTTTTCCTATAGCTTGGAAATAGATTGATGAGATTATCTGGAATCCTATTAATGGTAACATAAAAGTCTGTATTTTTAACCCAACTGAGGCTATTCTTACTAACTCTTTCTCTTGAGTAAAAATATTTATAAAGTATTTTGATAAAAACTGAATAGCTAAAAAATCTATAACACATAGAACTGTAGCTGCAAAGATAGCCTTGAAAAAAGCCTCTTTTACTCTGGGATAGTATCTTGCTCCATAGTTATATCCTAATATAGGTTGTAATCCTTGATTTATTCCAAAAATAGGCATTAGCATAAATGTTATTACAGCTTGAACTATTGCCATTGCTCCAATAGCACTATCTCCACCATAATCTTTCAATGTACTGTTATATATGTAGTTTACTATACTAGCTCCCATCTGTATAGCAAAAGGAGCACTTCCTAAAGATAGAATGTTCTTTATTTTAACTACATCCAATCTAAAATTTTTCATATGTAATTTCATTCCACTAAATTTTGAAGTGAAATAATATAATGCCCATATACCTGATACATATTGAGAGATTATTGTTGCCCAAGCAGCACCTCTCACTCCCATATTCAGATAAAATATGAATATTGGATCCAATACTATATTAGTAATTGCTCCAATAAGTAGTGTTGCCATTGCCATTTTAGGATTTCCATCTGAACGTATAGAAGCGTTAGCAACATATCCAACCACTGCTGCAGGAAATCCAAAAGCTAAAATTTTCAGATACTCTTTGGCATAGATAGTTGTATTTTCACTTCCACCTAACTTTTCTATCAGCCAATCCAATCTCCATAAAATAAACACCATCAATATTACAGAGATTATAAAACCAAAAAACACTGCAGTTCCCAAATATCTTTCAGCTTCCTCTTTTCTCTTTTTTCCCAAGTTTAATGATGAGTTTGTAGCCGACCCCAAACCAATCAGTATAGAAAAACCAAATACAAAAATCACTACTGGAAAACTTATTCCAACACCTGCTATAGCTAGGTGTCCTACTTTTGCTATATTTCCTATATATATTCTATCTACAATGTTGTACAGAGCATTTACTAGCATACCTATTATAGCTGGTAAAGAAAACTGTATCAGCAACTTTGTAATCTTTTCCGTTCCCATCAATTGATGTTTTTTCTCCATTATAAAATCCTCTCCTTAAAATACTTTAAAAATTTTCAACTAATTTTTCCATCAAACAAAAAAGTTGGTTTATCTCCTCTTTTGTTAATATCTTTTCCACTCTCTTATGAAAAACTTTTGTAACTTGAAATACTGTTTCTATAATCTCATCAGCTTTTTCTTCCAAAGTGAGATATATAACTCTTTTATCCTCTGTAGAAGCAGTTTTTTTTACATAACCCATTCTCTCTAGCTTATTTACAAGAGAGGTCACTGTTGATTTATCCTTACTTATTAGATTGCTTATCTCCTTCATTGATAACTTTTTATAAACACTTAATATTATAATGATTCTAATATGGGAATACACTAAATTATCTATCCCCTTTTCTCTCAATAACTCCTCAATATAGATAGCACCTCGATGTTGTACCCTACTTATATAACTAAAAAGTGTATTTCTTATCTCAAAATTTTCCATCGCTCTCTCCTTTCCATGATAGTTTATCATAAAATTAGTTTTATATCAAACTATTTTTGCTAAAAAATTTGGAACTACTCTCAACTATATTAATCAAAAATTAAAAAGAGAGAGATACTTACATATCTCTCTTCCACTTATATTCTTTCTTTTTTATCTATTAATGACTACCCTGCTTGTATAAAAGCTCCTTCATCTTAAAAACCTTACTCTCTGGAAGTAAAAGTGTCAATTGATCTCCACTCTCAATAACAGTATCCCCCTTAGGAATAATCTCGTGTTCACTTCTTGTGATTGCCACAACTAAAATATCACGTTCCCAAGCTACTTCACATATCTTTTTTCCATCCAGTTCTGACTCTGCTGCTACTGGTACTGTTATGATTGTTTTACTCTTACAGATCTCTTCCTCTTTAGGTGTATCTTTTGGCATACGCTCAAATAATATCTCATAGACAGGTTCCAATCCTAAAAGCTCTGTTACATAGTAAGCTATTACAGAAACTGTTACCAATGCTAATAGATGATCTAAATTTCCTGTCATCTCTAGTATCAATACTGCCCCTGTGATTGGTGCTCTTACTACAGCCACAAAGTATCCAGCCATTCCTAAAACCATAAAGTGTGGAACAGCTCCTATTCCTATATCAAAATACTTTATAAGTGTAAGTCCATATATCTTACCAATAATAGCTCCTAAAACTAGCATAGGTAAGAAAATTCCTCCTGCAAACCCTGTTGCATAGCATAGTGCTGTAAAAAATAGTTTTACTATGAATATTATCATCAATAACTGTATTGTTCTATTTCCACCAGCCATCTCTTCCACTAGTTCATGTCCTCCACCTGTTACCTCTGGTAAAAAATAACAGAATAGAAAAGATGTAGACATAACAAATGAAATCTTTACCCATCTAGGTAATTTTATGCTTTTAAATCTGTCCTGTACCTTTATTAGAGTTACTGTAAACAGTTTACCAAAAAACGCAATAATAACTCCAAGTAAGATATAAAGTATAAACTGATAGTATGGATTCATATTTTTTGGATATAAAGCAATCAAATCAAATGAAGGATTCATTCCAAATATTCTTCTTCCAACAAAATCAGAGGCTATACTAGCTAAAAATGTACAGATTAGTAACTTTGCAGAGATGAATTTATGCAACTCCTCCAACGCAAATATAACTCCTGATAATGGAGCTCCAAAAGCACCAGATAATCCCGCACTAGCTCCACTAGTTACAAGATATTTTTTCTCGATAGTATCACGATCAAAAATCTTTGTCATTCCAAAACCTATATATGACCCTAACTGTACTGATGGTCCCTCTCTCCCTAGAGAAAGTCCAGCACCTATACTCATAAGACCAGCTATAAATTTTGCAATTAGCTCCTGTAGCCATTTACAATAATCTAATTGTCTTAATAGTATTCCTTTTACTTGTGGAATACCACTTCCGGATATTTTGGGATATTTTCTAGATATGTAATCTACAAATAATCCGATCAAAACAAAAAATAACCAAATAACAAATACAAAATATGGTTTTCCTTCCAAAGAGTTACCTATTACCTCAGTTCTAAAATGGTTAAAAAAGTTTAAAGCCAATCTATAAAGAGATACTGTAAATCCTGTCAAGGCTCCCACCACTACACATAGCAAATACAACTTTCCGCTCCCTTTTTGTAAGAGCTTTAGATTATCTGCTGCTGTTTCCGTTTTCATTAGCAACCTCCAGCTTTTTATTATCTAACTCTTCTATTTTAATATTTTTTCTGTTGTTATTCAACTATTTTTTTTATTTCTATATATTATTGGCAGGCATATAGAAATATTACTATATGCATTATACCAACTTTAGTTTTCCTTTTCTATCTATCAAAAAAAAATTAATTTTGTTCATAGTTTTATAATTTAAGTTTTATTTTTACTATATTTTATTCTCTTTTATTGTTCATAATTACTGAATCTAATCTAATACAACCTTTTCAATTATTTTTATACTTTTATTTTCACTATCAATTTCACAAAGAGCTCCCAATGGTAGTGTCAACATAGGCTCACTGTGCCCACTCTCCAAATTATACAGTACTGGCTTTCCTAAATTTTTAAAATAATCTTCAAAAACCTTTAATAGTGGCATATCCTTTTCAGAATCAGGCTCACAATTTTTAAAGTCACCCAATACAACACCTTGAACTTTATCCAAAACTCCATGTTTTTTTAATTGATTTAAAAATCTATCAACCTTGTAAGTTTTCTCACCTATCTCCTCTAAAAACAGTATCTTATCTCTATAATCTAAGTCATACTCTGTTCCTAGAGTGGCTATAAGAGTTGCTAAATTCCCACCTACGAGTACACCTCTAGCTCTTCCGTGAGATATCACTCCAATCTCTTTTGAAAAGTTTTTTATCTCTATCTCTTTTGAAGAGCTTGAAAGCACCTCCACAAAGTTTTTATAACTCTCCTCGTTATAGCTTCCTGAAAAATTGCTCACAGCCATAGGTCCATGAAATGTCACAAGCTGAGCTCTCTCATTTAGTGCTATGTGTAATGTAGTTATATCACTATATCCTATAAATATTTTAGGATTTTCTCTGATTACATCCAAATCTAAGTACTCTACTATTCTATTGCAACCATAACCACCACGCATACACATTATTGCTGATACCTCTTTATTTGCAAAAAATTCATTTATCTCTTGAGCTCTCTCTACATCAGTCCCAGCATAAGAGTACCACTCTTTTTTAGTACACTCTCCTAAAATTACTTTATACCCCATAGCCTCTATGTTCTTCTTAGCCTCTAAAACTCTCTCAAAAGAGGTATTACTTGCTGGTGCTACAATTCCAATAGTATCACCTTTTTTTAATTTTTTCCCTAACATATATCACCTCTAAAATAGATCTATCAGTAATTTTTCCATCTCATTTTTCAACTTTCTTCTCCTTCCATTCCAATGATTTACTATGATAGTAAAGGCATACTCTCTACCATCTTTTTTTATATATCCAGTATATGATTGTATTCCACCCATACTACCACTTTTTATTCTCACTTCTCCATCAAACTTTTTAGGATCTAAAAAGTCGTGAACTGTACCTTCATAACCACCTCTAGGAAGTAATTTAATATAAGCAGGATAGTTTTGATACATATATGTTACTATACCTGTCAATAACTCTGCTGATACATAATCACCTCTTGATAATCCACTTCCATCGTCCATGTTCAATACCTTTGTATCTATACCCTTCTCTTTCCAAAACTCCTCTATATTAATATCTTGAAGTTTTAACAGTTGGAATAGATGTTCTGTATAGTGGTTATCACTTCTTTTTAATAGAGTTCTTACCATCTCTTTTATTGGTGCAGATTTTGTCACAGCTAATATCTTCGGATTTTTAGCTCTTTTAGATGTATCTCTAGCTGTTTTTACCTTTCCATTGACCTTTATGTTTGCTGAGTTTAAATTACTTTTTAAATACTCACCTAAAAATAATCCTGGATTAGGAATATCACTCTGTACTACTATCTTTGAGTTCTTAGGTACCTCTCCAGTCAAAACTCTCTTGTTCTCAAGTGGTAAACCTCTAACAGAAAAATTTCTACGTCCTTTTGGTGATATCTTCAATCTATTTTCAAATTTCAATCCAGGAATCTTAGGTTTTACCTCTAAAATTTCAACACTTTTCTCTCCAGAATTTAAAGTTAAAGTATATAGGTTGTCAAAGACACTTATTCCATAAACTCCCTGTCCATAGCTAGTTCCAAAATCCTCTAACAACCATTTTTCTTCAACTCCAACATATCCAAAAAGATTATCTATTACAATTATATCCCCTTTTACTCCCTTTATACCTGCTGATTTTATCTTGGCTATCCAATCATTTAAAAAAGCCATTCTATCTATCTTTACACCATCAGATCCAAGAGTTGGGTCTCCGCCACCTATTATATATATATCTCCTATCAATATCCCTTTAGGGTCTATTTTTCCATCATATAGTAGCTTTGTTTCTAGTTTTGTATCTGCTCCTAACTTCTGAATAGCTGTAGATGATGTTATCACTTTCATTATTGATGCTGGAGTTACAGCTCTCTTCTCATTATATGAAGCTACCTGTTTTCCCTTCTGTAAATCAACAATACTAATTCCTATATTGCTATACTGTAACATCTCTAGGTTAACAAATCTTTCTACTGCTCTTTGCTCCCTTGTTTGAGTGATTTTTTTCTCTTGAACCTCCTGTTTTTTCTCCGGCTTTACCTCTACTACTTCATTTTTTACCTCTTCAACAACCGTTTCTACTGGTTCAACTTTCTCCTGTTCAACTAACTCACTCTTTACCTCTTCAGAACCCTCATCTTCCTTGTAAAACTCACTCTCCAGCTCATTTAATATCTGCCCCGGTGCTTTCACTTCATTTTCTGTTGAGATTTCCTCTACTGCTACATCTTCATTTTTTAGAATATCAACTGGTATATGTGTATTACTACAACCTGTCAATAAAACTAAAGCTAGTACAAAACATTTTAATTTTACCATTTTCTTCTCCAAATTATATTTTTATGCAAACATAATTCTACAAATCCATACTGCTGTTAATAATCCTGCTAGGTCTGCTAATAGTCCTGCTAATACTGCATGTCTTGTTTTTCTTATGCTTACTGCTCCAAAATATACTGCAAGAACATAAAAAGTTGTTTCAGTTGATCCCATCATAGTTGAAGCTATTCTACCTATTAATGAATCTGGTCCATAAGTTATCATCAGATCATTCATAACTCCTGTAGCTCCTCCTCCAGATAGAGGTCTTAAAATTGCCATTGGTAATACCTCTCCAGGCATACCTATTATTGAGAATACTGGATCTAATACTTTCAACATTATATCTATACATCCAGAAGCTCTAAATATTCCTATAGCAACTAACATAGCAACTAAAAAAGGTATTATTCTTATAGCTGTATTAAAACCTTCCTTAGCTCCTTCACAAAATACTTCATAAACCTTTACTTTTTTTACAAAGTAAGCATATCCCACTATTATTAATATAATTAAAGGAATTGCATAAAGTGATATACTCTCCATTATTCTTACAAACATATTTCTCCTCCTAAATTCTACTAAAATTTTAATATTATTTCAATCTCTTTTATATTTTTTCTCTTCTATATGCTGGTAATTTCTCTAAAAACTTACAAGACACTACTGCTACTATAGTTGAAACAATAGTCGCTATTATTGTTGGAGCTATTATTTCAGTAGCATTTGCAGATCCTGCTGCCACTCTATAAGCTATAGTACTTGATGAGATCAGTGTCACTGAAGATGTATTTATTGCTAAAAACATAACCATTGAGTTTGTCGCCTCATCTTTATTATCATTTAATAGTTGTAACTCTTGCATTGCCTTTATTCCTAATGGAGTAGCTGCATTTCCCAATCCAAAAAAGTTTGCTGCCATATTTGCAACTATACTTCCCATTGCAGGATGATCTGCTGGTACTTCTGGAAATAATTTTACCATTAAAGGCTTCATTGCCTTACCTAAAGCTTTTACCATTCCAGCTTCCTCTGCTACCTTCATAAGTCCCAGCCATAGAGCCATAACCCCTATCATCTCCATAGATAGTGTCACTGCTGTACTAGCACTAGAGATAGCTGAATCTGTTACTGCCTGTACATTCCCAGTAAATATCCCAACTAAAATTCCAATCACTATTAAACCACACCATATTGCATTAATCATAAAAATCCTCCTCTAAAATTTAATTTAAAATAAAAAAATCACAGCTGAACTGTGATAATCTACTAAGTATCCCTCTAGATAGTACTTCATTAGAAACTAATGACAAACACTATAAATATTGTTTATAGTGCCAATAAAAAAGTTCAGCCCTCTTTTTTACTTCAGCAAATTCCCCTTTCAAAGTATCATAACGCCTGCCAAGCTATATACTCCTACTCTTGTCCTCTGCTCTCTATCTTTATTCAATTTATATTGTAAGTATACTATAATTACCGTTTTTTGTACAATATATTTTATATATAGAGATATTAAAAAAAAATTTTATTTAGATTTACAAAATATTTATTGACAATAACAAAATATATGCTATAATAATATTGTCATAAGACATTTCCTTAAATTACATTTTAATTTCTACGTATAAAGAAGTCCTGAGGCCGAAGGGGCTTCTTTATCGTTTTTTGGACTTTATAATTATTTGATATTATAAATAAAAAACACCCCTACTATCTAGAAGTGTTTTACGTATCTATTTTATAAAATAATCTAATTTTTTACCTATCTCTTCACACGCTATTTTTATCTCTTCAACTATTAATTTTAACTTCTCCTCTGTCAAATTATCTGGAAAACATGGACAACTTATAGCTGCTACAATTCTATTTCTATTGTCTAATATTGGAAGAGCAACTGCTTTTATATTATTGGAATGTTCCATATTGTCATAAGAGATTTTTTGTAAATTGATTTTTAATAATGCTTTTTTTAAAATCTCTCTATCTATAATTGTGTTCTCTGTATACTTAGGGAGTATCTTAGGTAAAAGTTTATTCAATCTATTTTCACTTAACTGGCAAATAAGTAATTTACTAGCTGCCCCTGCATGAAGTGGAAATATTGCATTCTCTGAAACTGAAACCTTTATTATATCACTACTCTCAACAGTTGAAATGGTTCTTATCTTATCATTATCCAACACGCTTAACTTAAATGTCTCTTTAAACTTCAATGAAAGTGCTTCTAAATATGGATAGGTTACATTCTTCAAGAGAGTATATTTCTCATTTCTATTTGAAAAAAAGTAAAATTTTTCTCCCAATGTATACTCTTTATCCTCAAAATTTAAATATTTCAAATTTGTCAATACTTCTAACAATCTATTCACTGTAGCTTTAGAAAGTCCCAAATCTTTTGCTATGGAACTTTGAGTTGCAGAGTATTTATAGTATAAATAGTTAAATATCTTATCTGCTTTATCTATAGCTGGAACCTTTGATTTTTCACTCAACTTACTTCCTCCTGATATAAACTCTTTCTTTTATTACCTTCTATCTTATAATAACATATTTTCAGATTTATTTTAATAATTTTATTTCAAAAATCTTCAATTTTCCAAAAAACAGGAAAAAACTACCCTGTATCAAAAGTAGTTCCCTCCTGCTATATTGTTAAATTATTTTTAGTTAAATATTAATTATCTATTCATCTCAGATGTATTTCCATTATCATGGTCTGCTATAATGCTCTCTACAAGAGTTGAATCAGCACAAGAAATATCTCCAACTATCGTATTCTTTAAAACAGAGTTAGCATTTCCATATTTCATTGCTCTTTCTGCTTCATTAAAGTGTAGGATTCCATATAGTACTCCTGCTACATAAGCATCTCCACTTCCTATTCTGTCAACTATCTCAATATTTTCATAAGCTCTTTCTGAATAGAATGTATCTGACTTTCTATCATATACTAATGATGAAAAATTATGAGATTTAGGAGAGTTTACAACTCTTTGAGTAGAAGCTATAAATGATAGATCATACTCTTTTGCAAATGCTCTTATAATATCTTTTAGATCTCCTGTCTTTTCAAACATCTTTCTAAAAGTTTCTTCTGAAGCAAATAATATATCTACATCTGGAAGTATCTTCTCTATTTCAACCTTTGCCTCTGGCTCTGACCATAGATTTCTTCTGAAGTTTACATCAAAAGACACCAATGCTCCACCTTTTTTAAAGTTTGAAATTAGATCCTTTGTTAAAGTCATAGAAGTTTCACAAAGCCCTAATGATATTCCACTTGTATGGAAAATTTTAGTTTTTCCATATACTTCTGGATTTACTTCATTTACTGTCATTCTTTGGAAAGATGAATTTAATCTATCATAAGTAACATTTGGTTTTCTAGGTGATGATCCATACTCATAATAATATATAGGCATACGTTTGTATTTACTGTCATCATAGATTAAAAAATCATCAGCTACACCATTTAATGTCATTGATTTTCTAGCAAATTTTCCCAATTCATTGTTTGGTAAAGTTGTTAACATTGCTGTCTTTTCTCCCAAAATAGATACTGAACTAGCTACGTTAAACTCTGCTCCACCCATCTGTTTTGTCAAAAGATTTCCTTGAATAAGCATCTCATTATTTAAAGGAGATAATCTCATAATCATCTCTCCACAACAAACTAAACCAAACTCTTTTTCTGTAAAATCAAATATTTTACTCATTAATTTTCCTCCAAGATACTACTTATTTCTTATTTCTAATAATTTTTTTCTAAATGCTTGAGCAGTTGCTATGATCTCTTCATCTGTTCCAGAAGCTAATTTTCCTCCAGCTCCTACTGCTATTACACCATTTTTAAACCATTCTTCCATATTGTCTAAACTAACTCCACCAGTAGGCATTATATTTGCATGAGGTAA
Organism: Fusobacterium sp.; assembly: GCF_019012925.1. GTDB lineage: Bacteria > Fusobacteriota > Fusobacteriia > Fusobacteriales > Fusobacteriaceae > Fusobacterium_A. The sequence continues at coordinate 120,203 of NZ_JAGIRL010000021.1, forward strand.
TGGAGCTTTTACAGCTTTTACAAATGAAGGTCCAAAAGCACTTCCAGGGAATAGTTTTATAATATCAGCACCATATTGCATAGCTTTTGTCATCTCAGTTATAGTCATACAACCTGGCATATATGGTACTTGATAAAGATTACATAACTTAGCAGTCTCTTTATCAAATCCAGGTGACACTATAAACTCTGCTCCAGCAAGTATAGCTATTCTAGCAGTAGCTGCATCTAATACAGTTCCTGCACCTATAACCATTTCATTATTTGTATCTTGCTCTTTAAGAGCTTTTATAACTTCAGTTGCTCCAGGAACAGTGTAAGTTACTTCAATAGCTGGTATTCCACCTTTTGTACAAGCCTTAGAGATTCTAACTCCCTCAGCTACATTCTCTCCTCTTACTACAGCTACAATTCCTATATCAGCAAGTTTTTCTAATATTTTATATTTTTTTAGCATTTCGTTTCCTCCTAAAAGAAAAATTTTGTTTATTTCTTACTATAAATATATAATAATTTTATCTTAAATTCAAGAAAATAATTCAGCATTAAGTTTTATATATGAAACAAAAAGATACTAGTATATTTTAAATATCCTAAAATATTGTATAATTTCTACTTTCAAAAAAATATTTTTTTCATATATAAAATTTTTTAGACTATCAAATAATTTTTCTATAATTTTTTAAAATATGATATAATAGCTGTTGTAAAATCTATTTAATTAAAAAAGGAGAAGATTTATGAAAAAAAGATTATTAATAGGTTCTATACTTTTAAGCTTTTCATTATTTGCTCAAGACATCTACAACGAAAGCTTAAAAAAATTAGATATGTTTGAAGTAGTTAACACTTACTCTCAAGAAAAAGTTGAAAAGAACCTAAAAAACTACAAAAGATTAAAAAAAGAGAAGTTAGATGAATTGATTTCAAAATCTGTACTAGTTGATCTAGGTGCTATTACAATTGATGAATTAAATAGTTCTAAGGATATTGAAAACATCTTAAACACATACGTAGATAACTATAAAAACTCTCATCAAAATTATCTTGGAAATGTTTCAGATAAAAATATTATTAATAGAATGAACCAACAGTACTCTTCTTTTGAAGTAATCAAAAAAAATCCACTAATTGATAGTTTAAATATAGCTCTATCTAAAGGATTAACAACAGGGTATAATGTTAAAAGAAAAGATGCAGTTACCAATTTTAATCCTGAACTCTCTTTAACTTATGGTCACAATGGTATAAAACATGCTGGACAACTTCTAGCTCTTATGAAGAGTGAGCATCTTGATGCAAAAGTTCAAATTGAACCTAAAACTTCAGCTTATCTCCATATGCCTGATTGGGGAGAACCAGCTACTCCTAATATTGTAATGAAAAATGGACAGATTGTTATCACTCCTCTTGAGTATGATCTACAATTTGAGTTTAAAAATAAAGATGAAAAATTACAATTTATAAAACTTATTGAAAAGTATGCTAAAAAAGATGAGGTTGATGAAAAGGGACTTATCTTTGATTCTTGGTGGCAACCTTTTATGCAAACAGAAAAAGTTGAAGGTTTTGAAAAGTTAATTGTCAATATTGCTGAACAAGACGATTATGTTGCTTATGTACTAACTTTACCTGAAAAATCAAATGCCTTAATAAAAGAATTAGCAAAAAATAAAAATATAAAATTAAAAACAAAAGAGATCTATGTAAACCCTTCATTTTATAGATTTATGTTGGGAGAGTATAAGTAAACAAAAAAGCTAAGGAGAAGAAACTCTCTTTAGCTTTTCTATTTATTGCTATAAATTATCTAATATATCTTTTCTACTGCCCCTGCAAATAGTTCCCAAGGAATATGTTTTTCCTTAAATTCCACCATCAAATTTAACCCCGGAGTCATATGTTCAAACATTCTTTGATAAGCTTCACAGAAATAACTTATTCTCTCACCTGATGAATTTAAATTAATAAACCTATGTTTTGGACAACCACCATGACATAGTTCAAGCCACTTACACTCTCTACATTTAGAACTAATATCCTGTTTTTTTTGAGATAATTTATCACTTAGCCCTTCAATCTCATTCAAGTTTAATTCTTGAAAATTTCCAATCTTAAACTGAGATTCTGGATAAACAAAGTGATCACACTGATATAGCATTCCATCACTCTCTAATGCTATATTACTTCCACCACACTTCTCTCTAAATATGCAAAGAGTTGGTTCATACCCTGAAAATCTTGTTAATAATGAATCAAACATACGAATTGAGATTTTAGTTATATCCTTTTTTATCCAAACATCAAAAATTTTATTCATAAATTCTGAATAAGCTACTGGATCAACTGAAAAGTCACTCACTCTTGCATTAAATTCTCTGTCATCTATCCAATTAGGTTTAAAATTTTCATCATTATCCAATGTTTCTACAACTGGAATAAATTGCATAAATTTCGCTCCTATAGATTTAAGAAATTTGTATGTTTCTAATGGATATTTCACATTAAAATTGTTTACTACTGTAAGAGTATTATATTCAACTCCATATTGTTCTAAATATCTCAATCCTTTACTAACTTTTCTAAATGTACTTCCATTGTTCACGGTTCTTCTGTAAATATCGTGAATTTCCTGATCTCCATCAATTGAAATTCCTACTAAAAATTCATGTTTTTTTAAGAATTTAGCCCATTGTTCATCAATTAATATCCCATTTGTTTGAATGGCATTATGAATCTTTTTATCAAATAATCTTGCTAATTCTTTTTGATAGCTAACAACTCCCTTATAGAAATCTAACCCAGCTAATAGTGGTTCTCCACCCTGCCAAGTAAAATATATATCTCTATCTTTACCCTCTGTAACTCTTTTTTCTATAAATTTTTTTGCTGTTTCTAAATCCATAAACTTAACCTTTTTATTAAGTTCAGAGTGCATAAACTTCTCTTTTTCTAAATAAAAGCAGTATTTACAAGCTATATTACATTGAAAACTAGTAGGTTTGATCATGAAATTTAACATAATATTTTCCTCCAAAACAAAGTTCTATTATTTAGTAGCAGGTACTTCTTCAGTTGCTTTAATTAATTGTTCATACTTAGGTAAATTGTTTGCTGTATTAGGTTTTACTGCTTGAGTTGTTAAATAATTTCTCATTTTAGCTTTTAACTCTTTTACAACCTCTGGATGTTTTTCAATTACATTATGGATCTCTTGTGGATCTTTTACTGAATTGTAAAGAGCATATGAATTATCTCCTACATAATAGTGTAATGTCCAAGTATTATCTCTAACTGTCCATGAGAACTCTGATAGACTCTCCATATATGGGTTTACTGGGTAATAATCAGATTCTCCTGTTACATATTTATCATAATCTCTCCAGAAAGGAATATTTATTGGATCCCAGTGGAAAGCTCTAGGTTGTGCCCAGTATAATTCTTTGTGTGGATTTCCTTTAACCTCTTTTTTCAAGTATGGTAATAAGTTAACTCCATCTATTTTTTCTTTCCACTCTTGTGGAACTTCAATTCCTGCTGCTGCTAAAGCTGTTGGCATATAGTCTATAGTTGATACCATTTTATTGTATTTTCCAGCTTTTAATCCAGCTTTCCATGTTATAAATCCTGGTATATGTACTCCTCCATTAAATGTTTCCCCTTTATTTCCAGTGAAAATTCCATTCATAGGTAATGGTGCATCTATAACTGATCCATTATCTGAGAAGAACATAATTACAGTATTATCCAATTTTCCATCTTTTTCTAATTGATCTATTATTCTTCCTATATTTTGGTCTACTGCATATATAGATTCATAATATTTATCAACTTCTTCATTTCCTGTATTAAAAATTCTATATTTTTCTGGTGCATGTTGTTCTAGTGGTATGTGAGGTGCATTGTATGCTAGGTAAATAAAGAACGGATCATTTCCTGCAGCTTCTATTCTACCTAATGCTTCATTTGTCAATTGATCAGTAATATATCCTTCAGCTGGTACTACTTCTCTATTTTTGAATAAGCTAGGTGAATTATAATATGCTGTTCCTGCAGCATGGAATCCCATAAAATAATCAAATCCTCTATTTTGTGGTTGGAAAGGTTCATCACAGAATGTAGTAAAGTTATCATGGTAATCTCTTGTTTGTTTTTCTTTTGGAACAGGAACATTTGTTATTCTTCCTAAATGCCATTTTCCAATAGCAGAAGTTTCATATCCATGATTTTGGAATAACTCTGCTAAAAACTTATGATCTACAGATACTCCGTCTTGAGCATCATCATTACTATAAATTCCAAATCTTGATGGAAATTCAGAAGTCATAAATCCAGCTCTTGATGGTCCACTAACTCCATGACACACAAAGTCTTGAGTAAGCATAATTCCTTGATCTTGTAACTTTCTCAAATTAGGTGTAGATTTTTTAGCAGCTTCTATAGCTTTATCTACATCCACTTTGTATCTGTCTGGAATAACTTTTGTAGCCAACACTTTTTTATCAAAAGCCTTTTCATCAAAATTAAGTTGTCCATATCCTAAGTCATCCATTGAAATAATAATTACATTTGGTTTTCCTTCTGTTTTGTATTCTGTAGGTACAAAACTTTGATTGAATGCTACATTTGTTGCTGTTCCTTTGTCTTTTACATTTGTTGCTGCATAACTTCCAGTGGCAAATGTTCCTAACAAAAGAAGAGTTAAATACTTAGATCCGTTTTTCAAATTTAACATCAATTCCACCTCTTTTTATTATTTTTATTATTATAGTCTGTTATTATAATAATACATAATCTATTATATACAGACATATAAAACTAATATAATATATATTAATTCATTTTTTATTTGTTGTCAATCTTTGTTTTTTTACTTTTCTTTGTATACAAAAAAATTAAAAAATTTGATCTCAATTATTTTTTTAGTGTCAATATATATAGTTTTCTTTTTTAAAAAAATATCTATTTTTATTTAAATTTTAAAATTCATATTTTTTTTAAATAATGAATTTTTATTTTTTCAATGTTTTATTCTCTATAAAATATGATAGAATATTATGACAACTTTATTTCTAACTAGGAGGGTTATTATGAAAAAGCTATTTTTCTTTTATTTCATTATTTTTTTTAATATATCTTTTGCTAAATATGAAAAACTCTATAATATCGAAGTTACAAAAAATAATAGCAACGTTGGAGAAACTATACAGTACTCAACACTTACCCCTAAATTCTCCAAAGATAATAACTATTTTTTTATGTTTAAAGAGAATAGAATGTATTTAAACTCTTTTTTAGTTAAAGTTACACATAATGAAATCAATCCTTCAAAACAATTTTTTAATTATTTTGTACTAAGAGTAAAAAAGTCCAATGAAAATAATAATACTATTATTAAAAATACCTTTAGTGAAAATATTAATGAAAATGAAAATATTTTTATTTTTAGTTGCTCTGAAAAAATTACTGAAAATATATATACTCCTATCTATTTTAATATGTTTTACAGAAATGGTAAAACAGTCAGCATATATAGGCTAGCTAAGAGAGAAGAAGTTAAAAATCTGTTAGATTATATAACTAAAAATAACCTTTTAGATGAAGTTGAAAAAAATAGTTTAAAAATATTTCTAAAATATATTGACAAATTCTCATAAATAGTATATTATAAATGAGTAACTAACGTGCCTGGATGGCGGAATGGTAGACGCGACGGACTCAAAATCCGTTTCCTGTTGAAGGAGTGAGGGTTCAAGTCCCTCTCTAGGCACCACTTAATTGAAGTATAAAGCTCTCGAATTTAAAATGAGGGCTTTTTTTATTTATAATTTAGTTTATCTGAAACTCTTGTATATAAAAAGAAAGTTCTTTCTTTTTTACCAACACTATTTGACAAAAAGCAAAAATAGAAAAAATAGTGTCTCAGGATCTCTGAAAAATCCATCAACACTATTTTATTATACACCTCTTATAAAGTTCCTCATAAACTTATATAATTTTTATCATTTGTAACAGCTTTTCTTCATTTTCTGTACTATTCTTTAATAATTTAAAATTATTTTCTCTATAGAAATTAATTAGCTTAGGATTATCTTTTAACTCCACTAAAATTACACGTCCTGCTATAATTTCACTAGCTTCTTCTATATAATCACAAGCATATTGTAAAATTTCTGCTCCTAATATTTTATCCTTATTTTTGTCGTTTTTTCCAATTTGTCCAATTAGAAAAGTTGAAACTTCTGAGACTCCATTATATAGTCCATCTATTTTCTTTCTTTGACTTTTAGATAGCTCTTCAGGTAAATAAAGAACTTTTGTGGACAATGCAAAATATGCTAAAATATCAAATTCACCATTTGAAAATTTTTCTTCATCTAAAATAAAATAATTTCTCACTTTATTTTTCTCTTGGAATAAAAAAGCTTTATTTTTTAGAAAAAACTCAATATCTAAATCTTTACTACATGAAAAATCATTAATAAACTCTTTTACAACTTCTTCTGGAAGAAATTCTATTATTTCTTGTAATGAGAGGCAAATTGTGCTAATAGCTCTCTCCCCCTTTTTCTATTTTTTTCAAGTGATTCTTTTCTTCTACAAATTTCTTCTGGATCTTTCTTAGGAGTATCTGACACTAATGCATCTATTATTGTATCTACTGCTTCTTTACCTGTTACAACTATTTTTCTAGTAAAAGATGATGTTGCCATATTTTTCAACCCCTTTCTTAAATAATTACTTTTCCACATTATACCATAAAATTTGAAAAAGTGAAACCACACTAAGAAAGTCTTAAATTATTTTTAATTAAATATTTTTAATACACATTCTTACAAGTTGTATCCCGTCAATTAAAATAATATTTTTATCTCTTGCTAACTCTTTAATTCTATCACTAAACTCTCCTGTACAAACTAAAACTTTATAAATATTATTAATTTTATCTTCTATTCCTTCAATTTTCTCTTTAGACTTAACGATATCTTCAAGTTGTTTTATTCCTTCATCTTCATTACAAATACCATCTTTTTTCTTAATCTGTACATATACTCTACAATTTCCTATTTCATCATTGACTTCACTTAATAAAAGGAAACATATTCCACTCGAGAAATTTAGGAATAAGAATTATATCTCCCTCTTTCATCTCTAACATTTTTCTTAGGTTACTGTTTTTATTTCTAAGATATCTTCTAGCTTCGTCAGTATCTCTCCAACCTTCTGGACAAGCATTAACCCATTCCTCTTGATTTCTCTCTTCTCCATTTTCATCAAGTAAGGATAAATTCTCCAAACCCCAACCTTGTTTTAAAATACCTTTTTCCAAATTTTCCTTAAAATAATCCCTGTCTGAATAATCAATTCTAAATATGTAGTAGTTCATATCCTTCTCCTTCATATTAAAATCACTCTCCTTTTTATTATTGGTAGAATACCTTTAACGTTTAGGAAAGTGATTTTCAGTTAATTTTTAAAATTTGTTAGAAAATTTTTCAAAGTTGTTAGCCACTTCAAAATTTATATCTTCTGATATTGCTTTAAAGTGTTTTCTTCCACATTTAATCTTTAAATTTTCAGTTTCTCTTCTATCTCCTTCAAAAGTAGAACCTTTAGTTTCAACAACAAAATATAACTTTTCTTCATCTTTATATAGATCTGGTTTAACTAATACAGCCCAATCTGGATTATAGTTTCCTAATGGAGTAGGTATTTTAAACCAATTAGGAAGTTTTGTATAGACTAACACATTTTTATTACTTTCTAAGTTTTGAGCAAAATCTCTTTCTATATCAGAATCATAAACTATATTATTATATGGAGATTTTGTACTTTCAATCATGTTTCCTTGATTATTCATTTCTGTTTTTAAATATCCAAAAAGTTCTTCCTCTTCAAAAATTTCTTGTGAGTAGTATTCATTATCTCCTATCTTTTCATACTTGATTCCGTCAACTATAAAGCTTTTCATAGCTTTTTTTATTGCATTACTTGCTTGTTCTAAATATGTTTGAGGATCTTTTTTAAAATATTTCAATGTTTCAGTCTTTATTAAGATTTCAACTATACTTTTTCTTGTAAGATTTGTTTCATTTTGTAGATAACTAACTATATCTGGAAGTTTAAATCTATTTTTCACATCCATTTTTTCATGTTCAGAAGTAGTAAAGTTTTCTTCTATTCCACCTTTAGTAATTGCTAATCTTTTTTTCTCAAATAGAAATTTTTCATTTCTAATATCTATACCATCTTTTAGAAATTCTAAACATTTATTTTTTAACTCTTCACTATCAAAATTAACTTGATAAATAGTTTTATATTTTATCTTATCCCATAATTTTCTAAAATTATCTTCCTCTATGAAAACTTGTTTATTAATACTAATTTTTTTCTTATCATCAGCATTTTTTATAACTAGTTTTCCTGCACTTGATTTTAATTTTCTTTCAATAGCAGGTCTTATATATTCAAACTCTTCTGGTAGTTTTAATATATTTTCTTTTAAATCTATTTTTAATCTATCAGTTGCATTTCCTTTATCATCTATATACTCCTCTTTTATTAAAAAGTTATATATTTCCTCTGATTTTTCATGTCCTAGATATATTTCATTTTCATTTTCTACTTTAGTAACTATATTAGAAAAAATATAATTTTCTATCACTCTAAATTTTATATCCTCTTCTTTTTCCATCTCTTTTTGTAATGAATCAACAAACTCTTCATAAGATTCATTTGCCATTACAGTAAGAGTATTAACATCAAAACCTCTAACTCTTTCTCCATTTTGATTTACTGCTATTCTAAGACCTCTTCCTATTTCTTGCCTTTTTTTCATTTCAGAAGTTGTTTCATTTAAAGTACAAATTTGGAAAACATTTGGATTATCCCAACCCTCTTTTAAAGCAGAGTGAGAAAAGATAAAAGATAACGGCTCATTAAAACTTAATAATTTTTCTTTATCTCTCATTATTTTATTAAACGTATCTTCATCTGCATTTGTTGTTCCTTTTGTATCTTTTTCTTCAAAATATTCTTTTCCATTTTTACTTTTCTTTTTATCCGCTGAAAAATACCCATCATGTGCTACTGATGCTCTTTGATATAAAGGAACTGTTTGATCTCCCATTTCTGAATATTCTGGCACTTCTAAAAGTCTATTGTATTCTTCTTCAAACATTAAAGCATATTTCCCTTTTTTTGCTTCCCCTGTTTCTGGATCATAAGTTCTATAATTTGCAACCTTATCTATAAAGAAAAGTGATAAAACTTTTATTCCTCTATTTTTTAATCTTTTCTGTTTATCAAAGTGTTCTTGAATAGTTTTTCTAATTTGTAATCTTTTTATAGTATCTGGATTTTCTCCACCATTAACTTGTCCAAGTGTAAGAGTTACTTTTCCAAGATCCACAAAAGATTTGCTAGGATCTTGTTCATTATATGTAATTTCATTTACATAATATCCTTCATAAATAGATCTTTTTGCTTTTTCTTGTAAGTCATCTCCTAATTTTATACCTACTTCTTTTCTTTTTACAGTGCTTCCCACCCTTACATCTAACTCAAGTTTTGCACTTATTCCAGATTTGGTAGCTTTTATATTTGTTACTTTTATATATTCAGTATTGTTATTATTTTTAGTAACTCCAACAGTAGCTACCTCTATTTGTTTTACAAGTTGTCTTTCATAGGCATTTACAGAATCTAATTTGAAAACTGGATTATATTTTTCTTTATGTGTTGCTGAATATCTCAATGTACATAATGGATTTAGTTTACTTATAGCTTGTTTTGCATTATCAGTTTCCATATTCTGTGGTTCATCTATTATTACTATTGGATTACATTGTCTAATATAGTCTATTGGTCTATATCCATTAGCTTGATCTCTTTCACGATAAATAACATTTGATTTTTGTTTACTATTTTTTATGTTTTCATCTTCTTGATTATCTTCTTCATTTTGGTTAATATCTTTATTGAAAGCATCTATTGTAATAATCATAATTTGAATAGTATCATTTACAGCAAAGTTTCTTATCATATCAATTTTTTTAGAATCATATATAAAATAGTCATAAGGAACATTATCATATAAAGATTTAAAATGTTCTTTTGTTATTTCAAGAGTTTTATATACTCCCTCTTTTATAGCTATTGATGGAACTACAATTATAAATTTTGTAAAATCATATTTTTTATTTAATTCCATTATAGTTCTAAGATATACATAAGTTTTTCCTGTACCTGTTTCCATTTCAACAGAAAAATTATAATCATTTCCTTTTAAACTTTTAGTTTTAGATACACAATTTTTAGTTTGAATTTTATTTAAGTTTTCTAATATTTCTTCTGGAAAAAGTAAAAGTCCATTACCTATTCCAAGCTCATTTTCTACACTGCCTAATTTTAATTGTCCATTTTGCTTTTCAACTGTAAAAACTGTTTTATTAGTTTCTTGTCCTGCAAATATATCTGTAATAGAGTTAATTGCCTCTAATTGATAGTCTAAATTCTCCTCAAATTTTATTTTCATAATTGGCTCCTTATATGCTTCTTACTTCTTTTATTCCTACTTGCTCTAATTTTTTCATAGCATTTGTTTTATCTACATCATTTTTAAATGCTGAATCCCTTAAAACTACCATAGTTTTAAAATCTTCATCTATTTCAAGTAAGTTTTTGTATTCTTCACATATAGAATCAATTACTTCCATATCAATTTCTTTATCAAGATTAATTAATAAAGTTCCTCCACCTATTGAGTAAAACTTATCATTTTCAATTATAGGAACATTTAAATCTAATCCATATTTTAATAAAATTTCATATAAAATATCTAAAGAACTTCTGTCTGATTTTATATTATCTATTGAATCAAATAGGCTTTGTTCTAAATCTTCTGTTTCACTATCCCACTCTTTAATATTTGATGAATCTAACTTAAATACTTTGAATCCTATATCTGGTACTTTTTTAGGCTCTTCTCCTAATTTTAATTGAGAATTTTCTTTTTCAATCTCTTCTTTTATTTTCTCCCCAGCTCTTCTTATTCTTTCTTTTCCAATTTCACAAATAGTTTTATATCCTGCTTTATATGCTTCTGATTTTTCATCACAAGGTTCTGGAAGTTGTACCATTATATATTTTCTATTTCCACCATCTTCTGAATTAAGTTGCATAACTGCATGAGCTGTTGTAGCTGAACCAGAGAAAAAGTCTAATATTATTGAATCTTTATTAGAGGAAATCAATAATATCTTTTTTATTAAATTTACAGGTTTGGGAGTATCAAAATAATTTTCATTAAACAGTGATAAAATTTCTTTTTTTCCTTCTTTATTACTAGAAACATTATCCCAATAATTTGTTGTTGGTTGTCCTTCACTTTCAAATAAATACATAACTCTTTGAGGAAGAGAATCTCCATTTAAACCAAAATATATTCTCCCTTCTGCTAATAATTTTTTAAAACTACTTTCTGGATATGCCCATGTTCTTTCAAAAATATTTCCAGAAGGACTTACTATTTTATAATTATATCCTCCCCCACGCAAACCTTTTGATACTGTTATTGGAACTCCCCTCCATTTTCCTAAAGTAAATTTTTCATTAGATTCTTTATATGATTTTTTTATATAATCATCTGAAAGAGATTCTAAATTTAAAAATCCATTAAGACTTTTCAAGTAAACAATAATATTTTCTCCTTGTATTGAAATATTTTTAGAATCATTTGAAACTTCTTTTTTTCTCTTCCACATTATATTAGATATAAAATTTTCTTCTCCAAAAATTTCATTACATATTTTTTTTAAATTATCTTGTTCATTATCATCTATTGAAATAAAAATTACTCCATCTTCTGTTAAAAGATTTCTAGCTAGTTTTAATCTAGGGTACATCATACTTAGCCAATCAGAATGGTATCTACCATTTGATTCTGTATTAGTACTTAATTTGTACCCCCCCCCGTGCTATTTTCAGACTTTTGTCCTGTTATAGTTAAATAATTATCTATATTATCTTTAAAATTATCTTTATAAACAAAATCTTTTCCTGTATTATATGGTGGATCTATATATATCATTTTTATCTTTCCGTGATAAGATTTTTGTAAAAGTTTTAAAACTTCTAAATTATCTCCTTCTATATAAAGATTTTCTGTATTTTCCCAATCTTTTGAATCTTCTTTTGATGGTCTTAATGTTCCCGTACTTGTATCTTGTGCTATCTGTCTAGCTTCTGTTTTTCCCTTCCAAGTAAAAGAATATCTCTCCTTATCATTTTCTATTTTTTCTCCTAGTAATTGCTTTAATACTTCAAAGTCTATTTTCCCCTCTGTAAATACCTCTGGGAATATTTGCTTTAACTTTTCCATGTTATCTTGGACTATGTCCATACTTGTTCCTTGTAGTTTTTCCATTTAATTACTCTCCTATTAAAGTTTTTAAGTCTCTATATAATGTTTTTAAATGCTCACAACTCATATCTAATAATGGTTCATACATAAAAGAATTTATATGTATATTTTCTGGAGTTATCATATTTACTTGCTCTATTAATTTCAACTCTTTAATATTTTCAGTATAATGCTTTTTATATTCATTAGATAAAACTCTTGTCTGATTTCCAGTAGGCAATAAATAATCTGGATTGTTTTTTCTTATTTTATCTATCATATACTTCTCACACTTTATTCTACAACCCATAGATAATAAAATTTTATTTTCAAGTAAAATTTCATTATCATCTTTTAAAATTTCTTCTATTTCAGCAAAAAGAATCGTCAATATTTTGTCATTAACTATACTTACTTCCTTTGTTGAAAGTACGTTAATAAAGTTTTTATAAATCTCCATTAAATCATCTACTTTCATATTCTCTGTCTCTGCTTCTTTATAGTGTAATAAGTTTGTTAACTTTAGATAATTTGTATCTTTATTTCCATCTATATATTCTATAAGGTTTCTAACAAATGGAATAGAAGCTATCATTATTCTACTATCAGTTAACACTTTGTCTTTCCAAACTTCAAACAAGTTTTTAGTATACTGTCCTTCTTTTAGAAGAATTTCATTTTCTCTTTTTATAGCCATTAATTTATTTGAACCTAAATTTAATCTACTGACAACTGTTCTATAAAAATCAAAATTATGGGTTAATATTATTATTTTAAATTTTTCCTCAAATAATAAATCATATAAGTATTCTATTATTGCGTATTTATTTTTATAATCAAAAGAGTCTGCTATATCATCAAGAATTATTAATTTATTTTGAGAATCTTTTTTTAATGCTTCTATTTCATATAAAACTTGAAGTAAATATAAAGCTCTTTTTTCTCCTTGACTTAAAATTGTTTTCAAATTTGTTTCATCAACTTCTTTTCCTGAATGATAAAATTCAATTTGTGGTTCTTCTATTCCAAGTAAGCTATTTTCTTTATTGGATATTTTTAAATCAAAAGGAACAATAAATCTTTTTTTATAAAGATTTAAAATTTCTTCCCAAATTGTTGTTTCTTCTGTTGCATTTTTTATGATTTGATTAATTTTTTCTGTATTTTGATCATACGAGTTAATTAATTCTTGTAAATTTAATGAACATTTTTCAAAATAAAATTGAAGTATTTTTTCCCTAAATTTTTCAATATCTTTTAATTCTAAAATAAAATTTTTATTTTCTTCTAATATTTCTCTTAATTTTCTATGTTCATTATTTTTTGAAAAAAGTTTATCAATATCATCAAAACTTTTTAATATTTCTTTATCATTTAAAATCTTATTTTTTTCTTCTAATAAAATTTTAGAAAACTCTTCTATATTTTCTACTTTTTTCTTATTAGATAATATAATTTCATTTTTCAATAGAAAAAAATTATTTTCATTTAAACTTTTAATTACATTATCAATATTATTATGATTTATTTTTCCTTTTGAAAATAAAAAAGAATTTTCTAATAAAAAATCATATTTCTCTATATATTTATTCACAGATTCAATAAATTTCTTTGTTTTAAATAATTTTTCTGTTTTTTCATTAAATAATTCTTCAAAATCAAAATTTAAATTTTCTATAACTATTTTCTCCAAATTTTTATTTTTCAATTCTTTTAAATCTTTAACATTTAATGATTTATGAAAAAATTTTTCTAAAGACTTATCTATCTTATTTCCAGCTATTTGTTTTAATTCTTTTAAAAATATTTCTTTCTTTTCTTCTATTTCTTTAGTTAATTTTTCATATTTTTTTCTCAAATCATCATTTACTAAAAGTTTAGAAATATTTCTACAACCAAATTTTTCATCCAACGATTCTACAACTAAAATTTCTTCCTTTTTTACATTAACTCCATTTATTTTTATATCATAAGTTCCATTTTCATTTGTTATTCTATCTTTTGGTAAAATTCCATTAGAAATATCTTTAAAAGTATTTGAAAAAGAAGTTTTCATTGTACCATTTGGAGCATACAAGATAATTGTATTTTTTTTCTTAAAATCAAACTCATGTTTCAAATTTTTAATTCCATAACAATTTTTTAAATTAACTTCTATTTTATCCATATATCCCCCTATTTTTTATTCATAATCTCTATCCCAACTTTTTAAAATCTCTATAATTTTATCTGTTATTCTTACATCTCTCTCCACTATCTGGTCTAATCCCCATCTATCTATTTTAAGATTTCCTATCTCTTTTGTCATTTGGATATTAGATTTTATATAGTAATCTTTTTTCTTTGCAAAATAGTTATTTGTAGCAATTATATTTAATTTCTTCTCAAAAGGTGTTTTATTCCCTAAATGTTCTATCTTTTCTCTAGCCACCTCTTCATTTTCTCTCAAATCATAACTATTTTCCCATTTAACTGGAAGTATATGTTCTATCTCCCACTTCTCTGGTAACAACTCATCTTGTATATTATAAGCTAAAGTTTTTAACAACATTCTCACTACATTACGATGTGGAGTTTTTACCTTCTCTCTAATATCATCTTCTGATAAAGCTTTAAAATCAAATACAGGTTTATCAGTATTTATAATTTCAACATTTAACTTTAATATATTTGATTTTACTGCTGTAATTGTAGGTATCTCTATATATTTTTTTAATAATTCTACATATAATTTTCTTAAAAAAGATAAAAATTTATCTTCAAAATCTTCACTATCCTTATATCTCAAATAATATATTACTACTGGATATTTCCAAAATTCATTTGGATATGATATTAAAATATCTAGAATTTTTAATATCTCTCTATTTTGACTCCAACTTTCAGTTTCTAATGTTTCTTTATTTGAAATAACTTTCCATAAATTTAAAATCTGTCTTAAATTATTCAATATATTTGGTTTTAATATTCTTTCAAATTTATTAGCTGAATAATATTTTCTTAATCCTGGAGTTGTCGTTGCTTTATCATTTTCTAATGCTCTTTGATAAAACATGTGATAATAAAATAACTGTTGTATAGATTCAGATATTCTTAAGCTATCTTCTTCTAATTCCTTCCACTCTTCAATAAATTTCTGTTTCTCTTCTTTATTTAAATTATTATATATTTTAGCTTTAAAAATATCAGCATCTGATAATGGTAATCCTCTATCGTTTAAGGTTGAAAATATAGTTAAAGCCGTATCTTGAGTATCAGCTGTAATTGGTAATATTATCACTTGATTTAATAATGCATATATAAATTGGTAAATCATCAAAGCATTTTCCTTTGATTTTTCTTCAAGTAACTCTAATAATTGTTTATAATTTTCAGAATAACTATCTTGAGCCTTTTCTCTTATATTACCAGTTTCTAAAATATTTTTAAGAATATCGTTTTCACTATCACTTATTACTTTAGAAGTTAATAAAATACTTGCATAATCTACTTTTCCAGTTAACTTATTAGTTCTCCATATTATTGGTTCTATCTTACTAATAAAATTTATAGCTTCAGGAGATTTTTCATCTGTTATTGTCAACTTAGTATAAATAGCCCTAAGTAATAGAAATAATGATGTTATTCTTTGTTGTCCATCTATTATCTCTTGTTCTCTATCTTCATTCTCATAAGATACAATACTTCCTAAAAAATATGTACCATCATTTTCAGTTCCACCATTATTAGAAGTAAATTCCCAAATATCTCTAAAAAGAGTATCAATCTGTTCATTTGTCCAGCTATATGGTCTTTGATATTCTGGAATTACAAATGGTTTTCTTCTTGCATTCAATAAAAATTGTTCTATTGTTTGTTTATTTACACTTATTGTTGTTGCCATCTTTCCTCCACTAATTTTAAATTCATTTTTATATTTTACTTAGATTCACACTTTTATAATTTTATTCATCTTCATTCTCTGGTTGAGTTTCATCATATTCCACTATAATTTTATGTATAGAATCTATTACTGTTTTTATCAAAATAAAACTTTCGTTGCAATCAATATCAAGAGTATTTCTTGAAGAATTATTACTATACTCTCTATCAAAATGATGAACTATTAAATGTCTTTTATTTGCTAATTCATCTAACTTATTAGTTTGAAAAATAGCAACTCCATTTTTTCCAGAAGTTAAATCACTTATTTTTTCTAAAACCTTTTTTGGTAATATTAACTCTAAACCAACTTTAATACTTTGCCATTTCTGGTAAGTATTTCTTCTAATATTTTCAATGATAGTTTTCTTTAATTCCACTTCATTAAAAATATCTTTATCTTCAAAAGCCATCTTAATATATCTATATTCTAGTTCAACTTTTTGTTTTTCATAATTTTTTCCTTTTGGAAATTTATTGAGTGTTATTTGAACCAATCCCCAAATTATTATTTCATGGATATAATAATCTAAAGCTCCTATTAAATTAACAATTATATTTCTTTTTTCTTCATCATCTAAATTCTCTTTCAATCCAATTTTTGAAGAGATAGTTTCTAAATTTTCATCAGAATATTTTTTTATTCTCTCTAATTCTTCAGCACTTGGACGATTATTTTCTATTATTAAAAAACTGTCTAAAGGGTCTTTCTCATCTAACATAATATCTCACCTATCTCCTCTTTATCAAACTTATCATAAGTAGGTGCATCAGAATATTTTCCTTCCAAATATGCTTTTTCAATATCTGCTGATTTTCTAACTCCAGATATTTCTCCTAAAGATTTTAATTCTGTCATAAATGAAGTTTTTTCAGTTCTACTTGCAAAATATATCTGGTCTCTTCTAAATAATTCTAAGTCTAATAAATTAGTATTGTGAGTTGTAAATAAAAGTTGTGCTCTTGTTTTTTTTGTCATAAAAAGTTCTATTATTTTTCTCGATAATAAAGGATGAAATCCAACTTCAAGTTCATCAAAAATAATAATTTTATTATTACAAAGAGCATCAACAATAGGCATCCCTAAAATAAATATTTTTTTTATTCCCTCTGATTCCTCTTCTAATGGAATTTCAATTTTTCCTTTTGAAGTTTCATAGACTAAATATATTTTATCCTCTTCTATTGAAAGTAAATTTAATATCTCTTTTTCACGAAGAGTTAATTCTAAATTTTTTGTTACTTTATTTAAAATAACATTAAATGCTTCACTATCCTTTAAAATATGTTCTATTGTTTTATTCTTGTCAAGTTTTATTCCCATAGAATAATGAATTTGACTTGCTCCTGTATTCATATGCTTATAGAAATATTCTATAAACTCTTGTATTTGTGCTCTATTCTCTTTGATTTGAAAAAGTCTCTTTGATTTTTCAAAAGTATATGAATCTTTATCTAAATTTATAAATATAAATTTCTCCTTAAAAAATTTATTTACTTCATTTAGAATTACTGATTTCTCTCCCAAAAATTTTGAAATAGTAAATAAAAAACAAGCTGAATTAGAAAGATTCTCAGAGTATTTAGATAATTCACTTTCAAAGTTTGTTCCAAAAGAAAATCTTTCTTTTTCCCTTACAAAAATTTTAGCAATTTTTCCATTTGGATAGTAATATAAATTTTCATCTATTATCTCTGTATCTGTATAAGATATTTTATAATAATATTTTATATTATTCTCCATAAAAACAATTTCAAAAATAGTTTCTTTTTTATCTGTATAAAACTTACAAGGTTCATAAGCAGATTCTATTTCTATTTTTCCTGTAACTAGCTCTATCAATGTTTTAATCAATTTTAATAGATTTGTTTTTCCTGTTGCATTTCCTCCATACATTGGAATTACTGGTAAAACTTTTAAGTTTTCTCTCACTATTAAATTTTCATTGTGAGATTTATCTGTATTCGCTACAAAACTTATAGTTTGCCCTTCTCCAATAGAGCGATAATTTTCTCCTCTTATATATAATATCAATTTTACCACCTCAATTAAAGTTTAACATAATACCTACAAAACTTCAACTTTAACTTTAATTTTTGCAAAAAAAATGCAAATTATAACTTTAATTTTAGAGAATATCTAATTTTTTCTAAATTTTAAATAAGGAGTTTACTAATTCATAAACTCCTTACTAATTTATATTTACTCTACCCTAGTTTAACTATTGTTCTTCCAGTGTGACTTCCCTCTTGAAGGCTCTGAAACACTTTAGATATATTGTCAAGCTCCACCTCTTGATAGTTTAATTTATCTAGTACATTCCACTCATTTGCAAATCTATTCCAGATACACTCTCTCTTTTCTATTGGATAGTTTACTGAATCTATCCCAAGTATATTTACCCCACGAAGTATAAATGGTAAGACTGTTGTTTGAAACTTTATCCCACCTGCATTTCCACACATACTCATACTTCCACCATAGTGTATATGAGCTAATAATCTAGAAGCTACATCTCCACCAACAGTATCTAAAATATAATGAAACTGCTGTTTTCCCAAAGGTTTATTTTTCTTCTCCTCTGGTGATATCTCTTCAAGAGTATAGACTTTTTTAACTCCCAATCCATTTAAAAATTCAGATTTTTTTGATCTCTCCTTACTTAAAACAGAGATATTCTTATATCCACTCTTTATTAAAATCTGTGTAGCTACACTTCCAACTCCACCAGATGCACCTGTTACCAAGATTTCAGGTTGATTTTCAACACACATTCCAGATTTTTCCAGAGCCATAATTGAAATGGCTGAGGTAAATCCAGCTGTTCCTATCATCATAACCTCTTTAGTAGTAAGACCCTCAGAAATTTTCACTACCCATTCAGCAGGAACACAAGCAAATTCAGAATACCCTCCTGTATGTGTCATTCCTATTTCAAACCCTGTTACTAACACTTTATCTCCTGATTTAAATTTTGGGCTCTTTGATGAAACTACCTCTCCAGCTAGATCTATTCCAGGTATCATAGGGTAACTTCTTATCACTCCACCATTTTTTCTCACTGCCAACATATCTTTATAGTTTACAGATGAGTATTCAACCTTTATAACTACATCTCCCTGTCCTAAATTTTCAAAACCTATCTCTTCTATATTGTGAATAATCTCATCATTACTTTCTCTAACAACCAAAGCTTTAAATCTCTTCATATTATTCCTCCTTCTTAATTCTTAATAAAAATATTTCTTAATAAGAACTATTTTTATACTTGAATATTAACATAATAGTGCTATAATGTCAATAGAAGAAAATTATTTAAAGATATACTAGGGGGTATCATTGGAAATTAATCAATGTATAAATTATCTATTAACAATTTCACAAAATAAGGTTTTTCAATATTTTAGTGAAAGCTTAAAAGAGTTAAAAATTACTCCAGCACAGTATGGAGTTTTAAGTTGTCTTTGGAAAAATACACCACAGACTCCAAAACAGATAGGGAGCACACTCTACCTAGAAGCTTCTTCTATCTCTGGAATCCTAGATAGAATGCAGAAAAACGAGTTGATAACTAGAGAGATTGATAGTACAAATAGAAGAAATATTCTAATCTATCCCACAGCTAAAGCTAATAGTTTAAAAGCTGATGTAGAAAGAATTGTAGAGGAGTTAAACTCACATTTTTTATCTGATCTCTCTCACTCTGAACAGGAGATATTGAAAAAACTTTTATTACATATAATTGATAAATAGATATAGTTTTCAAATAAAAAAGCAGTCCAAATTAATGTAACTGCTTTTTTTATTACTATCTATTTTTCAATTTTTTTAAGTAGATAAAAAAACTCTCTATTTCTAGAGAGTTAAAATCATTTTTGGCGGAAGCGTGTAAGAATCGAACTTACCAATGACCTAAGCCACCCGACAATTTTGAAGATTGCTGAAAACACCAGTTTTCTCCCGCTTCCATTAAATTTTTTCTATTTTTTTCTTAAATCCAATCTTCTCTACAATATATCTATCCACTTGAATATTCTCCTGTAATAGTACATTGTCAACCTTTTCCTGATCTTCAAGCTCAACTCTTACTGATAATCCACAACCAGCACTAATTTCACTCGGCAACGGTATTATTCTACAACATATTTCAGAATTTTGCAAGTACTTTTCTAATTTCATAACAAAATGTGTAGAGTCAGAAGCTAACAGTAAAAATCTTTCACTTTTCATTATGGTTTTATCACCCTTGTAGCCTTCATCTGTCTCTCAAGGATAGTGTACATATTAGTTATAGATCCCACTCCTAAACTCTCTGTTATTCCATAAAAGTTTAAACAAGTTCCACAAGATAGTATCTCTACACCTCTCTCCTCTAGAACTTTTATATCCTGTAAACTCTCTGCTCCTTCAACTACAAGTTTTACCCCTTCATTATAGAAAAGTACAGTTTTAGGTAACTCTTCCATTTCAGAAAGTGTATAGATAAATCCCTTCATTAAAATTCTTCCTAATTCTGGATCACCTTTTCCCATATGTAAAGAGTCTATTACAACAACTATATTCTCCTCTTCATCTCTTATCTCAATGCTCTCTCTCATCTTATTGATCACAATTTTAAAGATCTCTCCACTCTCTTCCACACTGTAATCATATCCCATCTCTCTAGACATTTTCTCTAAATTCTCCAAAGAGATTTTGTTATCAACAGATACCTCTACCTGCCCCTCTTCTATATCCTTCAAAGCATTTTTTGTCAATATAATTGGTACAGGGCATACTTGTCCAATAGCATCTACCTTTATCATCTCTACCTCCTATTGTTTAAAACTCTTACTCCATCTAAGTTTTTAGTTATTTTCAACCTATCCAATTCCCTCAAAATAAGTATAGCACTATCTCTATCACTATTCAATAAAGCTCTCATATCCTTTACTGCAATAGTGTCATTTTCCTCAAAATATCTCTCTATCAGCTTTATACTCTCTTTAAGAAAACCATTTAAAATGAATTTATCCTCATCTAGATATGCAATAAAGCCTTCATTTTTCATATATCTATGTACCTTTTCAAAGAGATCCCTGTTCTTAGTTTGCTCTAAATAGTATGAGTATGGAAAAAGATTAAATTTTTGATTTTTATAATAGGAGAATATCTCCTCCTTCATCAGCTTCTCATCTTTATTTAATCTGATCTTAAAATCTTTCAAAGCTAAATACTCATCTCTTAGCTCTATCCTTTCCTGTACCTCAATATCATTGAGAAAACTAATATACTCTTTCAATGTGAACTCTCTTAAAAATCTCTCTTTTATCTCACTTCTCAGGACTCCTTTTTCTAATGAGTTCTCTCTGTGAAACTTCTCTAAAAATTCAGTTAATCCAGCTAATATTCTTTTAAATTCATCTCTATGAACAATCTTCTTATCAAATTCATATACTCTTTTCTCCTCTAACAACCCCTCTAAAGAGATCTTCTCTCCCAAAAAAGTTGAAATTTTTTCCTGTGAAAAACCTTTTTTTACAAGCTCTTCCACCTGATGTTTGAGTCCTTCCTTTGATAATAGATTTAAAAATTCTAGATATCTCTCATCTCTTCTACTTATTTTTTCTGAATTAAAGAACAGTATCTCAATTCCACCTAGAGTAGTAATTGGTGAGTAATTTCTAAGAACTCCTCTATCCTGAAAATTTACTCCTATTCCTCTTTCTAGATTTACTCTTACAAATCCACTATTTCCAGGTTCAATAGAACTCTGTCCATAGATCTGTACCCTTCCAATACTCTCCTCAGTTCCAATATTTAGACGAACTCTCTGATTATTTTTTACCCTACTCGCCTCTTTTAAAAGTGTTATTTTACCCTCTATATTTTCAGTGACTATAAGGGATTTAGCTATGATATCTCCTCTTTTTACCTCTTCACTCTCTACTCCACCTATATTCAAAGCACATCTATTTCCAGCTCTTAAATACTCTCTCTTTTCATTATGAGACTCAATCCCTTTAACTCTGATCTCCTTATTTTGTGGATAGATGTTCAAAGTATCATTTATCCTAACAAATCCACTTTTTATAGTCCCTGTAACTACACAACCAAAACCCTTTGCTGTAAATACTCTGTCTACATCCATTCTAAAGTATCTATCTCTGCCCTCTAGATCTATTTTTTCAAGCTCAATTTCTATTCTCTTTTTCAACTCTCTATAGCTCTCTAGATCTCTATTGGAAATGGGTAAAATTGGACACCCTGCTAAAAAGCTATCTGAAAAAAAATCTATACATTGAGATCTAACCTCTTCATATCTTTCACTACTTACCATATCTCTTTTGGTTAGAAGTATCATACCTCTCTTTACTCCAAAAATATTGGCAATTTGAAAATGTTCAACAGTTTGTGGCATTATTCCATCATCACAAGCTATTACAAGCAATAGATAATCCACTCCTGAGACACCAGCACTCATATTTTTTATAAACTTCTCATGTCCCGGAACATCTACAATACTTGCACTTTTACCACTATCTAAAAGTATTTTAGAAAATCCTATATCTATTGTCATTCCTCTTTTTTTCTCTTCTGGAAGTGTGTCTGTATCTACTCCTGTGAGATATTTAATTACCGTTGTCTTACCATGATCAATATGTCCAGCCATTCCAATTACTATATCTCTTCCCATTCACACCTCCATATCAATCTACTTATCTACAGCTTTCTCTACAATAGTAGCCATATCCTCATCTCTTATAGTTTTTAAATCTAAGATAAAGTTATTATCCTGTACTCTACCTACTATATTTACATCTCCAGTTCTAAAGTATCTCTCCAATTGAACAGGATCCCCTTCAAAAGCTAAAGCATAGCTTGGAACTGTCTCTTCTGGCATAGATCCTCCACCAATTTTAGCTCTTGTCTCTATTATTTGGCTCTCTATACCCTTCTCTTTCAACAAACTATGTAGTTTTTCTGCTCTTTTTAAAACCTCTCCTACATTTTCAGTGATCATTCTAAGAGTTGGAATTTCACGAACAGCCTCTCTCTCATCAAGATACAATTTCAATGTACTTTCCAATGTAGATAGTACAAATTTATCCACTCTAAATGCTCTTAAATACTGATTTTTCTTCAATCTATCTATAAGGTGTGGCTCTGCTAGAATAATCCCACACTGAGGCCCACCTAAAAGTTTATCTCCACTAATTGTAACTATATCAATTCCTGAAGCTATACTCTCCTGTACAGTTGGCTCCTTTACTACACCATACTTTGAAAAATCTACCAAAACTCCACTACCTAAATCCTCCATAGTAAGAATATCATTCTCTTTTCCTATTCTTGCTATCTCACTATTTTCAACCTCATCTGTAAATCCCATTATTTTAAAGTTTGATCTATGTACTTTTAAAATAAGAGCTGTCTCCTCATCTATTGCTTTTTCATAATCTGAAGTTTTAGTCTTATTCGTTGTTCCTACCTCTTTTAATTTTGAACCTGAAAGCTCCATTATATCTGGAATTCTAAAGGAACCACCTATCTCAACTAATTCACCTCTAGAAACAATTGAGTTTTTCCCTTTTGCAAACTCATTTAGACATATTATTACAGCTGCTGCATTATTATTTACCACTAAGGCTCCCTTAGCTCCTGTTACCTTACAGATCAACTCCTCTACATGAGAGTTTCTATGTCCTCTCTTTCCTGTTTCTAAATCATATTCTAAATTGTTATAGTTTCCCGCTACTTCAACTAACATCTCTAGAGCTTTTCTATTCAAAACAGAACGACCTAAGTTGGTGTGAATTATTACTCCACTTCCATTTATAACTTTTTTTAATCTGTTCACTCCAGCAAATTTTGATTTTTTTACAATTTCATCTATAATATCATCTATTTCAAAATCTATAATCTTCCCATTTTTTATATTCTCTCTAAAAGAGTCTATTGTCTCCTTTACCAAAGAATAAAAAGTATTGTAATTTAACTTTTCCCTACACTCTTCTAATTTTGTATCTTTCATAAGTATATCTAATTTAGGAAGTTTACGAAAAAGATTACTCATATCTTACCTCACTATTATATATTTATCTTTTTTATCCTCAACTGAACCAATGATATATCCCTCTACACCATTTTCAGCAAACTCTTTCATCAAGGATGGTACACACTCTTTTTTCACTGAAAATAGAAGCCCTCCTGATGTCTGTGGATCAAACATTATCTCCTGTAACCATAGAGGAGTCTTATTAAACTCTATATCTCTTCCTACAAAGTTTCTATTCTGTTGTCCACCTGTTGTAATTAAAAAATCTTTAGCATAATTTTTAGCCTCTGAAATATATGGTATAAAGCTCTCTTCAAAAATCAAAGTTTTCTCTGATCCCTTTGCCATCTCATAGGCATGACCTAAAAATCCAAATCCAGTTATATCAGTACAAGCTGTCACTGGATAGTTTACAATTATCTCAGCTGCATATTTATTAAGTGTTACCATCTGCTTTAAAGATTCATCAATAGCCTCTCTACTAGCAAGATTAACCTTTGAAGCAGTACTAACTATTCCTGTTCCCAATTTTTTAGTACAGATCAAGATATCTCCACTTTCACAACCATGATTTTTTAATATTCTATCTGGATGTGCTATCCCTGTTACAGAAAGTCCATATTTTATCTCTGGATCGTGTACAGAGTGTCCACCACTTAGGACCGCTCCTGATTCCATAACCTTATCAGCTCCACCCTTTAATATCTCACCTAAGATCTTTATATCCATCTTATTTGGAAAACATACTATATTCATAGCTGTTTTAGGTTGCCCTCCCATAGCATATACATCACTTAGAGAGTTAGCAGCTGCTATCTGCCCAAATATATATGGATCTTCTGTCATAGGAGTGAAAAAATCCAATGTTTGAATTATTGCTATATCATCAGTTAACTTATATACAGCTGCATCATCTGATTTTTCAAATCCTACTATTAAATTTTTATCTTCCACACTTGGAATATCATGTAATATCTCTGAAAGAACCTCTGGTCCTATTTTGTTCGCTCAGCCACCGATTGAACATCTATCTAAATGTAATTTTTCCAACTTTTCACTCTCCTACATCATTTTTACTATATCAACTAATACACCTACAAGGAAATCTCTCTTCTCTTTCTCTTCTTCTTTATATATTATATCTGCCATTCCTTTTACATCTTCTCTTATCTCTTCTTTTGTAGCTGAACTATAGATATACTCTAGTTCACCTCTAAACTCTTGCATAAAATAATCATATAAATTTCCCGCTACTAATCTTTTCCTCGTCGTGCTATTAAAACTATTATAAGCATCTAATATTTTTCCTATTCTTGGTGTCATATTCTCCTCCAACTATAATTTATTACCTAATATATTTTACTATATTTTTTTTAACAATTCTACTCATATATAATATTTTCAAAAAATTTTATACTATTTTACTTATCATAGCACCATTTAGGTTATCTGACTCTGACACAACCAACTTTTTCTGATTTAACTCTTCCATAATTACAATCAAAATCAGTGTTCCAGCCACTATAACATCTGCCCTTTTAGGCTCTAAACCTATAATTTGCTTTCTCTCCTCACCATTTTTAGATAAAAACAGTTTTAGATTATCCTTTAATTTTTCTAGTGTTATCTCACTCATATGCACTTTAGAGCTATCATAATCTACCATTTTTTTATCCACAGAGATCTGAGTAGTTGCTGTTCCTGCTACCCCAACCAACAAAAATTCCCTCTCACTTAAAAATCTTACCTCTTCAATCATCTCTCTTATCCAAGCTCTACATTTTTCAATATTTTCAAAAGTGTAATCACCTGTTTTGAAGAATTTTTCTGTTCCTCTTACAGCACCTATATTTATACTTCTTACAAACTTAATCTCTCCCTTCTCTCCCAAAGTAAACTCTGTACTGCCACCACCAATATCAAGAACCAATATTCTATCCTTAAAAACAATTGAGTTTCCTAAAAAATTTAACTGTGCTTCTCTCTCCCCAGCTATACACTTTATATCTATTCCAAACTCTTTTACCTGTGATAAAAACTCATCTCTATTTTTAGAATCTCTTGTAGCTGAAGTTGCAAAGGCTATCAAACTCTTTGCTCCATAACTATCCGCCTTTAACTTATACCCCTTTAGACAACTTACAGTTCTCTCTATAGCTTCCTTTTTTAGATATCCATTCCTATTTACATCTTCACCCAGTTTTACAATCTCAACATCTTTACATATCTCTCTTTCAATAACCATCTCATCCTCATCATAAACTTGGGCTAAAAATAGTCTACATGAGTTTGTTCCAATATCTATTACACCTTTTATATATCTGTTGGAAAATTTTTTATTCACCTTTAAAATTGTATCAATATCAACACTATCTCTATAGACCTTTTTATTTTTATCAAATAGTATAAAGTTTATCTTATCAAAGGAGTTTTTCTTATCCTTTTTCATAACTTCAATTAAAATCCCATCCTCATATGAGATTGGCTCACAATTTAGTCCATATAGTTGAAAAACTTTTCTCACTCTAGCTATAAAATTTTCATCTATTTCATTTAATACTCTTGAAAGTTCCAGTTCAAAGATCACTCCTTTTGCTACTCCCTCTCCGTGAGTAATATCTTGAAAGTTGAAAAGCTTTTCCAAAGTATGACCATATGTGTGTCCTAGATTTAAAAGGGCTCTGTCTCCCTGTTCAAACTCATCTCTCTCTACAATCTCTTTTTTTATCTCACAAGAACTCTTTATCATCTCTATCAAACTATCTGATTTTAAATTTAAAATATCTTGAGAGTTTTTTTCTAAAAACTCTAGATACCATTTATTCTCTAAAATTAAACTGTGTTTAATTACCTCTCCCATACCTGAACTAAACTCTTTCTTAGGTAGGGTTTTTAAAAATTCTACATCTATCAATACAGCTTTAGGTTGCTTAAAAGCTCCAATCAAATTCTTCCCACTGGGATGATCCACACCTGTTTTTCCTCCAATACTTGCATCTACTTGAGCTAGTAAAGAGGTTGGCATCTGAATAAAATCTATTCCTCTCATATAGGTTGCAGCAGTAAACCCCCCCATATCACAGACTACTCCTCCACCTAAAGTTACTATTAAAGATTTTCTTGAAAAATTCTTTTCAGCCATAAAATCATAGATCTTTGATATTGTTTCTAAATTTTTATACTTTTCTCCTTCAGGGATAAAGTATCCAACTACTCTCTCATCATTTAATTGAGCTACTACTCTGTTATAGTATATTCTTCCAATCTCCTCATTTGTTAAAAGTAAGATTTTATCATAACCATTTAAATAACTCTTTAATCTATCTATTATTCCACTCCCAAGTAGTATCTCATACTTCTCTCCCAAAGTTCTTACCTCTATGCTTTTCATATACCACTCCTTAACTTCAAAGCTAACTTTATACATAAATTATACCTAAAAATCTCTCTCTCTTCAACCTTTTATAATTACATACTGCTGACATAATTCTATGATAATATTAAAAATATTGAAGAAATAAAAAAATAATGTATAATATACTTAGAGAGAAGTTTATATTACATTGAGGAGGGAGACAAAATCTAAAACCTATTAAAATAATATCAATTAAAAATAAATCAATTATTAGGAGTTAAATATGAATACATTAAAAACTTTTGTTCTTATGGGAACATTAACATTTATTCTTTTACTTATTGGAAATGCTTTAGGCGGACACAATGGAGTTGTGATTGCTCTAATTATGGCAGGAGTTATGAACTTTATATCTTATTGGTATAGTGATAAGATAGTTTTATCTATGTATGGTGCTCAACCTGTGGAGAGAGGTACTTATCTCTACCAAATAGTTGAAAAATTAGCTAGAAGTGCCGACCTACCTATGCCGAAAGTTTATATTATAAATGAGGCTCAACCCAATGCCTTTGCTACAGGTAGAAATCCTAAAAATGCAGCTGTAGCTGTAACTAGAGGACTTATGGATCTAGTTGATGAAAATGAACTATCAGGTGTTATTGGACACGAATTGGGACACGTTCACAACAGAGATATTTTAATTAGCACTGTTGCTGCTACTATGGCTGGAGCTATCTCTTTTTTAGCTAGTATGGCTAGATGGGCAGCTATCTTTGGCAGTGGTAGTAGAGATGACGATGATAGAGGTAGCAACCCTCTTGCTCTAATTGGTATCGCTATATTTGCACCTATGGCAGCTATGTTAGTTCAAATGGCTATCTCAAGAACTAGAGAGTTTAAGGCTGATAGATTTGGTGCTAAAGTTAGTGGTAATCCCATTTATTTGGCAAATGCACTTAGAAAATTGGATCTATACAGCAGAAGAATCCCTATGCCAAATGCTGCTCCAGCCACTGAAAATATGTTTATTGTAAGTCCGTTAGCTGGAAATAAAATGGCAAACTTATTTAGTACACACCCCTCAACAGAGGAGAGAATAAAAAAACTAGAAGATATGAGATTTGAATAGGAGGATTTATGAAAAAGTTTTTTATGAGTGTTTTTCTAATGCTAGCTTTCTTTACAACAAAATCACAGGGAGCTGAAGTTATTCCTGAGTACTTCTTAATGGAAAGATTGATTATGCTTATGGAGGTTTCACCAACATATATTTCAAATGATGGAAAGCAAGAGTTTAAAGCTATGCAAATTGACAAAAAAATTATGGATTCATTGGGGAATAGTGAAAATCCATTCTATATCTATGACTCTAATAGTGAAAAAAAATTAGTTAGAGTTGGAGATTATTTCTACTCACCAACTACACTATCTAGTATCTATACATTAGATAAGGAGAACTTTGAACTTAACTTTAGAAACAAAGATATTCCAGAGAAAAAAATAGATACTGTAGTAGAAGAGGTTAAAGAGAAGATTGATCTTTCTGAAATAGAAGAGAAACAAAATACACCTATATCAGAAAATTAGATTGGGAGGATATTATGGAATTTAAATCAATCACAGATTCATATAAAGAGATAATATCCCAAGGTAAACTAAGTAATATTACAAATGTCATTAAAAAGGCATTGGCTAGTTATAAGAGAGCTAACTCAGGACTCTGGGTTACCTCTCTTTGTTTCTATACTATTCTTTCTCTAGTTCCTATATTTGCTATACTTTTTAGCTTAGGGACTTGGTTTGGAATAGCTGATTACTTGCTTATCAAGCTTAGAGATTACTCTCCTTTAAATGATGAATCAATCAATCTTCTAATAACCTTTGCTCAAAACTTTTTAGAAAATACTAGAACTGGGATATTGGCTGGTATCGGTTTTCTCTTCTTAGGTTGGACTCTTATCTCAATGTTTTCTATTATTGAAAAAGCTTTTAATGACATTTGGAGAGTGGAAAAATCTAGAATGTTCCTAAGAAAGATCACTGACTATATCTCATTTTTTATTCTTTTTCCAACGCTACTTGTAATCTCAAGTGGAGTTATAAAAATAATCAGTGACAGAATGGGTGTGGACTACTGGGGACTCAGTTTATTTGTTCGTTTAGTTCCATTTTTTACACTTCTTCTATTTTTTACTGCTATGTATATGCTCATTCCAAATACTCAAGTTAGATTTATTCCAGCCTTTATAGCTGCAATCTTCATATCGCTATTTTTCTCTGGTTTTCAATCTCTATTTATACTACTACAAGGAATGGTAAATACATACAATAAGATATATGGTAGTTTTTCTGTTGTCTTTATCTTTCTATTTTGGCTAAAAATAATGTGGTTTTTTATAATTCTCGGTTCACATCTCTGCTACTTTTTACAAAATCGAGAGCTACACCTCTACAACAAGAGCATTGACAACATTAGCTTTAAATATAAAGAGTATAGTGCAACTATAATAGTCAGTGAGTTGATAAAAAGATATCTCAATAATCTTTCTCCTCTTACCATCAATGAAATAGTTGAAACTTATAATATACCTTATGAAGTAGTAACTCATATTTTAAACATCTTTATCTCATATGGATTAGTTGGAATGATTGGAGAGAAGGAGGAAAAAAATTACGTAATTATCAAGAATGTTGATTATATCTCATTTGAGACCATATTTAAACATCTTGAAGATTATGGTGAAAGTATAAATATTAGTAATCTTGAAGAGATACAACCACTCTTGGAGTGCGTCCAGAAAAAAGATTTTCAACTTATCTTTAGAGAGTATCTTGAAAGAAATAGATAATTAAGAAATAAAAAAAAGTTACTAAATTAGTCTTGCATAGGCATTAACTAATAAGAGTAACTTTTTTATTTCTATTGAGTTAGTTTTATCTTTCTATCTCACCATCCCAAGTGATAATTCCTCCAAATTCATATATATTTTTATATCCTAATATAGCTAATTTACTTGCTGCCTGTTTACTTCTATGCCCACTACGACAATAGATAAACATCATCTTCTCTTTATCTGGCAACATCTCTATATCTTCGTGTCCTATATCTTCATTGGGTAGATTTAACGCACCTTTTATACGTCCACTCTCAAACTCCCAATCACTTCTAACATCCAATATAATATAGTCACTATTTATCTCCATTAACTCTTTAGCCTTCTCTTGGGTAATAATTTGATAAGATAACTCTTTTCCATCGACATTAAACGATAAATTAAACATAATTTATAACACTCCTATACTTAAAAATATTCTTCTATATAAAGTATACTAATTTACTCTACTATTATAACATCTCTATTATTTTTCTTCAAGTAGGAGTTTCTAAATTTTTTAAAAAATTTCAACCTCAGCTCTTCTACTATATTCCAATTCCAATTCTTCTTTATGGTAGATAAAGTTCTCATCATCAAAGTATTTAGCTTTCTGAGGACATCTCTTTACACAGGCACAACACTTCATACAGATTCCACTAACTACATCTACAGAATCTTTTTCAATTGATGAGAGTGGACATATCTCGGCACAATACCCACAATTTGTGCAGAGTGCCATATCTGTCTTAGGCTTTACTTTTCTTATATCTATTGGATTTCCTTTGGAATCTCGAGGTTGATAGTACCATCTATATGGTTTTTCACCCTTTACAACTATCTTTTCACTCAAATATCTCTTCTCTTTTACTCTACCAATTATCCTCTCTCCCAGTGTCTCCAAAATCTCAAAATCAGAACTATCTGGTCTTCCAGCACCTAATTTTGTTGAGAAAGAGTGCTCTCCTACAAAAGCTCCTGCTCCCACCACTACAAAACTATCTTCCTCTAAAATATCCTTTAACTCTATCAAGGCATCATCATAATCTCTATTTCCAAACATAACAATAGGAATTGCTAAGGCACCATCTCCCTCTAGAGATCTTAAAAATTCCAAAAGAAGGTTGGGTACTCTTCCCGCTATAACAGGTGTTCCTACAACTACTATATCCTCCTTTGAGAAACTGTATTTTTTCTCTCTATTCTTTTTAAAAGTAAAGTTTACCTCTCCTCTCTCTAGTTCTAATCTCTTTTCAAGCATAGTAGCTAAAGCTCTTACCACTCTCTCTGTAGTTCCTGTTCCACTAAAATAAACACTCCAAACCTTTTTCATAACCCCTCCAACAAAATGTTTTATAAGATAATAATAAAGAAAAAGGAAAAAAATTACTGTAATAAACATTGATAATTGAAAGTAACTTTTTTCCTTTTGTATTATACTTTTATAGTTTTATTTAAAGAGTTTTTAGCAAGCTCTTTAAATCTCCCTATATATCTTTGTAACTTCTTAAAGTTTGTTCTTTTATTTGACTCTTCTCTTTTGCTCCTGGGAAGCTTCCATTGTAAATAGCACTTTCAAATGCTCCGTACATTGGATTTGGGAATAGTATAAATCTATCTCCAAATTCTTTTGCTAACTCCTCAACTCTATTGTTTCTGTCCTCTATTGATTTAGATGAGAAAACATCAAAGTCAGATAGGTTATCTCCGAAAAGCATAATTAAATCAGTATGCTCTTTTATCTTTTCACGACGATTTACCTTTCCACTCTTATCCTCTTTATTTTTCAATAGAACATTCTCTCTAGATTGTACTGGAATTCCCTCAGCTAATAAGTTCTCTATAGTTGCATCTAATTGACTCTCTGCTCTATCTGAAACATAGTATATTTTTACACCATTCTTATCAGCAAATTGTAAAAACTCTTTTGCTCCTGGAACTGCCTTAGCTTTTTTCATATTTACCCAATCATTCCAAGTTGCAGAGCTATAACTTCCACCTGTTAATACATTCTCTGCTTGATATGGACTGTTATCTACTACTGTTTCATCTAAGTCTAAAACAATAGAGTATGGTTTTTTATGTGGTTTCTTTAAGTACTCTTTTAATCTTTCAGTAGCTATATTATATCCTTGGATATATAATGCCTTTGCTTCTCCAGAAGTTTGATACCAGTTAGTTGCCATCATATTCTCTCTAGCTGATAGTTGATCATAAGTCAAAGTCACTTTATCAACATTTTTATCTGAAACGTTACTACAACCTGTCAATGCTAAAACTGTTAAAGATCCTGCTATTAACGATAAAATTTTCTTATTCTTCATCATATTCCTCCTGTATATCTGGCTTGATAAAATTATACAACAGTTGTCTGAAAAAAGCAATTATTTTTTATTTTTTATATATTAACCACTAAAACAGTTCGTTTAGTCAAATATATTACAAATTTTTACATTAAAATTATAATTTTCTTAATTTAACTTTTGGCTCTCTAGGTAGTGCAAATCTAGGAATAAATCTGTCAAAACCTGTTAAAGTTAGAAGTAACATACTTATTACAGCTATGAATGCTATAAAGTTGTATTGGATAATATCTATTGGTGAAAACTCCTCTAGAGGATACACAGTAGCAGCTATCCCCAAATAGAATCCAATATATACGTGCCAAGGAATCAATTGAGATCCAAAAACTCCCATAGCGTCACTGAATGTGGCATTTCTAAGTCTTAATACCTCCATATCCTCTGGAGCACCTTCTACATTTTTCTCCACTAAATCTCTAATGATTGGTCCTATTGTAACTATTTGTGCCATCTCAACAGCTAGAGCCATATTTCCAAATACTGATAGAGCTCCATTCCAAAACATAAGCTGTCTTACATTCTTAGAGATTTTTATAAGTAATATAGATAGAGGTTTAAATGCATCCATCAATTTCATTATTCCACCAAAAGCTGAAACCCACATCATCATAACTATAACCCAAGATCCTGCCCCTTTGAATCCTACAAGTATCAAATCTTCAAGAAAAGCCTTTGTACTAGTAACTGTACCAGCAAAATATCCAAGTATGTATGAGGAAATTATCCCTATAAACAAGCATATAAATGTCTGATACCCTCTAAATGCAAAGATTAAAACTAATATTAGAGGAATTATCATATAAACTGGAACCCCATCTCTAACTTGATTTAATAGAGTTACAGCTGATTCTCTCTCTTCAGCAAGTTTTGTCCAAACCTCAGCAGGAATTTTATTGATAGCAGCGGCTCCATCCCCAACTGTTGAAGGTAATCCCATAACTATTCCAGCAACTCCAAAACAGATAATACCAGAGATTAAAACCAATGCAGACCAAAATCCTTGATGTCTAATTCTTTTAACAACTTCAACACCTTGGATACCAGAACTAACTATAGTAGTATCTGAAATAAGTCCTATATTATCCCCAAAACAAGCTCCTCCAGCTATAGCTCCCATAGTTAACATAATATTTCCCCCAACAATA